>NZ_CALMYY010000112.1 GCF_937873725.1 uncultured Dietzia sp.
CGTGCCTCCTGCGTCCGGCTCACACCAACCCGCAAGTACCCGGCCACCAGGGTGCCCCCCCGCACCAGCCGCAGGGCCCCCGTAGGCAAGGCGTTGGCCAGCACGGCCGAATTGACGAAGACCGTGTTGGCGCTGTCCTTGAAATAGATGCGCGGCTTGCGGCTGTTCAGAATCGTCAGCGTCAGGTTGCCCCCGGTGGGCATGAGCGGGGTCGAGGACGTGGGCCCGCGCCGCGCGCTGGGACCGGAACCCCAGGACGACGGCGAGGGCGACACGAGCCTCGAGCGTGCGGTCGTCCCCGCCTCCGCCGCGTGGTTCCTCGACGAGTTCGGGTTCCACGACGTCACCCGGCGCCCGGACGGCGACCTCGACGTGGTGATCGCCTACCACGACCGGGCGTGGCTGCTGAGATTCCTGCTCGGGCACGCGGACGTGGTCACGCCCGCCGATCCCGGACTCGCCGCGGAGATCGCAGCCCGGGCGAGCGCCGGCCTGGAGCTCTACCACTCGGCCGACGAGCCCGCCCCGGAGCCCTGAGTCGCGGGCGAACGCGCAGGTCATCGGCCTACCCATCCCGACCGGTGCGACGCCCGCCGGGCCCGTTGCGTTAGCATGGTCGAGTCGTCACACAAACGGAGGTTGACATGGGTGCGTTGAGCATCTGGCACTGGCTCATCGTCCTCGCGGTGGTGTTGCTTCTCTTCGGTTCAAAGAAGCTTCCCGACGCCGCCCGCGGTCTCGGTCGCTCGATGCGCATCTTCAAGTCGGAGATCAAGGAGATGCAGAACGACGACAAGCCGCTCGGGGACGCACCCCAGGCCCTGCCGCCGGTCACCCCGCCGAATGCGGCCCAGCCGAATGTGGCCCAGCCGAACGCCGCCCAGTTCGTCCAGCCGCAGGCTCCGCAGCAGCCCCAGGCCCAGCCCCAGGGCTATCCGCAGGCGCCACAGCAGCCGTACCAGCAGCCCCAGCAGCACACCGATCCCACCGCCCCGTACAACGGCGGCGCGGGGTCGACCCAGGGGCAGTAGGCCGCCTCGCCGATGACTCAGACCGGGACCGAGAAGGCCGGCGCCACCCGGAAGGGCGGCGCCGGCCGGGTGCTGTCCAAGCGCAGGCGCCGGCCCCGCAACCCGGACGGCACCATGCCGCTCCTCGAGCACATCTACGAGTTGCGGACCCGGCTGCTCATCGCCGTGGGGGCGATCGTGCTGACCCTGGGATTCGGATTCTGGTGGTACGGCAGCGGATTCCTCGGGGTCCCCTCCCTCGGCAGCATCCTCACCGGACCCTACTGCGACATCCCTCCGGGCGCCCGGTTGCAGCTCGGCGCCAACGGGGACGACTGTCGCCTGCTCGCGACCGGGCCGTTCGAGCAGTTCATGCTGCGGCTCAAGGTGGCCGCCACCGCCGGGATCGTCCTCGCGAGCCCGGTGTGGCTCTACCAGCTCTGGGCGTTCATCACGCCCGGGCTGCACCGGAACGAGAAGCGCTACGGGATCGTCTTCACGATCCTCGCCGCGCTGCTGTTCGTCGGCGGTGCCGTCCTGGCCTACGTCGTGATCGTCCACGCCCTCGAGTTCCTGCTCTCGATCGGCGACAACGTCCAGACCACCGCATTGTCCGGTACGCAGTACTTCTCGTTCCTCATCCACCTCATCCTGATCTTCGGGGTGAGCTTCGAGATCCCCCTCCTGATCGCCATGCTCAACGTCGCGGGGGTGCTCAGCTACGAGGTGCTGGCCAGGTCGCGGCGCGGGATCGTCATGGGGGTCTTCGTCTTTGCCGCCGTGGCGTCCCCGGGACAGGACCCGTTCTCCATGCTCGCGCTGGCCGTCGCGGTGTGCGTGCTCGTGGAGGTGTCCATCCAGTTCGCCCGCCTGCACGACAGGCGTCGGAAGAAGGACCGCGCCGAGTGGCTCGACGTGGACGACGAGTCCGCGTCGACCATCGCACCCGCCGACGGCCTCGAGGGATCCGATGCCGTCCGATCCACCGGACCGCTCCCCGCGCCCGCGCCGCTCGGAGGTACGCAGCCCCTCCAGGCTCCCTCGGGTGGGGCGGCGTATGACGACACGATCTGACCCGGACCACCCGGACTCCCTCCTCGAGTCGTTCCTGTCCGCCGAGGGCTTCGACCCGGACCCGTTCCAGCTCGACTCGTTCTCCGCACTCGACGCGGGGCGTAACCTCCTCGTCTCCGCCCCGACCGGGTCCGGCAAGACCCTCGTCGGCGAGTACGCCGCCCACCGCGCGCTCTCGGGCGGCGGGCGATGCTTCTACACCACGCCGATCAAGGCGTTGAGCAACCAGAAGTTCCGGCAGTTCCGGGCGCGCTTCGGACCCGAGAACGTGGGTCTCCTCACCGGTGACCACTCGATCGACCCCGAGGCCCCCGTCGTGGTGATGACCACCGAGGTCCTCCGGAACATGATCTACTCCGGGTCCCCGGCGCTCCACGACCTCGACTGCGTGGTGATGGACGAGATCCACTACCTGGGAGACCGCTCCCGGGGCGTGGTGTGGGAGGAGATCATCCTCACCCTCGACCCGGCCGTGCGGCTGGTCGGGCTCTCCGCCACCCTCAGCAACACGGACGAGCTGGGGGACTGGATCACCGAGATCCGCGGTGACACCGCCGTGGTCCTGTCCGACCACAGGCCGGTTCCGTTGGCCCACATGCTCTACACGGACGGGGAGCTGATCCCCGTGCGCGCCGCGGCCGACCACCGCCGCCGGAGCCGGAGCGGGTACCACGACGAGCGGATGGCCGCCCGACCCCGAGCCCAGTGGGCGCGCCGGCAGGACGTCATCGAGAAGCTCGACGACGAGCGTCTGCTGCCCGCCATCTACTTCGTGTTCTCCCGCGCCGGCTGCGACGGCGCGGTGTCGCAGATGCGGCGGGCCCGCCTGCGGCTGACCACGGTGGAGGAATCGCGTCGCATCGCCGCCCACGTCGACGCCGCGTGCGCCCCGGTCCCGCACCACGACCTGGACGCGCTGGATTTCACCGCGTTCCGGGCGGGTCTGGTCGGCGGGATCGCCGCCCACCACGCGGGCATGCTCCCGCTCTTCCGCACCATCGTGGAGGAGTTGTTCTCGGCCGGGCTGATCAAGGTCGTCTTTGCCACCGAGACCCTCGCCCTGGGCATCCACATGCCGGCCCGCGCCGTGGTCCTGGAGAAGACCACCAAGTTCAACGGCGACACGCACGCCATGCTCACCTCCGCGGAGTACTCGCAGATCACCGGGCGCGCCGGCCGGCGGGGGATCGACACCAAGGGCACCGCGGTCGTGCTCGACCAGCAGGACCTGGACCTGGATGCGCTGTCCGCCCTCGTCGACACCCCGCGGTTCCCGCTGCGCAGCGCGTTCACACCCGACTACTCCATGGCGGTCAACCTGGTCGAGCAGCTCGGCGTCGCGGAGGCCACGTCCCTGATCGGTCGGTCGTTCGCCCAGTTCCAGACCGACCGCACCCTGGTCTCGCGCTCGCGTGCGGTCGAGCGCCGCGCGGACGAGCGCGATCGCCTGCGCGCGGATCTCGAGGCGGCCGGCGGCGGCCCCGACCTCGACCAGTACATGGCGCTTCGTGCCGACCTGAGCAGGCTGGAGCGCAGCGCCGAGAAGACGACGCGGGACGACCGGCTCGACGCCGTCCGGGCCGCGATGCTCAAGCAGACCCCGGGATCGGTGATCACCGTGGGTCGGAAGCGCTTCGGCATGGTGGCGACCGTGCTCCAGGTGCGCACCGACATTCCGGCGGACCCGGCGCTACTGTGCCTGACCGACACCGGCTGGACGGGGTGGCTGCGGCGTCACGACTTCGCGGCGCCCCCGGTTCCGGTCGGTCGGGTCGACCTGCCCAGGGGCAGACGCAAGCTCGACGGCCGGGCCAAGAGCGCGCTGCTCCACCGGATGGAGGGCATGCGCGGCAAGGCCAAGGGCAGGCTGAAGGGCGCCGGGGGCAAGCCGGTGCGCAAGGATCCACGGATCGCCCCCGCCCGACGCGCGCTCCGGCAGCACCCCCTGCACGAGGATCCGGGCATCGACCGGCTCGCCCGGCTCCACGAGCGGTGGGCCCGCGCGGACGCGGACACCACCGCCCTCGCCGCCGGGGTCGACGCCGACTCCGACTCGCTGGCCCGCCGCTTCCGACGGATCGTCGACCTCCTCGAGCACCTCGGATATCTCGAGCAGCGGGACGGCGCGCTCCGCGCCACGGACTCCGGGAGACTGCTCGCCGGGGTGCACACCGAACAGGATCTGTTCGTGGCCGAATGCCTGCGGCGGGGGGTCTGGCGTGGGCTCGACCCCGCCGGCCTGGCCGCGGTGATCGCCACCGTGGTCGCGCACCCGCGCGGCGACTCGGCGGTGCGCGAACCCACGGACGAGTCCCTGCGGTCCGCACTGGCCCGGACCGAGCGCGCCGCCGCCGAGCTGGCCGCGGTGGAGGAGTCCCACCAGCTGCCCCCGACGCCGGACCTCGACGCCGGGCTGGCCCCGGTCATGCACCACTGGGTGTCGGGGGGCGCGCTCGCGTCGATCCTCGCCGCCTCGTGGCAGGAGGGGGTCGAGCTCACCGCCGGGGACTTCGTCCGGTCGGCCCGACTCGTGGTGGACGTCCTCGCCCAGATCGGGCAGGTCGCCGAGCCGGACCTGGCCCGCGTCGCGCGGTCCGCCGTGGGGTCGCTGCGCCGTGGGGTCGTCCTCGACCACCTGGTGTGAGTCCGCCCGGCCCGGCCACCCCGGGTGAGGTGAGGAAAACCTTCCCCAGCGTCCCTTCAGCGGGGGGGGCCTAGGTTCTCACCCATGAACACCATCGCCGGATTGCCCGCCCATCCTCTCCTCGTCCACGCAGCCGTGGTCCTGCTCCCCCTGGCCGCGCTCGTCGTGGTCGCCTACGCCGTCTGGCCCGCCGCCCGGGCGCGGATCGGGATCGTCTCCCCGGTCCTCGCGCTGATCGCCGCCGGGGCCGCCAAGTTGGCCGAGGGCGCCGGGGAGTCGCTCGAGCGCGTGGTCGAGACACTCCCGGACACCAACCGGGCCGCGGTGAACGCCCACGCCGAGCTCGGTGAACAGACGGTCGTCGCGGCGGGGGCGCTGGTCTTGGTGGCGGTCGCGCTGTCCTTGGTCCACGGCACCGCCGCGGCCCGCCTGCGCGAGCGCCTGAGCCTCCTCGAGGCGCCGTGGGTCGGGATCGTCGGCGCGGTCCTCGCCGTGATCGCCGGGGTCGCCGTCGTCTACCTCACCGTGGACGCCGGCCACACGGGGGCGAGCATGGTGTGGTCCGATCTCACCTCGTGAGCGGCCTCGTCCGGCTTCCGGGGGGCGCGGACCGTCAGGCCCCGTCGAGCAGGGCCGTCGCCTCGACCAGCCTGCCGATCGCGCGCGACTGCCCCGTGGACACGCCGAGCGCGTCCAGTCGCTCGGCGTCCACGGTCCCGCGGCGGCCGTCCACGTTGCCCTCGAACCCCAGCTCGAACCGGCGCTCCCGCAGCCGGACCACGCCGCGGGCGGCCGTGAGGTAGTCGGCGGACTCCACCACCGCGGTCCGCTGACGGGCGGTGAGCCCCGACCGCTCGTCCCGGGCGGCGGCGACGATCCCGTCGAGGTCGCCGTACCCCCGCAGCAGGGCCGCCGCGGTCTTCGCACCGATCCCCGCCACCCCCGGCAACCCGTCGGAGGCGTCCCCGACGAGCACCGCGTAGTCCGCGTACACGCGGGCATCCTCGCCGGCGGGAAGGTCGAAGCGCTCGGCCACCACCTCGGGGGTGTAGGCGAGCCGCTTGCGCATCCCGGCCCCCACGTACACGACCGTGGTGCTCGCCGAGGCCAGCTGGAACAGGTCGCGGTCGCCGGTCACCACCAGCACCTCGCGGTCGCGCGCCGCCAACTCCGCCAGCACGTCGTCGGCCTCGGCGCCGTCCGCCCACGACTGGGTGATGCCCGCCGCGGAGAGGATCTCGCGGATCACCCCGACCTGCGGGCCGAGCGCGGCGGGGGCGTCCTCCTCGCCGTCGTCTCCCACGCGGTGCGCCTTGTACGAGGGCAGCAACCCCACGCGCCAGTCGGGACGCCACTCGCGGTCGAGGGCCGCCACCAGACCGCTCGGGGAGTACTCCTCGACCAGCACCGCGACCATGTCGCAGAAGCCGCGGACGGCGTTGGCGGGCGCGCCGTCGGGGCCGGTGATCTTCTCGGGCACGGAGTGGAAGGCGCGGAACCACAGTCCGGCGCTGTCGAGAACCATGAGCGGGCCCTGGGACATCGCGCCTCCTGGGGATCGTGGGCGGGCCGGGGGTCGACCTCGGCGCAAGAGTAGTCGTCGCCCAGGGAGTCCGCGCCGGCGTCGGGCGCCGGAGCCCCGGCATCCGGCCGACGTCCTACTGTGGTGGGCATGAGCACCAGCACCCCGGAGACCCACGCCCGCCGCCTGGCCGCCGTCCGCGGACGCGCCCGCGACCTCGGGATCGACCACGTGGTGGTGTACTCCGGGGAGGACATGTCCTACCTCACCAGCGAACGGATGGACTCCCACGAACGGCTCACCGCGCTGGTCGTGCCGGTCGACGGCGGCGCGCCGCTGCTCGTGTTGCCGTCGCTCGAACTGACCGACGTCACCCGGCGCGCGGCCGACCGCGTGGGCGCCACCGTCCACCCCTGGTCGGACGGGACCGACGCCGTCGCGCTCGTCACCGGGTCGGTGGCCGGCCGGGTGGCCGTGTCCACCGCGATGCCCGCGCTCCACCTGGTCCCGCTCCAGGCGGGCGTCGACGGCGAGGTGGTTCTGGCCTCGGAGGTGATCGACCACGTGCGGGCGGTCAAGACGCCGCACGAGGTGGACGAGCTCGCCGAGGCCGCCCGGCGTATCGATGCGGTCCACGCCCGCATGGGCGAGTTCCTCCGGGTGGGCCGTACCGAGTCGCAGGTGGGCGAGGACATCACCGCCGCGATCGAGCAGGAGGGCCTGACCCGTGCCGAGTTCGTGATCGTGGGCTCGGGACCCCACGGCGCCGACCCCCACCACGGCGTCTCCGACCGGGTGGTCCAGCAGGGCGACATCGTGGTGGTGGACATCGGCGGCCCCGTGGCCAGCGGGTACCACTCGGACTGCACCCGGACGTACTCGATGGGCGAGCCCGACCCGCAGGTCGCCCGCGAGTACGCGGTGCTCCAGGAGGCCCAGCGGCTGGCCCGGGAGTCCGTCCGCCCCGGGATCGCCATCGGCGAGGTCGACGCCGCTGCCCGCGAGCACCTGGCGGCCGCGGGGCTCGGCGAGTACTTCATCCACCGCACCGGGCACGGGATCGGCCTCGGGCTGCACGAGCCGCCGTTCGTCACGCCCGGCGGGGACACGGTGCTGGCCGAGGGGATGACGTTCTCCGTCGAGCCGGGGATCTACCGGTCGGGGGCGTGGGGTGCCCGGCTCGAGGACATCGTCGCCGTGACGGCGGACGGCCGCCGCGACCTCAACACCGGCGAGCGGGGTCTGCGAGTCCTCTGACCGCGGCCGAGCGGGGTCTGCGAGTCCTCTGACCGCGGTCAGAGGAACATCTGGGCCGAACCCAGCACGCGGTCCACCTCGATCGCCAGCACCACGCGCTCGGGGTTCGGGCTCGGCTCGCGGTAGCGCATGGCGTACCGGCGCTCGCCCTCGCGGACGGACGCGGGATCGTCCAGCAGCCGCACCGGCCCCTCGAAGGTCAGCCAGCGCCCGCGGTCGACGTGGGACACCGCCGCGCGTCCGCCGCGCCGCGCGTTGGCCGCCTTCTGCGATCCGCGCCGGGTGATCACCCGTGCGAGACCGCCCTCGGTGTCCACGGTGAAGCCCACCGCCACCACGTGGGGCGAGCCGTCACGCCGAAGTGTGGTCAGGCTCCCGAGATGGTATTCGGCCAGGAACTCGAGCGCCTCGTCGGAGAGCTGTGCCAGGGTGTGGGCCATGGCGCAGAGCCTGCCACAGCGAGCCGACGCGGCGACCGACCGGCTGCGTGGGAGACTGGGCGCATGTCCACCCCCGCCACCCCGTCGCCCCCGCCCGCGTCCGGCGGCGAGGTCGTCGCGATCTTCGGCGGCCGCAGCGAGATCGGCCTGGCCGTCGCCCGGCGCCTCGCGCCCGGCCGCACCATCGTGTTGGCGAGCCGGCCCGGCGCCGACACCTCCGCCCTCGGGGCACCGCTCGCGGACGCCGGTGCGGCGGCGGTGGAGTTCGTGGACTTCGACGCCGACGACCTCGACTCGCACGCCGCCGTCGTGGCGGACATCGAGTCCCGGATCGGGGAGATCACGGTGGCGGTGCTGGCCTTCGGGATCCTGGGCGACCAGGCGCTCGCCGAGCGGGACGCCTCGGCCGCCGCCCGGATCCTGCACACCGACTTCGTGGCGCAGGCAGCCCTGCTCACCGTGCTGGCCGAGCGGATGAAGCCGCGCCGCCGCGGGACGCTCGTCGCCTTCTCCTCGGTGGCGGGCCAGCGGGTCCGGCGCGCCAACTACGTGTACGGCTCGGCCAAGGCCGGGCTGGACGGCTTCGCCTCCGGCATGGCCGACGCCCTCCACGGCACCGGGGTCACGCTGGTCATCCCGAGGCCCGGCTTCGTGGTGGGTCGGATGACAGAGGGCATGGATCCGGCCCCGTTCTCCTCGACCCCCGACCAGGTGGCCGACGCGGTGGTCGCGCGGGTGCAGGCCCGGAGAGCCGGCGTGGTATGGATCCCGTGGCAGCTGCGGGTGATGTTCGCGGTGGCCCGGCTGGTGCCGCAGCCGGTGTGGAGGCGGATGCCGCGGTGACCCCCGCTCGACCGCCCGGTGCGGGCAATGTGACCGTCCACCTCGTCGGCGTCGGCCCCGGGCCCGTCGACCTGCTCACCGTCCGCGCCACCCGCCTCATCACACGCTGCGGGACGTGCCTGCACGAGAGCGGCGCGATCGCCCCCGAGGTGCTGGCCCTGTGCCCGGCGACCGCCCGGGTGGTGGGCACGTCCGGGGTGTCACCGGCCGAGGTGATGGGGGAGGTGCGTGGCGCCCATGCCCGCGGCGACCGCGTGGTCCTGCTGCTTCCCGGCGATCCGTCGCAGCACCCCGCGGCGGACGAGGTCACCCGCGCGCTGGACGCCGAGGGGAGCTCCTGGGACCTGGTCCCCGGGCTCCCGGCGACCCCGGGCGCGGACCCGGCCCCGGTGACGCCGCCCGATCCTGACCCGGCGTCCGCCGCGTCCCGCGCACCCGCACCCGCCCCCGCCCCCGCACCCACCGAGCGGCCCACGCCCGCCCCGATGCCCTCCGCGGCGCCCGGTCGGATCCTCGTGCTGGGGGGAACGGGGGAGGCCGACCGGCTCGCCGACCTCATGGTCACGGCGGGGCTCGACGTGGTGACCTCGCTCGCCGGGAAGGTGGCCCGCCCGCGGCTGCCGCGCGGCGAGGTGGGGATCGGCGACGTCGGTGGGCCGGAGGGGCTGGCCTCGTGGCTCCGCGCGAACGACGTCAGCGCCGTCATCGACGCGACCCATCCCTTCGCGACGGACGTCTCGGACGTCGCCCGCCGGGCCGCCCGCGAGGTGGGCACGCCCCTGCTGCGGGTGCTCCGCCCGCCGTGGGAGCCGCGGGACGGGGACGAGTGGATCCGGGTCGCCGACACGGCGGCCGCCGCGCGATGCGTGCGGGAGCGGTTCCGCCGACCGATGCTCACGGTGGGGAGGCGGGGCGCGGTGGCGTTCTCCGGTGACACCCGCGGGTCGTACCTCATCCGGTGCGCGGAACCGCCCACCGGGCCGCTGCCGCACCGGTACCTGCTCATGCTGGACCGCGGCCCCTTCGGGGTCGACTCCGAGCGCACGATCATGGCCCGCCACCGGATCGACGTCCTGGTGGCCAGGAACAGCGGCGGGGAGTCGACCGCCGCCACCCTGCAGGCCGCGCGCGAGCTGCGGATCCCGGTGGTCATGGTGGACCGGCCGGAGGCGACGCCGGGCACCGACACGGTCACGTCGGTGGACGACGCCGCGCTGTGGCTGGTCCGCCGCTTCGGTTCACGCTGAGCGCGTCGGGTCCGCCCACGGGGAGGTCGCGTCGAAGATCATGCCCATCGGCGCCAGCACGCGCACCACTTGCTCCGCCATCCCCTCGGTGAGCCCGTGGAGGCCGATCACCCGGTCGGGGGAGACCGTGCTCGGCCGGTCCACCGCCCCGAGGAACTCGGCGAGCCGCGCCGGCACGACCCCGTCCGCGACCACGGCGAGCAGGCTCACCAGCCCGTCGGCGGAGTCGATCCACCCGACCCTCGGGATCTCGGCGGGAGTGGTGAGCGGCGCCGGTGACCCCACCGCGACGGTGAGCGGGTGGCCGTCCAGGATCACGACGACGAGGTCGTGCAGGTCGCCGGAGTCCGGCACCCCGGGACGGTCGTCGAGGCGCCGGGCGAGCTCGGCGGTCACGTCGGCGAGGACGGCCGCCGCGTCGGCCGCCCCGATCCCCACCGCGGTGTCGCGCCCGGCCGCGTGGACGCGGAGCGCGTCGCCGGCGCCGCCGGCCACCGCCGCCAGGTCGGGGGCGTGCGCCAAGATGTCGCCGGCCCCGGCGTCCAGACCCAGGAGCAGGCGAGCGCCGGACGGCGCCGGGTCGGTCGCGCCGGCGGGGCCGGCGTCACCGAGCCGGGCGGCCAGCTCCGCGTCCAGTCGTTCGGGCAGGTCGGCGAGGTCGTGGTGCCCGTCGATCCGCCCGGCCATGGGGGAGGCGAGGATGCGGGGGAGCCGGTGATCGCCGATGCGCCGCGGCAGCCCCTCCGCGACCAGTCGGTCCCGGGGCACGGTGTCCCCGCCGGCCCGTCGGACCCGGATGCCGCCGCGCGGGGTGAGCACCACCTCGCCCCCGTGGCGGGCGGCCACCCCGGCCAGCGTGCTCCAGTCCCCGGGCGTCATCCGACCGCCGGGGAAGTGGGCGGCCGTGCGGAACGACGAGTCGGTCATGGGTGCACAGCCTAGGCGCGGGGGAGCCGGGCGGGCCGGACGGCCGCGGGGCGGCTCAGGGATACTCGGGTGCATGACAGCATGCCTGGCCAGCGGCGGCCGCGTCCTCACTCCCGCCTCCCGTGACGCCACCGCCCTGGCGTACGAGGACGGGCTGGTCGTGTGGGCCGGCTCCGACGCCCCGGGCCCCGCGCTGTTCCCGGACGCCGAGCGCATCGACCTCGCTGGGGACTGGGTGGCGCCGGCGTTCGTGGAGTGTCTGACCCCGGGGCTCGACCTCCGCCGGGTCGCGGCCCGCGGCGCGGTCCCCGCCGCGCTCCCCGAGCCACACCCGGTCGGGGCGGTGGCCGACCGTGTCCGCGCGGGGGGCCGCGTGGTGGTCGACACCGGCGTCGATCCCGGCGAGGGCGCCGCCGCACTCACCCGCCTCGCCGCCGCGCCCGGCGGCCCCGCCGTGGCGAGGTGCACGCCGGTGCTCGTCGGCACGTCCGGCACGCTCGACGAGGCCACCCTCGCCGCGTTGGCGGCCGTGGGAACCGTCCTCCTGCTCCGACCGCTGGTGGACGACCTCGCCGGCACCGACCTGGTGCGCATCGCCGCGTCCGGCGTCGCCCTGGCCGCCTCGTCCCGGGACGGCGGGGAGCTGCGGCCGTGGGATGCGTTGCGCGCGCTCACCTCCGTCGCCGGCGGCCGGGGCCTGTCCCCGCGGGCCGCGTTCACCGCGGTCACCCGCGGTGCCCGCCGTGCCGCCGGTGCCCGCGACGGGACCGCCGGAACGCTCACCCCGGGCGCCGCGGCGACGTTCGCCCGCTGGCGGACGGGGGAGCTCGCCGTGGTCGCCGCCGACGACGCCGTCCAGCGGTGGTCCACCGATCCCCGGTCCGGGGTGCCCCCGATGCCCGACCTCTCCGGTCCCGACCCCGTTCTCCGGGCGCTCGTGGTGGACGGCACACCCGCCGGCCCCGCGGAGTGATGCCCCTCCTGGCGCGGCTGGCCGGGGCGGCCGCGGCCGGCGCGCTGTTGGCGGCCTCGTTCCCGCCCGTCGACCTGTGGTGGGCGGCGCCGGCGGCGATCGCCCTCTTCGTCGTCGTCCTCTCGCCCCTACGGGGCCCCGCACCCCGGGCGCGCGCGGGGGCCCTCCTCGGGTTCACCGCCGGCCTGGTGTTCTTCCTTCTGCTGGTCCCGTGGGTGGGGCTGTACGTGGGCGCCTACGCGGCGTGGGGCCTGGCCCTGGTCGAGGCCCTCTACCTCGCGGCGTTCGGGGCCGGTGCGGTGGTGATCTTGGGGGCCGGGCTCGCGCGGCGGCCCCGGGCGGGCCGGCGGGCGGGCCCGGGCACGGGGCTCGGCGCGGTCGGCGCGGTGCTCGGGGTGGCCGGCTGGTGGTCGGTGTGGGAGTGGATCCGCTCCTCGTGGCCGTGGGGCGGGTTCCCGTGGGGCCGGCTGGCGTTCGGTCAGGCCGACGGTCCGCTCCTGCCGCTCGCCTCGCTCGGCGGGACCCCGCTGCTCGGGTTCGCGGTGGCGTCCCTGGGCGCCTCGATCGGGGTCGGCGCGATCCTGCTCGCGCGACGAGACCGCCCCCTCGTGGCGGCCACCGGGCTCCTCACCGTCCCGCTGGTCACCGCGGGACTGGTCGCCGGGGCCGCCGTCGGGACCGGGACCGGGGACGGGGACGGGCGGGAGACCGTGGAGGTCGCGATCATCCAGGGCAACGTCCCCCGCCTCGGCCTGGACTTCAACTCCCAGCGTCGCGCGGTGCTGGACAACCACCTCCGGGTGACCGCCGAGCTGGCCGACGGGGTCGACGCCGGAACCCGCGAGCGGCCGGACCTCGTCCTGTGGCCGGAGAACGCCTCCGACATCTCCCCGCTCGCCGACCAGCGCGCCGGCGCTCAGATCACCGCGCTGTCCCGGCGCCTGGGGGCCCCGATCCTCGTGGGCACCGTCCTGCCCGTGGGGGACGGCCCCGAGGCCACCAACTCCTACCTCGTGTGGGACGGCGGCGACCGGCTGGTCGACCGACACGACAAGAAGTTCGTCCAGCCCTTCGGCGAGTGGCTGCCGCTGCGCGCGCCGCTCGAGGCCGTCTTCCCCATCGCCCGGACCGCCGGGCACTTCGTCCCCGGCGACGGCGACGGCCTCGTCACCGCGGCGGGGGTCGAGCTGGGCGTGGCCATCTGCTTCGAGGTCGCGTTCGACGCCGCCGCCCGCGAGCCCGTCGCCCGGGGGGCGCAGATCCTCACCGTCCCCACCAACAACGCCACCTTCGGCCGCTCGCCGATGACCTACCAGCAGCTCGCGATGTCGCGGGTCCGGGCCGTGGAGCACCATGTCCCGGTACTCATCTCCGCCACCAGCGGTGTCAGCGCGGTGATCGGACCGGACGGCACGGTCCGGCAGGAGACCGGGATCTTCGAGCCCGGGATACTGGCGGTGCAGGTCGAGGTGGGGGGTGCCGGTACGATGGCAACCCGACTGGGTGGCATCCCGCAGGCGGTGTGTTGCCTCATCGGGCTCGTCGGGTTGGCCTGGGCGCTCCTGCGCGCCCGGCCGCGGCCCGCGACCGACTCCGAGGAGATCTAAGTGACCGACCCGTTGACACCCGGCAGCGACGTGCCGTCCGCGCGGACCCTGGTGATCATTCCGACCTATGACGAGCGGGAGAACCTGCCGGGGGTCGTGGAGCGGTTGCTCACCGCCGCGCCCGACGTCGCCGTGCTCATCGCAGACGACAGCAGCCCCGACGGCACGGGGGAGGTCGCCGACCGGCTCGCCGCCGACGACACCCGGGGTCGGATCTCCGTCCTGCACCGGACCAGCAAGGAGGGACTCGGCGCCGCGTACATCGCCGGCTTCCGGTGGGGACTGGAGCGCGGCTACACGGTGCTGGTGGAGATGGACGCCGACGGGAGCCATCCGCCCGAGCGACTGCCCGCGATGCTCGCGGCGGTCGACGCGGGTGCGGACCTCGCGATCGGGTCCCGGTACGTGCCGGGCGGCGCCGTCGTGAACTGGCCGTGGCGGCGCCACGTCATCTCACGGGGCGGCAACGTCTACTCCCGCCTCCTGCTGGGTGTGGGCATCAAGGACATCACCGCCGGGTACCGCGCCTACCGCGCCCGGGCGATCGCCGAGCTCGACCTCGACTCCATCGAGTCGAAGGGATACTGCTTCCAGATCGACATGACGTGGCGGCTGCTCGGCAACGGCCGATCGGTCGTCGAGGTGCCCATCACCTTCACCGAACGCACCGTGGGACAGTCCAAGATGAGCGAGTCGATCTTCCGCGAGGCCGCCGTCAACGTGGCGCGGTGGGGCTGGGAGAAGCGCCGCCGGCAGCTCCGGGCCCTCGTCCGGCGCTGATCCGCCACCCCGCCGGACGAGGAACGCCCCGGCCCCGTGACGGGGTCGGGGCGTGTCACACGCGGGTGGGGATCAGCGGGCGCCTGCGCGGCGACGCTTCTTGAGCAGATCCATCCGCTCCTTGAGAAGCTCCTCCAGGTCCTCCAGCGAGCGACGCTCGAGAAGCATGTCCCAGTGGGTACGCGGCGGCTTGCCCTTCTTGACCTCCACGGCGGGGCCGTCGATGAGCTGGCCCTCCTGGCCGTTCTTGCACATCCACGCGCCCGGGATCTCCGCGTCGTCCGCGAACGGGACCTCGTAGACCTCGCCGTTCTCCGTCTGGTACCTGGCCATCCGCCGTGGCGCGAGATCGGTGTTCCGGTCGGTCTCGTAGCTCACCGCACCGAGGCGGCTGCCCCTGAGGACTCGAACTGCCATGCGAACTCCTTCTGCCGTGTTCGTCGCGCCGGGACACGACGCTCTGTGGTGCCTGATGATGTAACGCCGGGTGACCCCCGAAATGTTCCCACGCGCCGGTGCGGCAGGCCAGTCGGGGACCGCCTCGGTACCCTGATCCCGTGGAATCCGACGTCACGGCCGAGCCCGCCCCGCCGCGGCGGGGCGAGGCCTCCTGCGCGTGGTGTGGTCGTCCGGTGAACGAGGGCGGCACCGGGAGGCGGCGACGCTACTGCCGCCGCTCGTGCCGCCAACGCGCCTACGAGCAACGTCAGGCGCTCCGGATGCAGGACCTGCCCGAGGGGACGGTCGTGCTCTCCGAGTCGGAGTCCGCCGACCTCATGGACCGCCTGTTCCAGCTCCGGTGCGCATGCGAGGACCTGCACACCGCCATCGCCGAGGGGGAGGACCCCGCCGAGCTCGCCCGCATGTCGGACGGACTGGTGTCCACGGCCAGGCGCGCCGAGCGCCTGCGCTGAGCCGGGGGACCACGGTGACGCCGGCCGGCCGGGCGCTCCGGGAGTGGTGGGAGCGTTGGCACCTGTCCGTCACCGGGCTTGTCGTGGCGGGGCTGGCGGCGTGGTCCTCCCTCCTGCCGTCGCTCGTGCCGCGCGGGTGGTCCTACCAGGGGATCATCACCGGCCTGTCGATGCTCATGGGGTACGGAACGGGCGTGGCGGTGCGCACGGCGTGGCACCGGTTCGTCGCCCCCCGGATCGAACTTCATCCCACCCTGACCGAGCTGGGCGACGCCCTCCTGTCCTTCGCCCGCCTGTCCGCCCCCTACGTCGTGGTGGTCTACCTCGTCACCGCCACGGCCACCGCCATCCGATGGCAGGACCAGGTCTCGGACCTGGTGGGGTCGCCCAGGCCGCCGTGGGGGGACTACATGCGCATCCCCTGGGTGGCGTTGGCGGTCTTCGTGGGTCTCCTCATGGCGTTCCGGGCGCTCCGCGCCGCGTACCGCGCGCTCGCCCGAGCCGTCCGCCGCCGCGTCGACGTGAGCGAGTACACCGCCCGGATCTCCGGGATCATCGCGGTGGCGGCGCTCCTGCTCGGGATCGCGCACGGCGTCGTGCCGCGCCTGTTCTTCGACGGCGCCAACCGGATCTACAGCGCGGCCAACGACGAGGACCTTCCCGACGCCGACGCCCCGACCGACCCCGAGAGATCCGGGGCCCCGGGGTCGGCCGTCGACTTCGCGGACCTGGGGCTGCAGGGCCGCCGGTTCGTCAGCGGGGGACTGGGCCGTGACCGGCTGAGCGAGCTGACGGGGGAGGAAGCACGCCAACCGATCCGCCTGTACGCGGGGCTCGGGTCCGCGCCGACCGACGACGAGCGTGCGCAGTTGGTGGTGGACGAGCTCGAGCGCACGCGGGCATGGGAGCGCGGCGCCGTGGTGGTGGCACCGACCACCGGCACCGGATGGATCAACCCGTACGCCGCGCAGGCCATCGAGCTCCTCTCCGGGGGAGACGTGGCGATCGTCGGCACGCAGTATTCCTACCTCCCCAGCTGGATCTCCTTCCTCGCCGACCGGGAGAAGTCGGAATCGGCCGGGCGATCGCTCATCGAGGCCGTGGTCTCGTGGCGCGATTCCCTGCCGCCGGACAGGCCGCGACCGGCCCTCTACATCTACGGAGAGAGCCTGGGGACCCAGGCGGGGGAGGCCGCGTTCTCCGGAATCCGCGATATCCGGGCCACCGTGGATGGGGTGTTGTGGATGGGTCCGCCCGGCTCCAACCGGATCTGGCGCTCGCTGGTCGACCGCCGGGACCCCGGGTCCACCATGACCGATCCGGTCTATGCCGGCGGGCTGCTCGTGCGCTTCACCGAGGACCCCGCCGAGTACCGATCGGACGTCGGCCCCTGGCTCCCGCCCCGCGTGCTCTACGTCCAGCACGCCACCGACCCCGTGGTGTGGTGGAGCCCGGATCTCCTGTTCGACCGTCCCGCGTGGCTCACCGAGCCGCCGGGGAAGGGCCGCCATCCCGGAATGGTCTACCTCCCGGTCATCACCTTCTTCCAGGTCACCGCCGACCTCGGCAACGCGATCGGCGGATCGGAGGGATACGGCCACCTCTACGACAGCCAGATCCTCGACGGGTGGGCTGCGGCCACGGACCGTCCGGGGTGGGACGACGACGAGTTCCGGCGATACGCCCGGCTGCTCGCCACCGCGATGGAGCAGCAGGACAGGGGCTGAGGTCCCGCTCGCCCCGGCGGGTGGCGATCATCTACCGTGGCCCCAGGAGACGGGACGAGGGGGACCACCGTGAACGAGCACATCGCCGACACCCACGACGTGATCCGGGTCCACGGAGCCCGGGAGAACAACCTCAAGTCGATCAGCGTCGACCTCCCCAAGCGCCGCCTCACGGTGGTCACCGGCGTGTCCGGGTCCGGCAAGAGTTCACTGGTCTTCGCCACCATCGCCGCCGAGTCCCAGCGGATGATCAACGAGACCTACAGCGCGTTCCTCCAGGGCTTCATGCCGACGCTCGCGCGGCCCGACGTCGACCTCCTCGAAGGTCTCACCACGGCGATCGTCGTGGACCAGGAGCGCATGGGATCCGACCCCCGCTCGACGGTGGGCACCGTCACCGACACCGGGGCACTCCTGCGGATCCTGTTCAGCCGGCTGGCCCGGCCCTCGATCGGCGGGCCCAAGGCCTTCTCGTTCAACGTCGCCTCCGCGAGCGGGGTGGGGACCCTGACCAAGGCGGACGGGACCCGGCAGAAGGCCGAATTCTCCGTCACCGGCGGCATGTGCGTGCGCTGCGAGGGCCGCGGGTCGGTGTCGGACTTCGACGTGGATGCCCTCGTCGACCGCTCCAGGTCCCTGGCGGAGGGCGCCCTCACGGTCCCCGGGTACTCGATGGAGGGCTGGTACGGCCGCATCTACTCCGGGTCTGGGTTCTTCGACATGGACAAGCCCGTCGGGGAGTTCACCGAGCAGGAGATGCACGATCTACTGCGCAGGGAGCCGGTCAAGGTCAAGGCCGAGGGCATCAACGTCACCTTCGAGGGCCTCATCCCCAAGATCCAGAAGTCGATGCTCGCCAAGGACGTCGAGGCCATGCAGCCCCACATCCGGGCGTTCGTCGAGCAGGCGGTGGTGTTCACGACCTGCCCCGAGTGCGACGGCACCCGTCTCAACGAGGATGCCCGGTCCTCGCGGATCGACGGGCTGAACATCGCCGAGGTCTCCGCGATGCAGATCACCGACCTCGCCGGGTGGCTGCGTGGCGTGGACGAGCCGGCGGTCGCGCCCCTGCTGGAGGCGCTGCAGCACACGCTCGACTCGTTCGTGGAGATCGGGTTGGGCTACCTCTCCCTGGACCGGCCCGCGGGCACGCTGTCGGGCGGCGAGGCGCAGCGGGTGAAGATGATCCGCCACCTCGGGTCGGCCCTGACCGACGTGACCTACGTGTTCGACGAGCCGTCGATCGGCCTGCACCCCCACGACATCCAACGGATGAACGGTCTGCTGCTGCGGCTGCGGGACAAGGGCAACACCGTTTTGGTGGTGGAACACAAGCCGGAGATCATCGCGATCGCCGACCACGTCGTGGACCTCGGCCCCGGGGCCGGTTCCGGGGGCGGGGAGATCTGCTTCGAGGGCTCCGTCGCGGGCCTCCGCGCCAGCGACACCGTGACAGGCCGGCATCTCGACGACCGGGTCGCACTCAAGAGCAGCCCGCGGACCCCGTCAGGGGTCCTCGAGGTGCGCGGCGCGACCGCCCACAACGTGCGGGACGTGGACGTGGACATCCCGCTCGGGGTGCTGTGCGTGGTGACAGGCGTGGCCGGATCCGGGAAGAGCTCCCTGATCCACGGGTCGGTCTCGCCCCGCGCAGGCGTGGTGGCCATAGACCAGTCCGGGATCCGGGGGTCCCGGCGGAGCAACCCCGCCACCTACACCGGCCTGCTCGACCCGATCCGCAAGGCGTTCGCCAAGGCAAACGGGGTCAAGCCGGCCCTGTTCAGCTCCAACTCCGAGGGCGCCTGCCCCACCTGCAAGGGCGCCGGCGTGATCTACTCCGATCTCGGCATGATGGCCGGCGTGGCCACCACCTGCGACGACTGCGAGGGCAGGCGCTTCCACGCCGCGGTCCTCGAGTACGAGTTCGGCGGCAGGAACATCGGTGAGGTTCTGGGCATGTCGGTGGCGGGCGCGGAGGAGTTCTTCCGGGAGGGCGGCTCCCGGATCCCTGCCGCGCACAAGATCCTCGTCAGGCTCCGCGACGTCGGACTCGGCTACATCACCCTGGGGCAGCCGCTGACCACCCTGTCCGGCGGCGAACGGCAGCGCCTCAAGCTGGCCGCCCAGATGGCGGAGAAGGCCGACGTCTACGTCCTGGACGAGCCGACGACCGGGTTGCACCTGGCCGACGTCGCCACGCTGCTGGGGATGCTCGATCGGTTGGTCGACTCGGGCAGGTCGGTGATCGTCATCGAGCACCACCAGGCGGTCATGGCGCACGCGGACTGGATCATCGACCTGGGTCCCGGCGCGGGCCACGACGGCGGCAGGATCGTGTTCGAGGGCACCACGGCCGACCTCGTCGCCGATGCCTCGACTCTCACCGGGGAGCATCTGGCGCGGTACGTGGCGGGCCGGGAGTAGCCGGCCGGGCGGCGGGTAGAAAGGACCCATGGCCGATTCCACCGAATTCCCCGACGCCGCCTCCCACAGCGCGAGTGCGTTCGTCCGCCTCTCCGGGCTCGTCGTCGACGAGGTGACCCCCACGACCCTGAGGGGGCACGCGCAGCTCGGCGGTGACCACCTCACCGCGTGGGGGACGGTGCACGGCGGCGTCTACGCCAGCATCGTCGAGTCCGCCGGCGGCGCGGGCGCCGGGTTCGCGGTCGCCGACCGGGGCCAGATCGCGGTGGGAGTCCACAACGGGACCGATTTCCTCCGGCCGTCCACCGGCGGGCGGGTCGAGGTGACCGCCCGCGCGCTGTTCCAGGGGCGCAGCCAGCAACTGTGGGATGTCGTGATCAGCCAGGCCGAGGGTGGAGCCGTGCTCGCCCGGGGCCAACTCCGGCTCCAGAACGTGCCCAGGCCGGACACCTCCGCCACGCCCGGGCGCTGAGAACCCGGGCGCTCAGAACCCGGGCGTGGCGGGCCGGACGTGGCGGGCCGGCGGCCGGCCCTCGATCCCCCCGGCCGGGAGTAGATTCGCACCATGACCGGCAGCCGGTCGGCCGCGAACGCCGACATCAAGAAGGACCGCCGCGACCTGTACAGCGGCAAGGTCGGCCGGTTCGACCTCGTCCAGGTCCCGCCGATGCAGTTCCTCATGGTCGACGGTCGGGGAGATCCCTCCAGCGCGCCGGAGTACAGGACCGCCGTCGAGGCGCTGTACGCGACGTCCTACGCCGTGCGGGCGGCCGCCAGGTCCGAGCTCGGTCGGGTCCACACGGTGGGCCCGCTCGAGGGCCTCTGGTACGCCGACGACCCACGCGTGTTCACCGCACGCGACAAGGCCGCGTGGAGGTGGACCATGCTCATCTGGCAGCCCGACTGGATCACACCGGAACTCGTCTCCGCGGCGCTGGAGGAGGTGACGACGACGAGGGTGCCGGACGCCCGCGAGCGGGTGCGGTTCTCCCGGTTCGCCGAGGGGTCCGCGGTGCAGACGCTGTACGTGGGCCCCTACGACGACGAGGGCCCGGTCATCGCGCGGATGCACGAGGAGGTCATCCCAGCACACGGCGCGGTCCTGTCCGGGCACCACCACGAGATCTACCTCTCCGACCCTCGCAGGGTCGATCCCGCGCGGCTCAAGACGATCCTGCGACAGCCAGTCAGGCTCACCTGAGGGGGGTCTAGTACTCGGCCCGGTCGGTGTCCTCGAGCGAGGCCACGAGGCGCTGGGCGAGGGTCCGCAACTGGACCAGGTCCTCCTGGGGCATGTCCACCCTGTCGAGCAGGGAGCACTGGATCGTCTCCGCCTCGGTGCGGAGCCTCCCGCCCGCCTCGGTGAGGTGGACGTGGACGCTCCTGCCATCACCGGCGGAGCGGGATCGCGCGACCAGCCCGGCATGTTCGAGTCGCGCCAGGAGAGGGGAGAGGGTTCCCGAATCCAACAGGAGCCTGTCACCCAGCTGCCGGACCGTCAGACCGTCCTCCTCCCACAACACGAGCAGGACGAGGTACTGCGGGTAGGTGAGCCCGACCGAGGCCAGGGCGTGCCGGTAGGCCGACGTGGAGGCGCGGGAGGCCGCGTAGAGGGCAAAGCAGACCTGCTCTTCCAGACGGAGATCGGAGTCCATGGATCCAGTATCGCCGTTCTTGACGCTTGTGCACAATTAAGTTGTGCGCAATACTTCGAGAATGAATGATGACACGCAGTCCCGGACGCCCGCCGCCGACATCGCACCCGCCCGCCGCCGCGCGGGGGAGGCGGTGCGGCACCTCGGCCGGTGGGCACTCGGCGCAGCGCTGCTCGTCGCGGGGACCGGTCACCTCACGACCATGCGGCAGGAGTTCCAGGCCCAGGTCCCGACCTGGGTCCCGCTCGACCCGGACGTCGTCGTGGTCGCGTCCGGCGTCGTCGAACTCGGACTCGGCGCGACCCTGATCCTCGCGCCGAGGCGCTACCGTCCGGCGGTCGGCGGCGTGACGGCGGCGTTCTTCATCGCGATCTTCCCGGGCAACATCTCGCAGTACGTCACCGGCACGGCGGCGTTCGGCCTCGACACCGATCGCGATCGGCTCATCCGGCTGTTCTTCCAACCGGTCCTCGTGGCGTGGGCCCTGTGGTCCACGGGCGCCTGGCGCGCGTGGCGGAACCGAACCACCCGCTGATCGCCCCGGCCGGGCTCGCACCCGAGGGCAGCGTCACACCGGGGGCACCCCGTCCGAAACGTCACTGTGACGAATCCCCCCCACGCCAGGGGGACGGCTGGCAACACAGACGTGAGGCCCCGGGCGGCGTCGCGAGGCGTCCTCACGCCCTGCTCGACCCGGGACCTCACGGCAGGCTCGGCGGCACCGGGCCGCCACGGGCATCAGGCCATGTCCGCCGGGAGGACACTGAGCAGCCATTGGTAGAGATCGACCAGAGGGTTGTGGATGAACATGAAAGCGTTCTCGACCGATCCGCGCATGATGTCGTACCTTTCGCTACCGGGCGGCACGGTGCCGCCTCACATGACATTCGGAGTAGCACCCTGTGCGGATGGCTGCGGATCGAAACCCGCCCAGCCCTCTCCCAAGTGCCGATAATCTACATTATGACAAGCTGGCGGTGTCGAGCTGTAAATCGCTCAAACTCAACCCTTCCTCGGTCGCCTGGCGTCACGCGTGCTCTCCGAGGACAAGCGCGGAATCAGCGGAGGGTAAAGGCCCAGTCCGGTCGCCCCGGTACGTCAAGGCCATCGATTCACACTCGGCCGCGCTTCCACCCCCATACGGAGAGCCCCACCGCGGTCAGTGAAAGTATCGGGAGAATCCATGCCCCCACCGAACGAGCCTGCATCAGCCAGTAATAATCAGTGCCCACGACACCGATCACAGCCTGTCTGTTCGTCAGCGGCATGTACCTCCACCAGCCACCGGGCTCGCCGAAAGCAGGGAGCCACATGTGGAGCGACCCGGCCACCAAGAACATCGCCGTCGGGAAGGACAGCCAGAACCACGGGAAGCCCTTGCGAGGCTGCGAGGCTCGCCGAGGCAGGACGGCAGCCCCGACCAGCACGACTATTAGCACGGCGAGTATCCATACCCAGATCATGGCGGCCACGTTAGCCCCCGCCACGTTGATGACAGCCGCTCTCTGACCGCAACCTGAAGACGGTCCCCCAGGCCGGCGCCATTCCAGCCGGTAACCAGGTCTTATGTAAAGTCGAAAGAACCCTATGGTCTCGATACCGGCACTCACTGACGCGTACTCGAACCCTCATCGTCCTTGCCGTAGCGGGAATTTCCGACGGCGGCATCACGACGCAAGGACCGCGACTTCGGTGTCGCGTAAGAGCGTGGCACCAGCTTCGTCGCGCAACAGGTGGGCTCACGCGACGAACAAGCGCCGTTTACTTCTGACGCTGAAGTGCGCGGTAGAGCGTGGATCGACCCACTCCCAAATCTCAGGCGATCGCCGACGGACATCCCTCTTACCGATGCGGTCGCGGCCTTGTCGATCTGCTCGGCGGTCAGAGCCGGTCCATCGAAGCAAGAATGAGCTCGTCATCGCTTCAGCGTCTTGGGCCGGTGACGCAAGGCTGAACTCCGTGTCTTTCTTGGACAGTGACGACTGGTCTCTGGGAACGGATAAGAGCGGCGCAAGCTCTTGCCCCGCCCTGGTCTGTTGAGTCCAGCGTGGGACGGCAATCGAGGAGTCAGTGGTGGCTCTGTCCGCAGGTGACGTCGAGGCACTGCCCAGTGATGCCGCTGGCGAAGTCGGAGGCGAGGAAGACTGCAGCGTCGGCGATCTCGTCCGGGGTCGGCAGGCGGAGTAGGTCTGTCTGCTGTGCCTTCTCCGCGTACTTCTCCGCGGCGGTCGCTCCCCCGTTCGCCTCGCGCCAGGCGTAGAAGTCGCGCAGCTTGTCGCCCCAGATGTACCCCGGCGCGACAGAGTTGACCCGCACCCCGCGGGGGCCCAACTCGATGGACAGGCTTCGTGCCGCTGCCAGGAGTGCTGCCTTATCCATGCGGTAGCTGCCGACACCTGGCAGGCGGTTACGAAGGACGAGGGAGTTGATAAGTACGACTGATCCGCTGCGTGCTGTGAGGGTATCGGCCAATTCCTGAACCAGGCCTACTGATGCCAGGACGTTGAGGTCGGTCTGCTGGCGCATTTCGTCCAGATCGGCTTCGAGGAGCTTGACGTACGGCGGGTGGGCGAAGGCCGCGTTCATCAAAACGTCGACGTGACCGAAGGAGTCCATGGCGGCCCGGGCGAGTTCGTGGCGGGCGGAGGCGTTGGTGATGTCCGTCGGCACCGCAAGTGCCTGGCGGCCGAGGTCGCAAATCTCCTGCTCGATGAGGTTGAGCCTGTCGGCGCTGCGGGCTGCGAGGACAATGTCGGCGCCGGCCTGCGCGGACCGGACGGCCAGGGAGCGGCCCAGGTCCGGGCCCACCCCGCACACCAACACGACCTTTCCCTGCAGTAGCGGGGGCACCGGGGCCCGGTTCTGGGTGGCAGGCTCGACGGGGGTGTTCATTGCGTTCTCCTGTGATGAGTGGATCCGCGACTATCGCGGGGCGGGCGGGCCGGGGTCAGCGATCGAAGGCGCTCAGGACCTGCTTGTCGGTCAACCCGTAGTCGGCAAGTGTGTAGCTGTGCCGGGGTGCGGCGGCGCCGTGCCTGGCCTCGCGGTCGGCCTCGGCGACCGCCTGCTCGACCTCGGGGGTCCAGTCCATACCGAACGCCTCATAGACCTTCCGCACGGTGCCGACCTGGTCGCGGACCAGGTCCCTGAAGGCTACGTCGACGAACTGCGCCTGGTCGTACCTGCCCCGTGCTTCGTGGAACGCCTGGTAGGAGGTCGCCCAGAGGTCGAGTTGAGTGCGACCGATGGTCTCACCCACGAAGGTCTCGGAGTGCCCGTCCGATGCGGCGGCGGCCAGGGAGCACGCGGAGGCGATGCAGGTGACCGGGTCGCGGTGGGTGTAGACGATGAGCGCGTCGGGGTACGCCGTCATGAGGGCGTCGAGCGCGGTCATGTGGGACGGGTTCTTGAGCACCCAGCGCTTGTCGAGATCGTTGAGCCCGACCAGTTGGAGGATGCGGCGGTGACGGGCGTAGGCATCGGTCCAGTCCCGGCCCGCGAGCCACTCGGTGTAGCGCGGGAGGTTCGCCGTGGACTGGTACGAGTTTGACTTGCCGGTCTGACGCAGGAGTCGCCAGCACTCCTCGACCACCGTGGCGTCCATGTAGTGGATGCCCTTGAAGTCCGGGGAGGCGGCATGGTGGGCGGCGAAGCCCCGCTGCATCGCGGCGAACCGGGGATCGGACTCCCACGTCTCCCGCGGGGGGCGTGGCTGGGGGAACTGGGTCAGCCACATCTCGAGCCCCTGCGCTCCCGGATCGGCGTGGAGTAGGCGGTGCAGGATCGTGGTCCCCGTACGTGGGAGGCCCATGAGGAAGATCGGGCGTTCGATCCGGACCCGGTCGTGTTCGGGGTGGGCCGCGAACGCCGCCTCGGTGAGCAGGACACCGGTCAGCGCGCTCTTGACCTCCGAGCGCTGGAAGGCGCGGCCCCGTGGCGTCAGCCCCGCCTCGGGCGAGTTGAGATCGTCGACGATCACCCGCAGCCCCTCCTCGTGCGCGCCGGACCCGAAGTCCGAGAGCCCCGTGGAGCGCACGGCGGCGGCGACGATGTCCTCGTACGACCCGACCTCGGCCCGCTCGCGCGCCATGATGTTGTCACTCGTCCCGGTGGGTGTCATTGCAGTGATCCTTTCTGGTGTCACGAGATCATCCGCTGCGCGATGCCCACCTGTCGGTCGGCGATGCGCGCTGCGTACTGCTCGGGCGTGACGCGGTTGTGGTCGAAGTGCGGCAGGTGCCGGGGCAGGTCGTCAAAGGACACGAGCTCCACCGACGGGCCGTCGCCGGCGCTGAGCTCGCGGCTGATGTGCTGCCAGCGCATCATCATCACGCCCGTGCGGTGGCCGGTGGTGTCGAGCCAGTTCGCGATGCCCGGGTCGCGGGTGGAGATGACGTACCGGAACTTCCCGTCCGGATCGGCCTGGGACTGCGCTGCGGTCAGAGACGACTGCCGGTGCTCGTAGTCGGTGGAGACGTACCACTTCGAGCCGAGCTGGATGGCCTGGTACGCAGCCTCCTCACATACGGGCACGGTGACGACCATCGCTTGGTCGTCGTCCAGCTCGTAGTGCCCGAGCGAGGAGTACTGGCTCGCCAATCCGCCGGGGGTCTGCGCAGGTGCGGTGAGGGTGTTGACCGGCTGGGTGTAGGTGTACCACTTGGGGAACTCGAACCACGTACGGATCCGGCTGGTCAGCGCCTTGGCGGCCACGTCGAAACGTTTCTGGACACCCTCGCTTGTCAGTGGGACGCGGGGGGTCCCGGCGGTGTCCAGGCGCTGGATGCGGATGGTGCCACGGCGTTCGTCCACCCAGTCGCTATACACCTCACGGATGATGAGGCAGGACCCCTTCTTCAGGCCGGGCTCGGGCCCGAATGTCCACGAGAAGCTGCCGTCGGCGGCGATGTCCAGCTCCCGGTCGTCGAATGCCGCCAGCGTGGTCGGGGCGCCGGTAGCGCTGTAACTGCCGTCCATCAGCTGGAACGACAAGTCGGAGGTCGTCCCCCGCGTACCGGTGACCTGGTAGGTCCCGCCCTCGTCGAGGTAGGCGTTGAAGTAGATCGCGTCCGGGTTGTCCAGCCCCTGGCGCGAGTACTGGTGAGTGCCGTTCATCAACACCGGGTGGACGAGGTCGTAGCTGAAGGCCGCCTGGATCGCCGAGCGGATGTTGCCCGCGAGGTAGTCGTACCCCTCGGCGCGCTCCTGCTCGGTGACCTCGAAGGGCGGATCCGCGATGAGGGCCTCGGCCTCGGCGACCGCCTGACGAAAGTTCTCGGTCCAGTCGTGGGTCATGACACTGTCTCCTTGCGGTCGTGGGGGACGCCCGGATTCTCGGCGAGGAAGGCGAGGATCGCCGGGGCGAGTTCAGGCCGGCACACCACCAGGTCGGGCAGCAGCACGTCGGGCTGGTTGTAGGTCAGCGGGGTCCCGTCGAGCCGGCTGGTGAACAGCCCGGCACTGCGGGCCACGGCGACCGGTGCCGCGGAGTCCCATTCGTACTGTCCCCCGGCGTGGACGTAGGCGTCGGTGATCCCACGGACCACCGAGAGGACCTTCACCCCGGCCGAGCCCATGGGGACCAGTTCCGCATCGAGGTGCGCGGCCAGCTCGGTCACGAAGGCCGGGGGCCGGGTGCGGGAGACCGCGATGAGCGGCCGCGACGAGGCGGGGCCCGGCGCCGCGCCGGGGGCACCGGTGTGGAAGGTACGGCCGAGGGCCGGCTGGGCTACCGCCCCTGCGGCCAGTTCGCCGTCCTGCCACAACGCCACGTGGACGGCCCAGTCGTCGCGCGGGGGCTCCGAGTACTCCCGGGTCCCGTCGACCGGGTCGATAATCCAGACCCGCCGGGACGTGTGGCGGTCGTGACGGCCGACTGTGCCGCGGTGCCCCTCCTCCGAGAGCACCGCGTCCCCGGGCGCGTAGGTCGCGAGCAGCTCCATGAGCAGCTCGTGTGAGGCTAGATCCCCGGCGTCCTTGAGCTCCTTACCAGCGAGCCCGGACCCACGCAGCTCGAGCAGCACGGCGCCGGCGGCCTCGGCCGCCCACGCGGCGAACCGGTGGTCGTCGTTGAGAACGCCGGGTGGCGGGGTCGGGACAGGTCGCCGCTTCCCGGGGTCAGCCATGGACGGTCGCCGCCATGCCCTCGACGGCTGCCAGCACCCGTCGGGCCATTTCCTCCACGGTGCCGTCTGCGCCCGTCAGGTGCAGCTCGGGATCGAGGGGTTCCTCGTACGGCGAGTCGATCCCGGTGAACCCGGAGATCTCCCCCGCCCTGGCACGGGCGTAGAGGCCCTTGGGGTCTCGCTGCTCACACACCTCGAGCGGGGTGTCCACGAAGACCTCCACGAACCGGAGGCCGGCCTCCTCGTGCGCACGGCGGACCGCCTCCCGGGTACCGCGGTCGGGCGAGATCTGGGAGACCACCGCCACCTGGCCGGAGTCGGCCAGGATCAGGGCGACTTCACCGGTCCGGCGGACGTTCTCCGCGCGGTCGGCGGCCGAGAACCCGAGGTCGGAGTTGAGTCCGTGCCTCAGGTTGTCGCCGTCCAGGAGGTAGGCCGCCCGTCCCTGCTCGACCAGCTGCCGCTCGGTCTCCATCGCGATGGTGGATTTGCCGGACCCGGACAGACCGGTCAGCCAGATGGTGAGGCCGGCCGCCCCGGTGGGCGCGGGACGCCCGTTCCTATCGACCGCATTGTCCTGCCACACCACGTTCTCTTGACGCACGGCCGGACCGGTGATCATCCCCGCGGCGACGGTGGCATTGGTCGCCTCGTCCACGAGGATGAACGATCCCGTCTCCCGACTCCGCCGGTAGGAGTCGAACATCAGGGGCTGCTGGGAGCGGATCGTCACCCGGCCAATCTCGTTGAGCCCGAGTGACGTCACGCCGATGTCGCGGTGAAGGGTGTTGACGTCGAGTCGGTAGTCGATCTTCTCCACCGCGGCTCGGGTGGACCGGGTCGTGTGCTGGATGACGTACTTACGCTCGGGGTCCAGCTCCGATTCCTCGGTCAGCCAGCACACCATCGCGTCGAGGTCCTGCGTGACGAAGGGGCGGTTCTGTGGGCGGCAGATCATGTCGCCGCGAGCGATGTCGATGTCGTCGGCGAGTTCCACGGTCACGGCCTGGCCCGCGAAGGCCTCCTCCAGCCGGGCACCGCCCGGACCCCACACCGTCGACACGGTCGTGGTCTTCCCCGCGGGCAGGACGGTGACCTCGTCGCCGGCCTTGATCACTCCCCCGGCGACGGTCCCGGCATACCCACGGAAGTCGTGGAGCCCGGCGTCGCGGGAGGCGTGCGGCCGGATGACGTACTGCACGGGCAGTCGCACGTCGATGAGGTTGCGGTCAGAGGCGATATGCAGGGTTTCGAGCTTGTCGAGCAGTGCGGACCCCGTGTACCAGCCCATCGCCTCGCTGCGGGTGACAACATTGGCGCCGGTAAGCGCGCTGATCGGGATGAATGACAGGTCCGAGACCTCGAGTTTCGCGGCGAACTGCTCGAAGTCCTGGCGGATCTGTTCGTAGACCTCCTGCGAGTAGTCGACCAGGTCCATCTTGTTGATGCACACGATGAGGTGCGGAATGGCCAGCAGTGAGGCGAGGAAGGCGTGGCGGCGGGACTGTTCGAGTACCCCGTGTCGCGCGTCGATGAGGATGATCGCCACGTCGGCGGTGGAGGCGCCGGTGACCATGTTGCGCGTGTACTGCTCATGGCCCGGGGTGTCGGCGATGATGAACTTGCGCTTGGGGGTGGCGAAGTAGCGGTAGGCCACATCGATGGTGATGCCCTGTTCTCGTTCGGCGCGCAGGCCGTCGGTGAGCAGTGACAGGTCGGGGGCTTCGGATCCGCGGGCCTTACTCGTGACCTCGAGCGCGTCGAGCTGGTCGGCGAAGATCGCCTTGGAGTCGTAGAGCAGTCGCCCGATGAGGGTGGACTTGCCGTCGTCGACAGAGCCTGCGGTGGCGATGCGGAGCATCTCGCTCATCAGAAGTACCCTTCCTTCTTGCGGTCTTCCATTCCGGACTCGGAAATGCGGTCGTCGGCGCGGGTGGCGCCTCGTTCGGTGACCCGGACCGCCGCCACCTCGGCGACGACCTCGGCCGGGGTGGCGGCCTCGGACTCCACGCATCCGGTGCAGGTCGCATCACCCACGGTCCGGAACCGGGTCATCGACACGAACGGGGTCTCGTCCGGAGTCGGCTGGATGAAGCGGTTGACCTCGAGAAGCATCCCGTCGCGCTCGACGACGGTGCGCTCACGGGCGTAATACAGGCTCGGCAACTCGATGCCCTCGCGCTCGATGTAGGACCAGATGTCGAGCTCGGTCCAGTTCGACAGCGGGAAGACACGAATGTTCTCGCCCTTGCGGTGGCGACCGTTGTAGTGGCTCCACAGCTCGGGGCGCTGATTGCGCGGGTCCCACTGGCCGAACTCGTCGCGGAACGAGAAGATCCGCTCCTTGGCGCGGGCCTTCTCCTCGTCACGGCGGGCGCCGCCGAACACGGCACCGAACCTGTTCTCCGTGATGCCGCGCAGCAGGGCGGTGGTCTGCAGACGGTTGCGGGGGGCGCCGGGAAACTCCTCCTGGGACCGGCCGGCGTCGATGTCATCCTGGACACTGGCCACCAGCAACCGAAGTCCGTGCCTCTCGACCGTGGCGTCGCGGTAGTCGAGCACCTCGTCGAAGTTCTGCCCGGTGTCGACGTGCATCACCGGGAACGGAACCGGGGCCGGCCAGAAGGCCTTCATCGCCAGATGCAACATCACCACCGAGTCCTTGCCGCCCGAGAACAGCAACGCTGGTCGCTCAGCCGTAGCGGCCACCTCGCGAAAAATGTGCACTGACTCCGACTCCAGCCGGTCGAGATCCGTCTGCTCATAGACAGCCGTCACGCTCGTCACTCTCCTCAGATCCGATTTCATGTCAGTACTATGACACGAAATCTGCAGGGCGCACAACCCCCGGCGACGACCTGGCGAGCCAATCAGACCGCCCAGGTACTGCCGACGACGATTAGTGCTGTTCACGCGGCAGCAAGACGTAAGGCGGCAGCTTCTCGAATCGAGGGTTCGGTCGACGGCGCTCGGCGGCGCGCCCTGGCGACCAGGGTCGGCAGCCCCTAGCGACTGGCGGGACGGGTGGTCGGTTCGGGCGTCACCGCGGTGTGCGGGCGCGGCAAGCGGCCTGCGCGAGTGGGACGCGACGCGCTCAGGCCGTGTCGGCCGGCGGGGTGAGGCGATCGATTGCCCAGGTGACGGAGTCGATGGCCTCGTCGGTGGACATCTTCCAGACCGATGACAGCCGTTCGTAGGCCTCCGTGCTCCACAGCACGTCCAGCAGGCCGGCCAGACGACGGTCGCCCCCGCTGGCGTCGAGCAGCGCCTGCATCCGCTCGCGGTTCATGGCAATGGCCGCCTCAGAGGGCCTGGGCTGTGTCTCGAGTGCTCGATCGAACGTGCTGAGCGAGGTGAACAAACGGTTGACCACCTCCGCCACATCATCGATGGCCAGGTCATCGTAGGAGATCTGTGCGTCCTGATTGATCCGGACCATGAGCGCGTCGTGGAGATCTCGCTGAGTCGGAAAGTGGCGGTAGACGGTGCGCTCGCTCACCCCAGCGGAGTCGGCCACCGCCTTGAACGTGATGTCTGCCCAGTTCCACCCGCTGCTGACCCGCGCCAGATCCAGCGCAGCGTTCAGGACGCGCTCCCGCCCCTGTTGCTGCCGGCGAGAGCTGTCGTACTTGCGTGCACCGGCAGTCATGTCACGACCTTATCCTTGCCCCGCCGGCGGGGAGCTGCGCCCACATCCGCTCCTGCCATCCAGGCCTGGCCACCATGGCCACTGCCACACCACGCCCCCAGGTGAGTGTGCCAGTCTGAATTGGCCCCACTTGGAGGCGTAGTGCTGGTCTGAAATGGCCCCACCCTCGATCAATCAGACCCTATGTTTCGTGTCGTCCGACCAAAGACGTTCACGAGAGGCAAGGGGTTGAAGGAGAGATCGAGAGTGGAGCAGTTCGAACGTATCCGACGAGACGCCCGAGACGAAGGCCTGTCCATCCGGGCGCTCGCCGCTAGGCACAAGGTGCACCGCCGTACGGTGCGCGCGGCGTTGGCCGATGCGGTGCCGCCACCACGTAAGACCCCGGAACGCCAGGCGCCGGTTCTGGGTCCGCATGAGGCGACGATCCGGCGTTGGTTGACCGAGGACCTCGAGGCGCCGCGCAAGCAACGTCACACCGCTCGCCGCGTGTGGCAGCGCCTGATGGAGGAGGAAGGAGTGGAGGTGGCCGAGTCGAGCGTGCGCAACCTGGTGGCCAAGCTCCGCGCCGAGATCAGCGGGCCGAAAGAGGTGATGGTGCCTCAAACTCATCCGCCGGCCGAGGAGGCCGAGGTCGACTTCGGCGAGTTCACCGTCACCATTGCCGGGGTGGTGATGAAGATATTCATGTTCTGCATGCGCCTGTCGCATTCGGGCAAGGTGAACCGCCCCAGGTTTCCCGCCGCATCCTTTTCGAGTCGAGGAGGATGGCTGCATGCCGAAGAAGATCGATCCCGCGGTCAAAGAGCGGGCCCTGCGGATGGTGTCCGAGCACCGCAGTGAGTACGCATCACTGACAGCCTGCTGTGACCAGGTGGGCCGCCGCCTTGGGCTAGGCAAAGAGACAGTGCGTCGGTGGGCCCTGCAGGCCGACATCGACGCCGGCGCCCGCCCCGGCGTCAGCACCGAGGAGAGCGCCGAGATCAAGCGCCTCAAGGCCGAAAACCGGCGGCTGACCGAGGACCTGGAGATCATGCGCAGGGCCTCGATTTTCTTCGCGTCAGTACCAGAATGAGAGTGGCTCGGTGGAGTTGGCTCGTTTCTTCGCTGCCGTAGGTGGCTTGTCCCCGATGTGCCGCTCCGCCGGGCTAGCACCGCCGTTGGAGGTCGTGGCCTGATAGGAGCTTGCTCGCTCGTCCTGCCCCACTGAGGCGTGCCCGATCTCGAACGGCGGTGCCGTACTGCACGCAACATCAGGAGGTCGGCGATGACTGTCATTGGAATTGATGCACACAAGAATTGGCACACGCTCGTCGCGGTCGACGAGGTCGGCAAGAGAATCGATGTCCTCACGGTCGAGGCTCGGGCTGCTGGGCATCAGAAGATCATGGCGTGGCTCGAGCAGTTCGACGGCGTCTGCATTGCGGTCGAGGACTGCCGGCATCTGACCCGTCGTCTGGAAGCTGACCTGCTCGGTACAGGGCACAAGGTGGTGCGAGTCCACACCAGGTTGATGGCAGGTATGCGCCGCTCGGGTCGTGAACACGGCAAGTCTGATCCGATCGACGCTGAAGCCGTTGCACGCGTTGCTCTGCGCGAAGATGACCTACCGACGGCCGAGCTGCCCGGCCCGGCGCGGGAGATCAAGCTGTTGTCCGACCATCGTCGTAGCCTGGTCGCTCGACGTACTGCTATGCAATCCAAGGTCCGCTGGTTCCTGCACGAGATTGATCCTGACCTGCAGATACCGTCCCGGGCACTGCGTCGCTACCACCTGCTGGATGAGCTAATCGCACGACTCTACGAACACACCGGGGCGGTGGCCGAGATTGCCCGGGATCTCCTGGAGGACATTCGGTCACTCACTCGGCGGATCAATGAGATCGAGAGCCGCCTGACCAAGCTGGTGCGCGCGGATCACCCACGTCTGCTCGAGGTCCCGGGCCTCGGGGTTCTCGGCGCGGCCACAATTATCGGGGAGACCGCCGGGGTCAGGCGGTTCAAGTCCAAAGACGCCTTCGCCCGTTTCAACGGCACCGCCCCAATTCCCGTCTGGTCGGGCAACAAGGTCCGCGTCAGGCTGTCCCGGGGCGGCAACAGGCGCATCAATACCGCGCTGCACATGGCCGCGGTGACCCAGCTGCGACTCGGCGCAGAAGGTACCGCCTACTTCGACAAGCTCATCGCCTCCGGCAAGACCCGAACCGAGGCGTTGCGCCTGCTGCGCCCCCGCATATCCGATCGGGTGTTCGCAGCGATGCGGGCAGACGAAACACGGGCCGTGCTCGACGCCACGTCACCTCCTCCACCTGCAGCACCGCAATCTCCAATCGCTGCGCTCCAGACGGCCGCTTAACGAAGACTTGACATAGGAGCATCGGGGAACTCGACCCCCGCAACCGGTGATCTGCGAGTTCATCGACCAGATGCGCTCCGAGGGGCATGCGGTCGAGTCGATCTGCCGGGGCCTGCGCAAAGCAGGCCTGCAGATCGCCGCACGGACCTACCGCGAGTGGACGTCGCCGAGACGAGCAGTCGCAGCCAGAACCGTCAGCGATGCCGAAGTCGAGGACGTCATCCGGAAGCTGGTGTGGCAGCCCGATGAGCAGGGGCGCCGGAAGATGCAGCCTGCGGGCCTGTATGGGCGTCGCAAGATGCTCGCCGAGGTTCGCCGGACCGGCCTGGCCGCCGCGAGCCCCGGGGCTGTCGACAGAGTGATGCGCACGCTGGGGCTATCCGGGGTGGTGCGGGCGAAAAAGGTCTACACCACCGTCGCCGACCCCGACGTTGTTCGAGCACCGGACCTCCTCGACCGGGACTTCACCTCCGACCGGCCCGACCGAGTATGGGTAGCCGACTTCACATACGTACGAACCTGGGCGGGTTTCGTCTACGTCGCGTTCGTCGTCGACGTCTTCGCCCAGCGCATCGTGGCCTGGAACGCGGCCACCACCAAGCACGCTGATCTGGTCACGATCCCAATGCGAATGGCGTTGTGGCAACGCGACCGCGAGGGGCATCCGATCGAGCCGAAGTCGCTTATCAGTCACTCGGATGCAGGCAGTCAATATACATCTGTAGCGTTCACCGAACGACTCGCCCTCGAGGGCATCGAGCCATCGATCGGCAGCGTCGGTGACGCATATGACAACGCACTAATGGAGACGATCAACGGGCTGTACAAGGCCGAGTGCATCCGCTCGTCGATCTTCCGGGACGGACCGTACAAGACGATCTCCGACGTGGAGTACGCCACTGCCGCGTGGGTCGAGTGGTACAACAATGAACGGCTTCACTCGTCCCTGGGTTACGTCCCGCCCATCGAGTTCGAGCAGAGCTACTACGCCGCTCTCAACCGAGAGCTTCAACCCACATAGGAGCGGCGGAAAACCTGGGGCGGTTCAAGGCGTTCCATTTCGCCTACGCCAACCAGGCCCAGGAATCGTTCTTCGACGGCCACGTCCGGGCGTTCGCCGCCTTCGGCGGGGTACCTGTCGGCATGATCCGCTACGACAACCTCAAACCGGCGGTGACCAGGGTCGCGCTTGGCCGGGACCGGTTCGAACACCCCCGTTTCGTGGCGTTGCGTTCGCACTACGGGTTCGATTCGTTCTACTGCCTGCCCGGCAAGGACGGCGCTCACGAGAAGGGCGGGGTGGAGGGCGAGATCGGCCGGTTTAGGCGCCGGCACCTGACCCCGGTACCGAAAGTGGGCTCCCTGGCCGAACTCAACGAGCTCATCGCCGCCGGCGATGCCCGCGATGATGCCCGCCGTATCGGCGCCCGCGCCGAGACCGTCGGCGCCGCCGCGGCCCGAGAACTACCGTTGCTGCGGCCGCTACCGGACGAGGACTTCGATGTGGCCGCCGTCCTGTCGTGCCGCGTCGATGCCAAAGCGCGGGTGTGCGTGCGCCAGTCCTACTACTCGGTGCCCGCACGCCACGTCGGGCGTCGTCTCGAGGTCCGTCTGGGCGCCACGAGCATCCGCGTGCTCGACCCGGCCGCGCACGGCAAGGTCCTCGCCGAGCACACCCGCTCACTGCACAAGGGCACCGAGGACCTGGTCCTGGACCACTACCTGGAGGTGCTGGTGCGCAAACCCGGCGCCCTGGCCGGGTCGACCGCCCTGGCCAGCGCTAAAGCGTCGGGGGTGTTCACCTCTTGCCATCAGCGGTTCTGGACCGCCGCCCGCACCGCGTTGGGCGATGGCGCGGGCACCCGCGCCCTGATCGGGGTCCTGCTGTTGCATCGCACCATGACCCCATCTGCGGTGGCCGCCGGGATGGCCGCCGCCATCGCCGACGGGGTGTTCGATGCCGACCTGGTCGCCGTGCACGCCCGCAGCGCCACCTGCGGGCGGGCCGCCACCCCGCCGATCACGTTGCCGGCCACGGCCGCCCCGTCGGCCGCCGACCACAGGCCCGCCCCGTCACTGGCCGGCTACGACCAGCTCCTGACCACCACCAACCAGCGCCCGCTTGAGGAGGCCATCGCATGAGCGCCAAGAACCCGCCGGCGATGACGGCGCTGACCGACGCGGCCGCCGAAGCCGCCATCGGTGCCGCCGCCAAGACCCTGTGCCTACCCACCATCCGCGACCAGGCCATACCCATGGCCGAAGCGGCCGCCAAACAGCGCCTGACCCACAAAGCGTTCCTGGCCGAGATGCTCTCGGCCGAGTGCGACGAACGCGATGCCCGCCGACGAATGCGCCGAGTCAACGAGGCCAAATTTCCCCGCACCAAACGGCTCGCCGACTTCGATCCCGCACGGCTTCCCGACCTACCACCAGCGACCCTGGCGCACCTGGCCGGCGGGGCGTGGATCGACGCCGGGGAGCCACTGGTCCTGCTCGGCGACTCCGGCACCGGCAAGACGCACCTGCTCATCGCGTTGGGCACCGCGGCGGCCGAGCAGGGTCGACGAGTCCGGTACGTCACCACCGCGGCCCTGGTCAACGAGCTGGTCGAAGCCGCCGACGACAAGCAACTGTCCCGCGTGGTCGGCCGGTATGCCCGCCTGGATCTGCTGTGCCTCGACGAAGTCGGCTACGTCCACCTCGATCCACGCGGCGCCGAACTGCTGTTCCAGATCATCACCGCACGAGAGGAACGGGCCTCGATCGCGTGCGCCTCCAACGCGCCGTTCAGCGAATGGGGCACCACCTTCACCGACCCCCGACTGGCCGCAGCCGTGGTCGACCGGCTGACCTACAACGCCCACATCATCCAGACCGGCACCGCCTCCTACCGCCTGGCCGCCACCGCAGCCCACCACCGAAAGGAGCCCGCGACCACCTGACACGCCCGGGCCGCCGACCACCGGCGCGCCCACCCCTCACCCATCACGAGGGTGGGGCCAAATCAAAACAGCACAGCGGGGCCAAATGGGCTTGTCATTCTCAAAAGAGGCATCTACCCGTGGCAGGTGGCACTGGCTGCCAGCTATCAGACCGCCGCGCCGATAATGTTCGATTATGTAAAGTAAGCGGCACCGGCCCCCGGAACCGCTACGCGGCGGCCTCACCCGGTCCGTTCCCCCCGGAGTCCGGAGACCGCCGACGACCATACGACACCCGGGCCGGGGCGCCCCGTTGGGCGGCGAAGCCGGTGGCCCGCCTGTGCACGCCGATCGCGGGGTGCGGATGGGTGCGACGACGCTGAGGCAGCGCGGCGGAACGCTCGGCCTCGACCCGGAAGAAGACGCTCTTCACGGTCTCGATCAGCGCCAGGTAGAGCACGGCCATGGCCGCCAGCGCCGCATAGAACGGGGCCGGCAATGCCACGAACCCGAGCAGAGCGCCGACCGCGGTGAACGGCAGCACCACGCCCACGGCGACAACCGTCAGGACCGCCCCCGTCAGGGCCCAGGAAGGCCGACTGCGGAGGAACGGGACCTGTCGGGTGCGGATCGCGAAGACGATCAGGGTCTGGGTCGCCAGAGACTCCACGAACCAGCCCGTGCGGAACTCCTCCGGACCAGCATTGAGAACGCCCAACAGGAGGGCGAAGGTGGCGAAGTCGAACATCGAGGAGACCGGGCCGAAGACCAGCATGAACCGGCGGATCTGTCCCAGATCCCAGTGCGAGGGTTTGCGCAACTGCTCCTCGTCGACTCGATCGGTGGGAATGGCCAGCTGAGAGCAGTCGTAGAGGACGTTGTTGAGCAGGATCTGCTGGGGCAGCATCGGCAGGAACGCCAGGAACGCGCTCGCCGCGGCGGCGGAGAACATGTTCCCGAAGTTGGACGAGGTCCCCATGAGGACGTACTTGATGGTGTTGGCGAAGATCCGCCGACCGCCCACCACCCCCCGCGCCAGGGTGCCGAGGTCTTTGTGGAGCATGATCACGTCGGCGGCATCCTTGGCCACGTCGGTGCCGGTGTCCACCGAGATCCCCACATCGGCCTCATGCAGGGCCAGGGCGTCGTTGACCCCGTCGCCGAGGTAGCCGACGGCGTGCCGGGCGCGCAGGAGACGGATGATCCGGGCCTTCTGCTCCGGGGACACCCGGGCGAAGACGATCGTCGTGGCCGCGACGGTGGCCAGGGCCTCGTCGTCGAGGGCGTCGACCTGGTGCCCGGTCAGGGCCGGGACCATGCCGGCGTCATCGGTGAGCCCGAGGTCCCGGCACACCTTGATCGCGACGACCGCGTTGTCACCGGTGGTGACCTTCACCCCGATCCCGAGCTGCGCCAGGGCCCGGAGCGCGTCGGCGGCGTCGGACTTGGGGCGATCGAGAAAGCACAGGAAGCCGGCCAGACGGAACCCGGACGGAGGCCTCGACGCCAGTTCGGTCTCGCCGTCCGCTCGACGCACAGCCACCGCCACCACCCGCAGCCCCTGCTCGAACAGCGCGTCCAGCGCATCCCGCCCCTCGCCCTCGTTCGGGGAGCACCGGGAGGTCACCACTTCGGGAGCCCCCTTGAGGGTCTCCCATCGATGACCGTCCGGCAGATCCAGGAGCACCGAGGAGGTCAGGGAGTCATGGTCGAAGGGACGGTAGGCAACCCTCCGGATTCCCGCCACGTCGACCTGGCCCGGAGCTCCCGGCCCCGCGGCCTGCCACAGCGCCGCGTCCAGTGCGTTCTGCCCCGCCCCGGCGCCCCCGACGGCAGGATCAGCCTCGCAGCACAGCAGGCCCCACCTCAGCGTGTCCGCCCGGTCCTGTCCGGCGGGCACCGCCTCGAGGAAGGTGATACTCCCCTCGGTCAGCGTGCCCGTCTTGTCCGTGACCAGCACGTCCATGTTGCCCAGATCCTCGATGCTCGTCAATCGCTTGACCAGCACCTTCTCTCTCGCCAGCAGCCGTGATCCAGCCGCCAGGGAGGTACTCACCACCGCCGGCAACAGCTGCGGGGTGATGCCGACCGCGATCGCCAGCGAGAACAGCAGCGCATCGAGGAATGGGCGACGCAACAGCAGGTTGATCACCAGGATCCCCACCATGAGCGCCACGCCGATCCACAGCAGCATCATCGAGAACCGCGTCAGCCCCATCTCGAAACCCGTGCGCGGTGCCCGCTCCCCCAGCCCCTGTGCGATCCTGCCGAACTGGGCGTCCGCGCCGGTCGCGACCACCACGGCGAGGGCGTCCCCGTGGCGAACCACCGTGCCCATCAGCAGGCACGACCCCAGGTCCGCCAGTGCGGCCCCCGGTTCCACCGGTGCCGGCGACTTGGCCACCGGCACCGACTCCCCGGTCAGCACCGCTTCATCGGCCTCGAGCTCGTTGCACTCCACCACCCGGAGATCGGCAGGCACGATCGATCCCAGACCGACGCGCACGAGGTCTCCGACCACCAGGTCCTTGACGTCCACGGAACGATCCCGTCCGCCCCGGACCACCACCACACTGTGGCTGACCTGCCGGTGCAGGTCCTGGGCGGTGCGTTCGGCCCGGTACTCGTTGACGAACCCCAGCCCGGTACTGGCCGTCATGATCGCCCCGATGATCAGCGCGTTGACCTGATCCCCGGTGGCGAAGGACAGGCCCGCCGCGATGAGCAAGAGCAGCAACACGGGATTGGCGAACTGCCGCAGGAGCACACTCCACCCGGTCGACCGGTGCCCGGGCAGCTCATTGGGGCCATCGGCCGCCAGACGCTCAGCCGCCCGCTCCTCGGCCAGACCGGAGCCCGACACCCCGAGCGCGCTCAGCACGTCCGGTGCCGGTAGGACTGCGGCCTGCTCCAGGGTCAGGTGACGTGCCTTCGCCTCGGTTCCCGACCCGCCCCCGTACTGTCGCGCCACGGAACTGAGTTTGTCACCGGCAGGCGTCTTTGCCTAGACCGCCGGCGAACCCGGGTCGACGATGCCCGAGTCACCCGGACGCACGCGACGCGGTATCCGGCGGTGTCCCCGACCAGTTGCGCTCCGCCCCGACCGCCGTAGGGTCGCCATCATGACCACTGTCCTCATGATCCTGTCCGCCGCCGACCACTGGACCCTGGCGGACGGCACGACGCATCCCACCGGGTTCTGGGCGGAGGAGTTCGTCACGCCCTACGAGGCGTTCACGGGGGAGGGCTGGTCCGTCACCCTCGCCACCCCCGGCGGCCGCGCGCCCACGTTCGACCGGGCCAGCCTCGCCGAGGGCGCCGGCGATCCGGAGACCCTCGAGAAGCTCAAGGCCTCCCTCGAGCGCCTCACGCCGGTTCTCGACTCCCCCGCCGACCTCGCCGCCGTCGACCACACCGATTTCGACCTGGTCTTCTACCCGGGCGGCCACGGTCCGCTCGAGGACCTCGCCGTGGACCGGACCTCCGGGGCGATCCTTGCCGAGCGGGTCACCGCCGGCACGCCCCTGGCGCTGCTGTGCCACGCGCCCGCCGCACTCCTGGCCGCCTCCGACGATCCGGCGTCCTCGCCGTTCGCCGGCTACCGGGTGACCGGATTCTCGAACATCGAGGAAGAGCAGGTGGGCCTGGCGGAGAAGGCTCCCTGGCTGCTCGAGGCCAAGCTCAAGGAGCTCGGAGCGGATTTCTCCGCGGCCGCCGATCCCTGGGACTCGCACGTCGTGGTGGACCGCAACCTCTACACGGGCCAGAACCCGAACTCCTCCGCCGAGCTCGCCGAGCGGCTCGTCGCCGACCTCGGCCACCCAGCGTAAGGCCCTCTCGAGGACTGGGTATTCCCCCTCGCCACCCCGGCCGGCCGCGCTCGCCCGTCCGGTATCCCTACGGTCGGACCGTCAAGGACTGCGCGACGGTCCCCAGCGGACCGTCCTCGTCGTGGATCACGCTGGCGGTCAGACCCAGACCGCCGGGACCGAACGTGACGCGGGTGTCGAACCCCAGCCACTCCCCCTGCGGCGGCCGCACCAGGTGCGCGGTGAGGTCGATGTTCGGGAAGTGCACCCGGTCGGGATCCGCGCGCACGGCCATCCCGTTGGCGATGTCGAAGAGCCCGGCCATCCGCGCGAGGGTGCTCACCTCCTCGTCGTCGGCGAGCAGCGGCACCTCCGTGCGCACCCAGTACCTCGACCGGCCGGGCCCCGCCGAGGCCCGCCGGACCTGCGCGGATGCCAGGTACCCGCCCCGCCAGAGGGTCGTGGGATCCCAGGGATCCATGGCGGCAGGCGGCGGGATCGGATCGAACCCGTCCCCCGCGAGGCCGGTGGTGTCGCGCGGCTGCTGCAACCACGCGCGCAGGCGAATCCCCGCCCGGTCGCCGTGGCCGTAGGTGACCTCCACCAGTTCGATGGTCCGGCCGGGGCGGATCACCTCGACCCTCACGTCCACGACGTCCATGGGGACCACGCCCAGCAGCTCGTACGACAGGCGCGAGAGGACCATCGGATCCTCGCGGCGGCCGGCGCAGTCGGACTCGACGGCGTGGACGAGCAGGCCGAGCGCGGGGCCGATGTGCTGCATCGAGGAGTCCCAGGCCCCGCTGACGTGATCCGTCGGGCGGAACGTCCCCGGACCCAGTCGCTCGAAGTACGCCATCCGCGGTCTCCAGTCGGTGAGTGATGATTAACTGGGAGGGTACACACCGGCACCCGGGAGGCACCATGGACGACACGACATCCGACGAGTTCGCGACCCCGATCGACGACAGGTACCTCGACGACTACACGGAGGGCGCGACCTACCGGTTCGGCGAGGAGTCGGTCGACGCCGAGGAGATCGTGGAGTTCGCCCGTCGGTACGACCCGCAGAGCATCCACACCGATCCCGAGGCGGCTGCCGAGGGCCCGTTCGGGGGGCTCATCGCGAGCGGCTGGCAGACGGCCGCCCTCATGATGCGCCTGTTCGCCGACAACTACCTCACCAGCGTCGCGAGCCTGGCCTCCCCCGGGATCGACGAACTCCGCTGGGTCCGGCCGCTGCGCCCGGGCGACCGGCTCACCCTGGTCTGCGAGACGACCGGTGTCCGCCCCTCGAGGAGCAAGCCCGACCGCGGGGTACTCACCACGGATGTCACCCTGCTGAACCAGGACGGGGACCCGGTCCTCACCGCGACCGCCCTGAACATGGTCGCCCGCCGCTGAGGAGGTCAGAGCCTCGGGGTGAGGTGGAAGATCGGCAACAGTCTGTCGGTACGTCCCGCATAGATCTCGTAGTTGGGCCACACCCGCACGGCTGCGGCCCACGCCGAGTCCCGCTCGTCCCGCGGGACCTCTCGTACGTCCACGACGAGTCGAGCGCCGTAGACCGACATCTCGACCTCGCCCTCCCCCGCCGCGCGGAGGTTGTGGACCCAGGCCGGCGTCTTCTCGCCACCCCAGTTGGAGCCGATGATCACGAGGCCGTTGCGCCAGGAGGCGCACAGGAGCGGGGTGCTGCGCAGGGCGCCACTCCTGCGCCCGGGCACGTGGAGCGTGAGGGTCGGCAGGCCCGCCACCCGCAGAAGGGGGATCCGGCCGCGAGTCACCCGCGACATCCACGTGTCGACCGTCACCACGAGATGCGAGTTCTCCCGCGTCGCGTCCTGACGCCCGAACCAGATCGCGAGCGGGGTGAGAATGTTGCCCATGCACGCACTCTAGGATGTCGCCGGCTCGCCGCGGCGGGCGAGGGTCCGCTACGCGGTGACGAGCACCTGTACCGACTCGACCCAACCCCGGCGGAGTCCCGCCTCCACGGCCGCGAGGTGGAACGCCCACATCCGGCGGTAGACCGCATCGAATCCGAGGGCGGCCGCATCGCGCCCACGGAGCGCGAACGTCTCGGACCACAACCGGACCGTCTCCGCGTGGTGTGCCGTCGACTCGACCCGGCCACGCAGCCGCAGGCGCGACGCACGGTCGACCTCGGCCACCAGGTCCGACCAGGAGCCCGCCGGACCCCCCTCCCACACCCAGCGCCCCCCCCCCGGGCCCACCCGGGCGCCGGGCCCCCCCCCCCCCGCCTCGTGCCGCGCCCCCCCCCCCGCGGCCTCGCCGACCGCCGGCCCGGGCCGCTCCGGCGCCACGACCCCCGCCATCACGAGCCGACCACCGGGGGCGAGGAGACGGTCGGCGACCTGCACGACCTCCGCGTACCCCGCGAGCCCCGAGGTGACTCCCGGCTCCACCGCCAGCATGGCGTCGACGACCCCACCGGAGTCCGCGGGAGTTCCCAGGAAGAGCGCGATCTCGTCGTCGAGTCCCGCGGCGGAGAACCTCGAACCCAACGTCGACAACCGCTCCGTCGAGGCCGTCATGGTCCGGACGTGTGCGCCCCGCTCGGCGGCCCGCATGGGCAACTCACCCCAGCCCGGCGTCGCGACGAGGGTTCGAGATCCCTCCCCGACCCCGGCCAGCGCGAGGAGCGTGTCCGCAGCCCGTCGCTGCGCGTCCCCGAGATCACCCCGCCCGGGCGGGGTCGAGGGGGCCTCGAGGTGGACGACATCGGTTCCGTCACCCGCCCGCACGCGTGTCCGCGCCCCCGACGCGAAGACCGCGCCCGAGGTGGACATCGTCTCGTCCGTGTAGAGCGAGGTGAGAGCTCCCGGGACGGAGTCCTCCAGGGCGGCGGGCGCCGGCCCCCCGCGTCGCCGACCGGTGCCGGTGGTCCCGCGGCCCTCTCGCCCGAACGCGCGCTCGCCCGGGTGGGCGCAGTCGGCGTTCGTCGAGATCCACGGACCGAGGGTTCCGATGGCCGATCCGAGGTCGGGGGTCGTCCACTCGCCGGCCATGAACGATTCGCCCAGTCCCAGCACCCCGGAGGAGGCGAGCCTGGCCCAGAAGCGCTCCGGATCGCCCAGGACGATGCGGACGGGGGCGTCATAATCCCCGGCCGCGGACGAATCCGGGTAGTCGATCCTCAGTCCGAGCTCCCGGGCCGACCTGCGCAGCGCCCGGGCGACCTCCACCGCGGCCTGGCCCCCGATCCCCTCCGGTTCCGCCAGGCCGGGCCAACGGTCGAGGTCGACGGTCTGGGGTTCGAGTCTGACCACCGGTTCCTCCTCTGGGGCGTGTCGTGAGGTGGACGGTACCGCCGTCCGTCGCACGGGCTCGTCAGGCGCGTCGGGGGGACCCCGCGCCGCAGCGGACCCGCTCCGTGTGCACGCGCCGCGGCAGACCACTATCCTGGGTGTCCGTGCCCGCGCGCGATCCGCCCGGGCTCTGACCGATGAGCCACCGTGCCCGTCTCACCAGACACACCCCCACCAGGAGCCTCCATGACCGAGCCCGCACACGACCAGGTCAACGCCACTGCATCGACCGGCCGGCGGCACCGAGTCGTCATCATCGGGTCCGGCTTCGGCGGGCTCTTCGCCGCCCAGCAGCTGGAGAAGGCGGACGTTGACGTGACCTTGGTCGCCAAGACCGGTCATCACCTCTTCCAGCCACTCCTGTACCAGGTCGCGACCGGCATCCTCTCGGTAGGGGAGATCGCCCCACCGACGCGGCTCATCCTCCGTGATCAGAAAAACGCCACCTGCATCCTCGGCGATGTCGACAAGATCGACGTGGCCTCGAAGACCGTGTACGCGTCCGCCGGCCACATCCGCTTCGACGTCGAGTACGACAGCTTGATCGTCGCCGCCGGCGCCACCCAGTCGTACTTCGGCAACGATCACTTCGAGCGCTGGGCCCCCGGCATGAAGACCGTCGACGACGCCCTGGAGCTGCGTAGCCGGATCCTCGGCTGCTTCGAGCAGGCCGAGGTCACCGAGGACGACGAGGAGCGGCGCCGACTGCTCACGTTTATCATCGTGGGTGCGGGCCCGACCGGTGTCGAGATGGCGGGCCAGGTCGCCGAGTTGGCGCAGCACACCCTCAAGAACAGCTTCCGACGGATCGATCCGGCCTCGGCCCGCGTGATTCTCCTCGACGCGGCTCCCGCGGTGCTCCCGCCGTTCGGCAACAAGCTCGGCAACGCCGCGCGGGCCCGGCTGGAGAAGATGGGCGTGGAGATCCAGCTCAACGCGATGGTCACGAACGTCGACGGTCTGGGGATCGAGGTGAAGGATCCGGACGGCTCGGTCCGCCGGATCGATGCCACCTGCAAGATCTGGTCCGCTGGCGTGCAGGCCAGCACCCTCGGCAGGATGCTCGCCGACCAGACCGACGCCGAGGTCGACCGCGCCGGGCGGGTCCTGGTGCAGAAGGACCTCTCGATACCCGGACACCCCGAGATCTTTGTCGTGGGCGACATGATGAGCCTCGACAACCTGCCCGGCGTCGCCCAGGTCGCGATCCAGGGCGGCAAATACGCGGCCAAGCAGATCATCGCCGAGGTGGAGAAGGGCAGGACCCCCGCCGAGCGGGTGCCGTTCAAGTACTTCGACAAGGGCTCCATGGCCACCGTCTCCCGGTACAGCGCGGTCGTCAAGGTGGGCAAGCTCGAGATCTCCGGCTTCATCGCCTGGGTCATGTGGCTGGTGGTCCACCTCGCGTATCTCATCGGCTTCAAGAATCGCCTCACCACGATGTTCTCCTGGGGGATGCACATGGGCGGCGACCACCGCTCGCAATTGACCTCGACTCAACAGTGGGTCTACGGACGGCAGGCCATCGAACGGGTGGCAGCCCACGAAGCCGCGCAATCGGCGGAGCAGTCCTTGGCCGAGGCGAAGGAAGCGGCGTCGGCCACACGTGACTGACACGCGCACATGACACGCGACGGCGCCCGGCGGGAGTTCCCGCCGGGCGCCGATCGTCGCGCGTCGCGAGCGTTCAGCTCTCGCGGGCCGCAGGCGGCTCCAGGTTGGCCAGCCTGACCTGGCCCACTGCGGCGGTCCTGCCGGAATCGTCGGTGATCTCGACCCGCCAGAGCTGCTGCGAACGACCGCGGTGGACGGGGAGGCCGGTCGCGGTGAGTGTGCCCTCGGTGACGGCGCGGAGGAAGTCGGTGGAGTTGTTGACCCCCACGACGCGCCCCTCACCCCCGAGCCACACCGAGCCCGCCACGCTGGCGACCTGCTCGACGATCGCGCAGTAGACGCCCCCGTGAACGATTCCGTGCGGTTGATGCAGGTGCGGCCCCACCTCGACCGAGGCGACGACCCTGTCGGGAGTGATGTCCACGTACTCGATCCCGATCACACCACCGAAACCTATTCCTGACGTGGGTCGGAGCTTCTCGAGCAGCTCGTTGGGCGTCGCGTCGGACATCGGACCTCATCTCTCCCGACCCGGACCGTCCGGGCGAGTCGAGATCCGACGCTACCCCTCGCGACGCCAGAGTCGACGACGGTCCCCTGGTCAGCGGACCGAGCGCCACCCGCGGTCACGAACCGGGATGGGTCCTGAGCCGGGCGTGCGCGGGAGCGCGCTGCGCCTCCGGACCGCCAGACCCGAGTCGTGGAGCGCCTGGAGGACCAACTGCCCACGGCGATAGCCTGTCTCGGTACTGGTTCCGGCGAACGTCGGAACGATCGTCGCTGCACCCAGGACACACTCCCCGACCACCGACCACAAGGTCTCGACGCTGCAGCTGCTCACCTCGGCCAGCCCGTCGAAGACCGGGGCAAGCGTCGACCGCGAACGGCAGGCGAGCCAGTGCGCCAGGGCCTGCTCGCAGGGCAGGACCACGGTCCCGGGCGAGCCCGCCGACGGATCGTCCGGCAACATCCGCAGCGAGGTGTCCCGGACACCCGCCCAGTCGAGCCCACCCTCGATGTCCGTCCGGACCGCCAGATTCTCGGCGCCCGTGTCCCAGACCCTGCCGATGGTGACGAAGCTCGCGACCGCCCGGCCGATCACCCCGTGAGCGAACGCGTCCGCGACGAGGTAGGTCGAGAACCGGATATCGCCGGACTCCGCGAAGTAGTCGCGGAACATCATCTCGACCCGGCCGCTGTCCACCGCGCGCTCGAGCGGAACCCACCGACGACGCGACTGGGCTCCCAGATCGGCGATCGAGTAGAACTTCGGATACCCCGGCCTCAACCCGCCGAGCACGTCCACAGTGTCATCGAAGACCGTGCGGGTGCCCATCATCTCTGTGGACAGTATGGAAATGGTCATGCTTGTACTCCCCCCGTTCGTGATTCCCCTCTTACCGAGCCGGTCGCCCCGCTGATCGCCTTCGCCCCCGGCACGCATCCCCTGCGTCGCGCCTGCTCCGGCCAACCGACTCCCTCATCAGTGATACAACACAACATCGCGTGTATCCAAGGAAAATCGGCCGATCTGCCAATCGGTGCACCCAGTGCACGACTGACCTGTCAGCAAGAACTCAGGGTCGGATGGGTGCCGCGCAGGCAACCGAACTCCCATCGATGCTGGTCCACAGCGTGGAGGAGCGTCGACTACCCTGAAGCCCATGAGTACTGAGCGCGAGGACGCGCAGCCGACCACGGGCACCACCGGCACCGCCGATATCGGAGTCACCGGACTGGCCGTGATGGGCTCCAACATCGCCCGTAATTTCGCCCGGCACGGATACACGGTCGCCGTGCACAACCGCTCCGCGGGCAAGATCGACTCCCTGCTCGCCGAGCACGGTGACGACGGGGACTTCCTCCGTACGGAGACGATCGAGGAATTCGCGGCGGCCCTGCGATCCCCGCGCCGGGCACTCGTCATGGTCCAGGCCGGCGCTCCGACCGACGCCGTGATCGACGCCCTCGCGGACGCCTTCGATGAGGGCGACATCATCATCGACGGTGGAAACTCCCTCTACACCGACACGATCCGCCGCGAGAAGGCGATGGCCGAGCGCGGAATCCGCTTCATCGGCGCGGGCATCTCCGGGGGCGAAGAGGGCGCTCTGGAGGGTCCGTCCATCATGCCCGGCGGCCCGGCGTCCAGCTACGAGGTGGTCGGTCCGCTCCTCGAGGACATCTCGGCCAAGGTCGACGGGATCGCGTGCTGCACCCACATCGGCGAGGACGGGTCCGGCCACTTCGTCAAGATGGTGCACAACGGGATCGAATATTCCGACATGCAGCTCATCGGGGAGGCATACCACCTCCTCCGGGGCGTGGCCGGGATCGAACCGGCGGCGATGGCCGGCGTCTTCCGCGAGTGGAACACCGGCGAGCTCGACTCCTATCTCATCGAGATCACCGCGGAGGTACTCGACCAGGTGGACGCCGAGACCGGCTCTCCCCTGGTCGACATGATCGTGGATCGCGCGGGCCAGAAGGGCACCGGCCGGTGGACGGTCAAGTCCGCCCTCGACCTCGGGGTGCCGGTCACCGGCATCGCGGAGGCGGTCTTCGCGCGCGCGCTGTCGAGTTCGGTGCCGCAACGCGAAGCCGGGCGGACCCTGCCGTCGGGAGTGGTGTCGATCCCTCCCGAGACCGGACCGGGGTTCATCGACGACGTCCGCCGCGCGCTCTACGCGTCGAAGATCATCGCCTACGCGCAGGGGTTCGACCAGATCACCGCCGCCAGCACGGAGTACGGCTGGGACGTCGCACGAGGCGATCTGGCCACCATCTGGCGCGGGGGCTGCATCATCCGCGCCACCTTCCTCGACCGGATCCGGGAGGCGTACGCGGAGAACGCTCAGCTGCCGACGCTCCTCGCCGCTCCGTACTTCGCCGAGGCGCTGGCCGACTGCGTCGACAGCTGGCGCCGGGTCGTCACCACGGCCGTCTCCGCCGGCATCCCGGCACCCGGCTTCGCCGCGGCGCTCGCCTACTACGACGGGCTCCGGACGGAACGCCTCCCGGCCGCGCTCATCCAGGGGCAGCGCGATTTCTTCGGGGCGCACACCTACCTTCGGACCGATCGAGAGGGCAGCTTCCACACTCTGTGGAGCGGCGACCGTACTGAGGTCCGGGCCTGACCGGGTCGGCCCCCGGGGATCTGGGCCACCTCCTCACCGAACTCGGCGTCGCGGTCCCGATACGGCACGCGGTCTCCACCGTCGTCGACGGTCCCGCGAGTGCCATCCAGTCGGCCGCGCTCGCAGACGCGGTCGCCGGCCGAGATCTCCTGGCCGTGGCTCCGACGGGGTCGGGGAAGACACTCGTGTTCGCCGTCGCGGTGGTGCACCGGCTCTCCGGCTCCCCGAGCGTCCCCGGGCGGCCTCGGGCGATCGTCGTCGCACCCACCCGTGAGCTCGCCGTGCAGAACGCGGAGGTGCTCGCGGAGGTCGGAGCGGGAGCCGGGCTCCGCGTGGCGACGTTCGTCGGCGGCCAGCCGATCGCAAAGGACCGCCGGACCGTCGTCGCGCCCGTCGACGTGGCCGTGGGCACCCCCGGCCGGCTCGTGGATCTGATCCGCACCGGGACCGTCTCCACGGCGGACGTCCGGGTCATCGTGCTCGACGAGGCGGACCACCTGCTGGGCCTGTCCTTCGGGGAGCAGACCGCCATCCTCCTCGACGGCTGTCGTGAGGCCGTCCTCCTGTCGACCACGGCGACAGCCGACACCGAGGTCGAGGACCAGCTCCGGGCCCGTCGGCGCGGCCTGCGCATCCACCGGGTCGACGCCCCCGTCGACACGGCGTCGGCACCCTCCTCCGCCGCGGCGGAGGCCCCACGCCGCCTCATCGTGGTGTCCACGCCGGATCCCGAGAGTGTCGCGATCACCCTCGCTGCTCGCTGCCGCCGGGCACTGTTCTTCGTGTCACGACGCGACGCCGTGGAGCCGCTACGCTCCGCGATCGCGGCGACGGGCGTCACGGCGGCCGGGGTGGCGGGGTCGGCGTCCCCCACCCGGCGCGCAGGCGCCTTCGCCGACCTCGCCTCGGGGACCGTGCGCGTACTGGTGACCACGGACCTCGCCGGCCGTGGCCTCGATCTGGACGGTGTCGGCCACGTCATCCACGTCGGGCCCCCCCATTCGATCCAGGACCTGGTCCACCGGTCGGGCCGGACCGGTCGTGGAGACTCCGCCGCCGGGGTGGTGGCCGCCATCGTCCGTCCATCCGAGGTCGCCCGGATCAGCGCCCAGGCTCGCGAGGTCGGAATGGCCGTCGAACTGGTGGCCCCGGACGGCGGTGTCGCCTCGACCTCGCTGACCGCGCTCTTCGGTCCCGAGATCGCCCCGCCGATGAGGCGGAGGGACCCCGCCCCGCCCTCGCGATCCCGACGCCCGTCTCAGTCCCGCGTGCACCGGCCCAAGAAGAAGCGTCGATCGTGAGCCCCGTGGACGGCCGCACCACCGTGGTCGTCGTTCCCGAGCAGTTCTGGAAGGAGCGGGAGCGTCGGCACGCCACCGCGGTCGACGGGATGACGCGGGATCACCTCGAGCGTCGACGACGCGGAGAGTCCCACCCCGTCGTGGATTTCCTCTTCACCTACTACCGCACGAGCGTGGCCACGGCGCGCCGGTGGCATCCCGGGCCCGGGATGCTCCTCGAGAACGCCCACCTGACCGACCGGGCCGAGTGGCGACACTACGAGCGGGACTCCCATCGAGGCAGGACGGGACTGGTCGTGGACCCCTCTTCCGTCCTCTCCCGCTGCGGAGCCAGGATCGATCGGGACCGCCGGATCGTCGAGGCCACCGCAGCACGATCCGGCTACACCGGGTGCTTCGGTCTCCACGAGTGGGCCATGGTGTACGGCGCGAACGATGTCGACCACCGTCACGGGCGGGTTCCGCTGCGACTGCCCCACCGGACCGTCGACACGGTGGTCCGCGCCTCCAGGCTCCAGTGCACCCACTTCGACGCGTACCGGTTCTTCACCGATGCCGCGGTACCCCTCAATCAGGCATCCCTCACCAGAGAGGGTCAGGTCCGGGACGAACAGCCCGGGTGTCTGCACGCCGGAATGGATCTGTACGCGCATGTCGCGGCCATGGAGGCCGGAGCCCCGGGCGAACTCCTGCTCGACACCCTGTCGGCGGCGTTCGACGCCCGCGAGGTGGATATGCGGGCGTCCCCCTACGATCTCTCCGCCTGGGGACTCGATCCGATCCCGGTCGACACCGCCGAGGGGCGTTCCGTCTTCGTCGCCTTCCAGCGTCGATGGATCCGACGTACCCAGTCCCTGAGGGCCAGGTATGTCGTCGCCGTCGATGCGCTTCAGACGCACGGCTCGCCTGGTCACCACCCCGCCGGCTGAGCGCGGGTCACACCGGCGTCGCGCCGAACAGTTCCTCCGCGACCTCCGTGACGATCCGGCCGAACTCGGCGTAGGCGTCCCCTCCCGCCGTCGCAGTCCGCAGCACCATGCCCATCGTCCGGCCGGGAGTCGGGGCGGAGAACCGCGCCACACCGATATCGGGATCCCTGGTCTCCGGCCGCACGGCGGACTCCGGGACGAGGGTCACGCCGAGGCCGCCCGCGACGCACCGCACGGCGGTCGCCAACGAGGCGGCGCGGGATTCGCTCCTGCCCAGGACGGGCGCCGACACGCTCCTGCACAGGTCCACGGCCTGATCGCGGAGACAGTGGCCCTCGTCGAGCAGCAACAGCGGGAGGTCGACCAGCGTCTCCAGGGGGAGGTCCACCCGGCCGGCGAGAGCGTGCCCCGCCGGGACGAGGAGCGCGAAGGGCTCGTTGTACAGGGGGGTGGAGTGGACACCGGCCGCGTTCGTCGGGACAGCCATGATCGCCAGGTCGATCGCCCCTGTACGCAACCCGTCCACCAGACGAGCCGTCTGGTCCTCGACTATCTGGGGCCGCAACGCGGGAAAGTGCCGGGACAGTGCGGGCAGGAGCCCGGGGAGCAGATAGGGAGCCGCCGTGGGAATCACGCCGATCCGGAGCGCTCCTGCCAGCGGTCCACCGCTTCCTGTGGCGACGTCCGCGACCGCATCCATCGCGGACACCGCGGCGCGCGCATAGGGCAGGAGTTGATGTCCGGCCGGCGTGACGAGGACGGTCCGGGTACTCCGCTCCACCAGGTGGAGGCCCAGCCCGTCCTCGAGGGTCGCCAGCGCCTGGGAGAGCGAGGGCTGACTCATGTGCAGCTCTTCGGCTGCGCTGCGGAAGTGGAGCCGCTCCGCCACGGCGAGGAACACCCTGAGCTGCGTGACGCTCGGAACGAACCTTTGATCGGCCATATCGATCAGTGTAGGCCCACTCATAGCCACTTGGCGATGATTATTAGTACACCTCTATGGGTGATCTATGCCTCATTAGGCTTTACCTGTCACTGAGGGTCGGGCATAGTCAGCCCCGACAGACCGACAGCCCCCTTCCTGAGGAGACCACATGGCAATCCTGACCATCGGTGACCAGTTCCCCGATTTCGAGCTCACCGCGCTCAAGGGGGGCGACCTCAAGGAGGTCAACGCCCAGCAGCCCGAGGACTACTTCGAGACCATCACCAACCAGTCCTACGCCGGCAAGTGGCGCGTGATCTTCTTCTACCCCAAGGACTTCACGTTCGTCTGCCCCACGGAGATCGCCGCGTTCGGCAAGCTCGACGAGGATTTCCAGGACCGCGACACGCAGATCCTCGGTGGGTCGATCGACAACGAGTTCGCCCACTTCAACTGGCGCGCCACCAACAACGAGCTCAAGTCCGTGCCGTTCCCCCTCCTGTCGGACATCAAGCACGAGCTCATCCGTGAGCTCGGTGTGGAGAACGCCGGGGGTGTGGCCGACCGCGCGACGTTCATCGTTGACCCGGACAACGTCATCCAGTTCGTCTCCGTGACCCCGGACGCCGTCGGTCGCAACGTCGACGAGGTCCTCCGCGTGCTCGACGCTCTCCAGTCGTCCGAGGTCTGCGCCTGCAACTGGCAGAAGAACGACCCGACCAAGAACATCGACAAGATGGACATGCTGCAGGAGGGCATCAAGTGAGCATTGAGAACCTGAAGTCCGGACTCCCCGAGTTCGCCAAGGATCTCAAGCTGAACCTCGGGTCGCTCGCGCGGTCCACCGAGCTGACGGAGCAACAGCTCTGGGGCACGTTCCTGGCGACCGCGGCCGCGACCCGGTCCGCGACCGTCCTGTCCGAAATCGCGGACGAGGCGCGTCAGCACCTGTCGGACGAGGCGTTCAACTCCGCCCTGGGCGCTGCGTCGGTCATGGCGATGAACAACGTGTCCTATCGCGCCAAGGAGTTCCTGGGCGAGGACTACACCCAGGTCCGGATGGGGCTGCGGATGAACATCATCGCCAACCCGGGCGTGGAGAAGGCCGACTTCGAACTGTGGTCGATGGCCGTGTCCACTATCAACGGGTGCGAGAACTGCACCGCCGCCCACGATGACGTCATCCGCAAGGAGGGCATCACCAAGGAGCAGGCCTGGGAGGCCGTGAAGATCGCGGCCACGATCTCCGGAGTCGCACAGGCCGTCGAGATCGACGCCAACATCTGACAACACCGCACCGCAGTCCGGCCGAGGGCCTCGTCGATACAGTCGACGGGGCCCTCGGCGTCCGTCCACCAGCCGCCTGCACGAATTGGCACTCCCAAATCCCGGCTCACAGGACTAGGTTCGTAGACACGCCGTGAAAAATTCTCTTCACGCCGAATAGTCGAGATCTGGAGATGCCATGACTACCGGAGGTACCCCATCGGGGGAAGGCTTCCCGAACGACCCATACGGCTCGGGCCCCGGGAACGAGCCCTACCCGCCTCAGGGTGGTGCGCAGCAGGGCTACGGGCAGCAGGGCTACGGGCAGCCGGCCTACGGGCAACAGGATTACGGGCAACAGGCCTACGGGCAGGGTTACGGCGACCCTGCCGGCGCAACCGCGTATCCCCCGCAGGGTCCCGGTGGCGTCGCCGTCGGGACCGGAAAGGTATCCGCCACGGACGCCCTCAGCACCGGATGGCAGCTCTTCAAGAACAACCCGTTGCCCTGGGTGCTCATCACTCTCGCGATGGCGGTCGCCAACGTCGTGGTGAGTTCGCTCTCGAACTCCAACTCGACCGGGGTGGCGACGCTCGCCAGCCTGCTGTCGATCGCCGTCAGCATCGTCTTCCAGGCCTTCGTCATCAGGGGCGCGCTACTCGAGGTGGACGGTCATAAGCCGGCGATCGGGGACTTCTTCAAGCTGACCAACTTCGGACCCTTCGTCATCGCGGCGATCCTGGTCTGGTTGGCGACGGTGGTCGGGTTCATCCTCCTCATCATCCCCGGGATCGTGATCGGGTTCCTCCTGTACTGGACCCTCCACTTCGTGGTGGATCGGAACATGGCTCCCGTCGACGCGATGAAGTCCAGCATCAACGCGATCAAGTCCGATGCCGGGAATCTGTTCGCGCTCGCCGTGCTCAACATCCTCGTGGTGATCGCCGGCTTCGTGGCGCTGTTCGTCGGACTCCTGGTCGCCATTCCGGTCGTCACGCTGGCCACGGTCGTCGCCTACCGCGCCATCACCGGCCCGAGCGACTTCTCACGCCTGGCCACCAGCGGAGTCTGACCGCCCTCCCCCGCACCCGACCTACGCGCTGAACGACGAGAGCCCCCGCCGGCCATCAGGCCGACGGGGGCTCTCGAGTCTCATCCCCGCCGGGTCAACTCGTCGTCTCCGACCGGGACTCGATCGGCTCGGCCTCGTGCACCATCGCACGCCGGACCGCCCAGATCGTTCCGGCGAACGCCACCAGCGCGAGCGGCCACCCCATCCCGATCCGCGCGGCCCCCAGCCAGTTCACCTCGTCGTTGCGATACAGCGCGAACTGCAGGACCGCACGGATCGCGAAGAGCGCGGCCCAGATCCAGGTCGCGGTCGCGTACCACCGACGGGCGGCGGGGATCCGGCGCCAGGCCATCCCCTTGCCGTCCAGGAAACCCCAGATCACACCGACGAGCGGCCAGCGCGCGAGTGCCGAGAGCGCGAACGCCCCGCCGTAGACCGCCTGCGTGATGATCCCGTAGAGGAAGTAGCCCTTCGCGCTGCCGGTGCGCCAGGCGATGAAGACGCAGATCGCCACCCCGATGAACCCGGAGATGGCGGGTTGGGGGTTCTCGCGGCGGGCCAGCGACCATCCGAGCATCGCCACGGCGACCCCCAGTGCCGCCCAGATGGCCACGGTGAGCCCCCAGAAGGCGTTGACCGGGACAAAGGCGAGGATGGGGATCGAGGAGTAGACCAGGCCGCGGACGCCGCCCATCTGCTCGAGGAGCGAGGCGTCGGGGTCCCCGAAGGAGGACTTGCGCTTGCCCCCGGCCCCGCCCGTGGGGGCCTCGCCCGGCATCAGCTCGCCGGACCGATCGGACTCTGTCACGCGTCTCCTCCACGTCCCACGCCCGGCCGCCCTGCGAGCAGCTCGTAGCGAGGATTGAAAATGATCTTGTGGCCGTCCCGGGTACCGATCCGTCCGGTGACCGTGAGGAACCGTCCGGTGTCGACACCGGGGATCGACTTGCGACCCAACCAGCACACGTCCACCGCGCCGCTGCCGTCGTAGACCTCGGCGGTCACCCCGCGGAAGTCCACACCGCCACCGGTCAACACCGTCCTCACCCGCCCGGTGACCGTGACCAGATCGCCCCGCTGCGCGTCCGCGACGCGTGAACATCCCCGTCCGTGCACGAGCCCCACGAGGTCCGCCGCGTCGAGCTCGTCCAACGACTCCGTGAGCCGGGCCGAGAATCCCCGGATCCGATGAGTGAAAGACATCTCCGCTCTCCCGTTACGCCGGGGATCAGAGGTCGTCGGAGGTGCGGAGACGGTCCATGGCGCTACCGTCTCGGCGCGGCTGGGTCGCCGGGGCATCCGTCGGCTCCGGCGACGGGGGCGTCGGCGCGCTTCGCGGCGGCGCGGACGCTCCCGCGTCGGGGTTCGGGGCCGGAGGCTGCGGGGCCTGGGCGGGGGCCTGTGCGACCTGACCCGCGGCCATCTGCTGTTGGTAGGCCTGCGCCTGCTGTTGCGCGGCCAGCTGGGACTGAGCCGAGGTCAACGCCTGCTGGATCTCGTCCGGGATGGTCAGGGGCAGCTGTTCGCGAACGGGCATGGGACCGTCACCGCGGTTCACCAGAAGGTGACCGAAGACCTCCCTGCCCTCCTCGGCGGCCTCGTCCGCGAGTTCCGGCCTCGCCATGATGCGGACCTCGGCCGTCCAGCGATGGCCGTCGACCCCGATCGCCCGGAACACCGCCCCCGGCATGACCGCCACGAGTTCACGGCCCCACGGGCCGTCCTCCACCCGGACCTCCGCGCCCTGCTGCTCGAGTTGCTCCCCCATCTCGCTGACCATGGTGCGCCACTGCCCTGCGGATTTGGGCGCGGCAAAGACCCGCGGGATGACCCGGGAGACGGTGGTCACTACGTGGAACTCCGGCTGCCCGTTCGGGTCGAGGGCCACGTTGAGGTCGCGCCCCGCCGGTACCCCGATCACCATCGCGCCGAGGTCGATGTGCCCGAATCCGAGGTCCGCGTAGTACTGCGGCACGGCCCCGATCGAGGAACGATCGTGAGGCCCCATCGTGGCCGGAGCGGAACCCGAGTGCTCCGCGGAGTCGGCGGCGTCGTGGTTCCCGGTCACCGCCTTCTTGCGTCCGAACATTGTCGAATCCTCTCCGCGTGCAAAGCCGTCCCGGACGGGACCGTGCTTCTTGACGCTACCGAACGACGTCGTGGCCGGTCAGGTCAGGCGGTGATGGCCACCCGTCGAACCGTGACCTCCCTCGCCGCGGTCGGTCCGATCGAGTTCCTCGACCTCGACCACGTCCCAGAGCTCCACCCTCTGGATCAGCAGCTGGGCGATCCGGTCGCCTCGTCCGATCCGGATCGGCGCGGAGGGATCCAGGTTGATGAGATTGACCTTGATCTCGCCGCGGTAGCCGGCGTCGACCGTGCCCGGCGCGTTGACGATCGACAGGCCCGCCCGCGCGGCCAGTCCGGATCTCGGATGGACCAGCCCCACGTAGCCCTGAGGGATCGCGACGGCGATACCGGTCCCGACCAGACCCCTGTGCCCCGGCACCAGTTCGAGGTCCTCCGCCGAGTACAGATCGATCCCCGCGTCCCCGGCGTGCGCCCGTTCCGGCAGGGGGAGTCCCGGGTCGAGCCTCTGCAGCCGCAGTACCCCGGGATCACCCGGATGGTCAGGGTCGTTCATCTGCTCGCCTCCCTCCTGCCGGGCGTGGCCCGGTGGTCGATAGTCTTGATGCCGTGACCGAAGAAGATCTCCGCCCGTCTCCTGATCGCGCCCCCCGACCGGTCCACTCGGAACGCCTACGCGTGCCGATGTGGTGGTGGATAGCCCTGGCCGCCGTCACCGCGCTCGTCGTCTACACCTCCGCAACGGTGGGTGCCCGCTGGTGGATGTGGCTGCTGGTGGCGGTCGTCCCGGCACTGCTCGCCTGGTTGTTCGTCACCGTCGGTCGCGAACGGATCGAGGTCGAGTCCGATGGCCAAGGGGGCGGGACCCTGTTCGCGGGACGGGCACGTCTCCCCTTCGACTCGATCTCACGGACCGCCGTCGTGCCCGCCACCGCCAAGCAGGCGGCCATGGGACGCCAACTGGATCCCGAGGCGTTCGTGGTCCACCGGGGCTACATCCCGACGATGGTGATCGTCGTCCTGGACGATCCGCTGGACCCCACCCCGTACTGGCTGATCAGCACACGCGACCCCGAGGCGCTCGCGGCTGCGCTGCCGGACAACCACTACAGCTGACGAGTCAGCCGGCGCAGTCCACGCAGATCGGCAATCCGTCCCGCTCGACTGCGAACCTGCTGCGGTGATGGACGAGGAAGCACTCACCGCAGGTGAACTCATTGTCCTGCTCGGGTACCACCCGGACGGTGAGCTCCTCCCCGGAGAGGTCCGCTCCGGGAAGCTCGTAGGACTCCGCGGTGTCGGTCTCGTCGACGTCGACCTCCCCGGTGGCCCCCTCGGCACGTCGGGCCTTGAGTTCCTCCAGCGAATCACCGGCCAGCTCATCGGCCTCGGTCCGGCGGGGTGCGTCGTAGTCGGTTGCCATGAGTCTCTTCTCTACGGTCTGGTGACGAGGGGCGGGCGGTTCGATCGTGGACCGACCGGCGCACGCATATTAACGGAAACCGGCCGGAATATCATCCCCCCTGCCGGGCCGTGTCTCCCCCGGGCTGAACGGCCCCGGCCGCTTACAGTGGTGCCACGTACCCGGACCGGGCTCTCACACCGTGACACCTGCAGGAAGGACCCTCATGGTCGCTCACCTCAGCACGCAGGCCACACCGAGCCCGAGCCCTGTTCAGGGGATGGGCCGCCTCCGCAGCGCCTACGTCGCGTTTGTCGTGGCCGCCCTGGTGATCGGCGGAGTGGTGTGGGCGGTCGCGTTGCGCGGAAGCGACGCCGCGACCCAGGCTGCCGCGTGCCCGGTCACCCCCGCCGCGGAGGCGGCGGGCCTGGCGGAACAGCCCGCCGCCGCCCTGGACGCGGTCGAGCCGGCGCTGCTGTCCGACACGAGGGTCAGGGTGCTCAACGCCAACGGACAGAGCGGCCAGGCCGGGGCGGTGGCCGCCCAGCTCGCCGAGCGTGGATTCCGGCCCGCGTCGACGGATGCGACAGGCAACGACCCGGTCTACGCACAGAACCTCGACTGCCACGGCCAGATCCGCTACGGCGAGGCCGGCCGCGAGGCGGCCCGGTCCCTCTCGCTGGCGGCGCCGTGCATGCAGCTGGTGTCCGACGGCCGGGACGACGCCTCCGTCGACCTGGTCCTGGGAACGATCTTCTCCCGCTTGTCCGACTCGGCGGCGGGCGTGGGCGCCCTGGACGAGCTGAAGGTGGGCCGCCAGCCGATCTCCACCGAGCTGGAGGCGGCGCGCGCCGTCAACTGCTGAGCCGCGGGGGGCCGCCCGGATCGGGATACCCTCCGAGCGCGATCAACGCGTCGAGGAACTCCCGGGCCACCCCGGGAGCCGCGGCGGTCGTGGGCACCCCGTCGTCGGTGGACACCACCACGATCGCACCGGCCTCCGCGGCGACCAGAGCCCCGGCCGCGTGATCCCACGGTTTCAGGCAGCGCTCGTAGTACGCGTCGATCCGCCCCGTGGCGAGCATGCACAGGTCCAATGCGGCCGATCCGCACCGCCGGATATCGCGGATCCGGGGTAGCAGTTCCGCGACCACCCTCCCCTGCTCGGCCCGGACCCCCGAGTCATAGGCGAATCCGGTCCCCACCAGCGCGAGGGACAACGTCCCACACGACGACGCGGCGAGGTCGGTGACGGCCCCGTCCACCCCTCTCAGCGTGGCCCCACGGCCGAGACCGGCGGTCCAGGTCTCGCGCGTGACGATGTTGTGGACGGCTCCGGCGACGACCACCCCGTCGATCTCCGCGGCGACGGACACCGCGGTGAAGGGGATCCCGTAGAGCAGGTTGACCGTTCCGTCGACAGGGTCGATGATCCAGCGCACCCGTCCGGGGCTCTCCGACGGCGGCGACGACGACGACAACGACGACGACGTTCCCGCCGTGGCGTGCTCGCCGCCCTCCTCTCCCAGGACCCGATCCCCGGGCCTGGCGCCGGCCACCCGGGCGCGCAGATGCTCCTCCACGGCGGTGTCGATGACGGTGACGGGGTCGGTGACCGAGCTCTTCGAGCGCGCACCGAGACCCCCGGGGGCGATCTCCCGGGACATCCGACGGGCCACGTCGCCGCCCGAGACCGCGAGCCGGTCGGCGAACTCCCTCAGCTCGTCGACCACGTCCGTGTATGTGTCTCCCGCACCCTCTTCGATCGTGTCCCTCGCCACACCGACTCCCCTCGTCGTCGTCCCCGGATGCCGGCCACTCGGGGCACCGGGCGGATACGCTGACGAACGGGCGCTCGTCGCCCCCATCGTGCCCCGGCGGCCCGGTGACCACCACCCACCCGCCGTGCTGCGCACGGCCAGTCCCGCGGGAGTCCCCGATGCCCACCCCCAGCCCTGCCGAGAACGTCTCCCCGCCGGTCGCGTCGACCGGGCTGGGAGTGGACGTCGGTGGCACCGGGATCAAGGTCGGGTTGGTCGACCTGGACTCCGGCGACCTCATGGGCGAACGGCTCATCCGTGACACGCCGCAGCCGGCGACTCCGGACGCGATCGCCGAGACGATCCGCCAGATGGTCGAGGAGTTCGGGTGGGAGGGTCCGGTGGGGGTCGCCCTGCCGAGTGTCATCCACGAGGGAGTCGCGCGAGTCGCCCACAACATCGACCCCGCGTGGATCGGATGCGATGTGCACGACCTATTCGCGCGGCACCTCCCCGGGCATCCCGTGGTCATGCTCAACGACGCCGACGCCGCGGGCCTGACCGAGGTCCACTACGGTGCCGGCGGGGGGAGCGAGGGGCTGGTGATCCTGCTGACCTTCGGCACCGGCATCGGGTCGGCGCTGCTGCTCGACGGTCGCCTCATCCCCAACACCGAGTTCGGCCACCTCCTCGTCCGGGACATCGCCGGACGCGGGGTCGACGAGGCCGAACACCTCGCGTCCGCAGCCGTGCGCGCGCGGGACGACCTCAGCTTCGAGGAATGGGCCCCGCACGTGAGCAACGTGCTGCGCTCCATCGAAGACCTGCTGTGGCCCAGGGCGTTCGTACTGGGAGGCGGGGTCAGCGAGTCTGCCTCAGAATGGTTTCCCCTCCTGGACAACCGCACCCCCGTCCGCGCGGCCGTGCGGCTCAACGACGCCGGGATCATCGGTGCAGCGCTCTACGCGGCCGCGCACGTTGGTCTCGTCGATCTCGCGGACGAACTGTCCCCGGACAGCTACTGACCCATTTCAGCCCCGCCTGATGCGACCTCCGGGCGCGTTCCTCGTTACAATGGCGCAGGCCGGGAACACGTACCGGCCGGGGACGGGCCCGGTACCGCAAGGCGGACGGCTCGTGTGTCGGTAGACGACGCGATATCGTTCCCCGTTTCCCATCGAGTTACCGGTTGTGAAGGGGCGTTTGTGGCAGCCACGAAGACCACCAGTTCGGATTCCGCGATGAGCGGCGATCCGTCGGACACCGAGGTCACGAGCGAGGCCCCTGCCAAGAAGACCGCCGCGCGCAAGGCGCCGGCGAAGAAGGCCGCGGCCAAGAAGACCGCGGCGCGAAAGGCGCCGGCCAAGAAGACGGCCGCCAAGAAAACCGCGGCGAAGAAGACCGCAGCCAAGAAGACCGCGGCTCCGGCCGACGCCGTGGCTGGGGACGCCCCGGTCGAGGAGGAGCCCACCGACGCGCTCGAGGTCGAGCCGGACACCGCAGAACTCGAGGATGTCGAGGTCGAGGTCGACGACGTGGAGGACGTCGAGGCCGACGAGGAGACCAAGGCCGCGCCGACCGCCAAGGACAAGGCGTCGGGCGACTTCGTCTGGGATGAGGACGAGTCCGAGGCCCTGCGCCAGGCGCGCAAGGACGCCGAGCTGACCGCCTCCGCCGACTCCGTACGCGCGTACCTCAAGCAGATCGGCAAGGTCGCCCTCCTCAACGCCGAGGAGGAGGTCGAGCTGGCCAAGCGCATCGAGGCCGGCCTGTACGCCACCTGGTTCCAGGCGCAGGTCGCCGAGCGCGGGGAGAAGCTCACCACCGCGCAGAAGCGTGATTACCGATGGATCGAGCGCGACGGCGTCCGCGCCAAGAACCACCTGCTCGAGGCCAACCTGCGACTCGTCGTCTCCCTGGCCAAGCGCTACACCGGCCGCGGCATGGCGTTCCTGGACCTCATCCAGGAGGGCAACCTCGGTCTGATCCGCGCGGTCGAGAAGTTCGACTACACCAAGGGCTACAAGTTCTCGACCTACGCCACCTGGTGGATCCGGCAGGCCATCACCCGCGCGATGGCCGACCAGGCCCGCACCATCCGTATCCCGGTGCACATGGTCGAGGTCATCAACAAGCTCGGGCGTATCCAGCGTGAGCTGCTCCAGGACCTGGGCCGCGAGCCCACCCCCGAGGAGCTCGCCAAGGAGATGGACATCACGCCGGAGAAGGTGCTGGAGATCCAGCAGTACGCCCGGGAGCCGATCTCGCTCGACCAGACCATCGGCGACGAGGGCGACTCGCAGCTCGGTGACTTCATCGAGGACTCCGAGGCCGTGGTGGCCGTGGACGCCGTGAGCTTCACACTCCTGCAGGACCAGCTCCGTTCCGTCCTCGACACGCTGTCCGAGCGTGAGGCGGGTGTGGTGCGGCTGCGCTTCGGCCTCACCGACGGGCTGCCGCGCACCCTCGACGAGATCGGGCAGGTCTACGGGGTCACGCGCGAGCGGATCCGGCAGATCGAGTCCAAGACGATGTCGAAGCTGCGCCATCCCTCGCGTTCCCAGGTGCTGCGCGACTACCTGGACTGACCAGCGCTTCACAGCTCCCCGGGCCTCCGTCGCGTGCGACGGAGGCCCGGGGTGCGTCCGGACCCGGCGGGAACTCTAGGCGCCACCCACGTGCAATTGTGCCTTAGCTCATATTCAGCTATGGTTTCCGGACAAGGGGATGTCAACGGCATCCCACATCGCACGATCGCACAAGGAGGCCCCTATGGGTTCTTTCGCAGCACTTATCCAAGAAGACCCCGCAAAGTTGGCTGATCTCTTCGCCATCGTCGAATTCTTCGACGGTAGCCTCGGCAACCTCTTCGGGTCACTCGGCCGGGTCCTCGGCTCAACCGACGAGATAATGCCGGTCTGACCCACTCCCCTCTCGACCCATACATAGTCAAAGGAGTACATATGACCTCGATCGAGAACATCCTCGGTACCGTCGCGAAGGTGCTGGGCAGCGTCCTGGGAGTCGGCGTCGGCTCGTTGGCAAATATTACGGAGGCGATCTCCGGCATCAGCGAGGGCGGTTCCCCGGACCCGTCCTGACGCATCGCTCCGCGGACGTGAACGCCCCGGCCTCGACGGCCGGGGCGTTCACGTGTGACTGGGCGCAGTCACCAGCTCCGCAGCACGGTGATCCGTTCGCGGATCTGCTCGGCCGAGGCCATCGGCACCGGAGGACCGCCGCAGGAGTTGCGGAGTTGCGTGTGGATCGCCCCGTGTGACTTGCCCAGCCGGCCCGAGTACACCGACACGAGCGTGTTGAGCTGGCGGCGGAGGTCCTTGAGTTCGGCTGCCGAGGCCACTCTGTCGGCCGCTGCGCCCGCGTGTGCCCCCGGACCCGCGACGTTCCCGGGGATGGTCGCACCGGACACCGCGGGGTCGGCGCCAACAACCGCGACCGAGCCCGGTGCGGACCCCGCCTCACCGGATGCGCGCCGGATCTGTTCCTTTTCCCGTTGGCGCAGCAGCGCCTTGACATCGTCAGCCCCGAGTAGCCCGGGGAGCCCGATGTAGTCGGCCTCCTCCTCGCTGCCGGCGAACGTAGCGGTGCCGTAGGACGAGCCCTCGTAGACGATCTGATCGAGTTCTGCGTCCGCGCCGAGGGAGATGTACCCGCGGTCCTCCTCGTCCTCGGTGTTCTCGTCCTGTTGCTGGTTGGCCTGGGCGAGGAGCTGGTCCTCAAGCCCCTCCTCCCGGTGCGGCTTGCCCAGGACGTGGTCGCGCTGGGCCTCCATCTGGGAGGCCAGCTGGAGCAGCACGGGAACGGACGGCAGGAACACCGACGCGGTCTCCCCCGGCCTACGGGATCGGACGAACCGACCGATCGCCTGCGCGAAGTACAGGGGGGTCGACGCGCTGGTCGCGTACACGCCCACGCACAGACGCGGGACGTCGACGCCCTCGGACACCATCCGCACGGCGACCATCCACTCGTCTGTCGAGTCGGAGAACGTCCCGATCCGGCTGGAGGCGGCGGGATCGTCGGAGAGCACCACGACGGGGGCGCGCCCGGTGATCTCCGTGAGCAACGCGGCGTATTCGCGCGCACGTTCCTGGTCGGTGGCGATCACCAGCCCGCCGGCGTCGGGCACGCCGCCGGCCCGGATCTGACGGAGCCGGGTGTGCGCGGCCTGGAGCACCGCGGGCATCCAGTCGCCGTGGGGATCGAGTGCGACCCGCCACGCGCGCGAGGTCTGGTCCGCGCTGAGCGGCTCGCCGAGTCGGGCCGAGAACTCCTCGCCGGCGTTGGTACGCCACCGGGCCTCACCCGAGTAGGCCAGGAACACGACCGGCCGGACCACGCCATCCGCCAGCGCGTCGGCGTACCCGTAAGAGTGGTCCGCCTTGGACCTCTGGTGGCCCTGCCCGTCGGGCTCGTAGGTGACGAAGGGAATGGGGCTGTCGTCGGAACGGAACGGGGTTCCGGTCAGCGACAGTCGACGTTCCGCGTCATCGAACGCCTCCCGGATGCCGTCGCCCCAGCTCTTGGCGTCGCCCCCGTGGTGGATCTCGTCCAGGATCACCAGGGTCCGCCGTGACGCGGTGCGTTCACGGTGCTTGAACGGGTGGGCCGCCACCTGGGCGTAGGTCACCACGACACCGTGATACTCCGGCGCCAGGGCCCCCGAGGAGTTCGAGTACTCGGGGTCGAGGGCTATGCCCGCACGGGCCGCAGCCTCCGCCCACTGGTACTTGAGGTGCTCGGTGGGGGCCACCACGGTGATCGCGTCGACCGTCCGGTCCGTCAGCAACTCGGTGGCCACACGCAGCCCGAAGGTCGTCTTACCGGCGCCGGGCGTGGCCACGGCGAGGAAGTCCTTGGGCCGCGCCATGAGGTACTTGCGCAGCGCGGTCCGCTGCCATGCGCGCAACGGCGCACCCCCGGTGACCGGGTTCGTGGCGTCAGCGGTCTGTTCCTCCGAGCCCGGGACCGCGCCGGGGTCACTCACCAGGCTTCAGGGTCTCGTAGACGCGCTTGCACTCGGGGCACACGGGGGAACCGGGCTTGGCGGACCTGGTCACGGGGAAGACCTCACCGCAGAGAGCGATCACGTAGGTGCCCATGACCGCGCTCTCGGCGATCTTGCTCTTGTCCACGTAGTGGAAGAACTTGGGCGCATCGTCCTGCGTCTCCTCGGTCGTCGTGACCTCGGGGCGCTCTAGTGTCTTGGTCCGGGTGGTGCTCACCCCCTCATGATGCCGCACCCGGCGGTCGCCGCGCCAACCCCGGAGTACCTTGGGGCCATGGCACCCGACTTCCGACGCAAGCGGTCCGCGGATCGGGACGACACGTCGGCACCCGTCCTCATCACCGCTGCGCGGGCGTCCTACCAGGAGGAACTGGCGGCCAGGAAGAAGCGCTACTTCCTCCTCATGGGCATCCGGATCCCGGCCCTGCTGCTGGCCGCCGGGGCGCTCGCGCTGTGGAACAACCCGTGGATCGCCTTCGCCATAGTCGCCGGGTCCATCCCCATCCCGTGGATAGCGGTGATCGGCGCCAACGACAGGCCGCCGCTGCCCAAAGGACAGGCGCGGCGGTACACCGCGGGTGCCCTCTCCAACCACACCCCGTACGCGTTGCCGCCCGGACTCACCGGGAACCCGACCCGGGGCACCACCGGCGGTGGTGCCGGCGGTGGTGCCGGCGGGCAGGACACCTCGCCCGGCGGCGCGGCTGACCCGGGTCCCGGGACGTCGCGCCCCGACGAGAGTGATCCCGCACCGTGACCCGCCCCTCCCCCACCCTCGCCGAGCTCGCGCCCATGCTGGCGGAGGCGTTCCGCGCCCACGGGTACACGGTCGACGGGCTGGCGGAATCGCTGGGGGCGGAGGCGATCTCCGCGCTCGCCCGGTCCGACGCCCCGTCCGTCCGCCGCCACGCCCGCGCCGCGGGACCGGCCGGGCTGCTGGTCCGGCTGTTCGTCCTCGGGGACGCCCTCCCCGAGGCCGGGGTCGCCGCGGCGCTGCGGGGCATCGACGTGGAGGACGGGATCGCCGCCGGACTGTGGACCCGGCCCGGGCAGCCCACCGGGACGCTCCGCGCCTTGGTCGACCTGCGCCCCGTCGACACCGGCCACGGAACCCGATGGGTGTTCGCGGATCCCGACGGGTCGATGGTCCACGCCGACACGCGGCCGGACCACGTCCTGGGGATCGGCCAGGCCACCCTCTCGCTGCTGCGGATCACGCCGACCTCCCCCGTGGACACCGTGCTGGACCTGGGAACGGGCTGCGGCATCCAGTTGGTCCACGCCCTCGAGACCTGCCGACGGTCCACGGGGACCGACATCACCCCGCGCTGCCTCGAGCTGGCCGCCGCCACCCTGGCCATCAACGGCCTGCAGGCGGAACTGCTGAACGGCCCCTGGTTCGAGCCGGTCTCGGGACGGAGGTTCGACAGGATCGTCGCCAACCCGCCGTTCGTCGTGGGCCCCTCGCAACCCGGTCACTCGTATCGCGAGTCCGGGATGGCGCTCGACGGCGCCAGCCGGACCGTCATCTCGGGCGCCCCCGCCCACCTCGCCGAGGGCGGGACCGCGATCCTCCTCGCGTCGTGGGTGGAGGGCGCCGCCGACGACTGGCGGTCCCGTGTCGCCTCGTGGGTCCCCGCCGAGGGCGTGGACGCCTGGATCCTGCGTCGGGACTCCTCGGACCCCGAGCTCTACGTGTGGACGTGGCTCACCGACGAGGGGATGGACCCGCGGGACGAGTCCACCGCCCGCGCGGCCGACGCCTGGCTCGACCACTTCCAGGCGGAGGGCGTCTCGGGCATCGGCTTCGGGTACGTCTTCCTGCGGCGGGTCGACGGCCCGTCGTCGGTGTTGTGCGAGGACCTCACCCATCCCTTCGGTGAGGGGTTGGGCGACGAGGCCGAGGCGTACTTCGCGCGGACCGCATGGCTGCGGGGGGCCGCCGAGCGGCACGGCGGCCAGGCCCCGGCGCTGGACGCCACGGTCTTCACCGTCTCCCCCGACGTCCGCCTCCACATGTCGGAGTCCCTCGCCCCCGGCCGGCCCGAGGACGGCGCCGACGATCCCGGCGCCCGCCTCGCGGGCACCACGGTGGTCGAACGGGTCACCGGCGCACGGTGGCGTCACGAGATCGATCCGCTCACCGCCACCGTCCTCCGCGGCGCGCGCATGGGGGCGCTTCCCCTCGAGGACCTCGTCGTCCTCGCCGCCGCCGGCGCCGGCGAGGACCCCGACGCGCTCGCGGACCCCGTGCGCCGGGTCATGGCCGACCTGTTCCTCCACGGATTCGTCGTGCCGGCCGGTGTCCCCGGGCTGCTGCCCCCCGGCACCGCCGTGGCGTCGCCTCCCGCCGAGGGCGCCGGATGAGGGCGGTCGTCGCCCGGGTCACCGAGTCGTCGGTCACCGTCGACGGCGAGGTGGTGGGTGCCCTTCCGGGCCCCGGACTGTTGGTGCTGGTGGGGGTGTCCGTCGACGACGACGAGGCGGACGTCGACACGATGGTCCGCAAGATCTCGGAACTGCGGATCCTCCACGACGAGAAGAGCGCGGTCGACGTCGGAGCGCCGGTGCTGGTCGTCAGCCAGTTCACGCTCCTGGGCTCGACCTCCCGGGGCCGCAGGCCGTCATGGTCCCGCGCGGCGCCGGGAGCCCGGGCCGAACCACTGGTGGAGGCGGTGGCGACGGGGCTCCGCGCTCGCGGGCTGAACGTGGCCACCGGGGCGTTCGGCGCGACGATGCAGGTCCACTCGGTCAACGACGGCCCCTTCACCGTCATCGTGGAGACCGCCGGGTCGCGCTGACGGGAACATTCCGGATACCCCCGCCGTTGTAGCTGTACGTGACCGTGACCCGGACACGCGCCTGATCCGTCCACCAGCAACCGACCGCCTGCCCCGATGTCGCCCGGGCCGGGCAGGAGGAGGAGACATGACGTCAGCCACCACCCGATCGGACCGACGGACGGAGGCGGATTCGGACGGCCAGAGCCCGAGCGCGGACCTGGTCCGCGTCTACCTCAACGGGATCGGCAAGACCGCTCTGCTCAACGCGGAGGACGAGGTGGAGCTGTCCAAGCGTATCGAGGCCGGCCTCTACGCACGGCACCTGCTGGCCACCAAGAAGCGGATGGGCCCCACCCGGAAGGCCGATCTCAAGGTGATCGTCGACGAGGGCGAAGCGGCCCGAGCGCATCTCCTCGAGGCCAACCTCCGCCTGGTGGTCTCGCTGGCCAAGCGGTACACGGGCCGCGGGATGCCGCTCCTGGACCTGATCCAGGAGGGCAACCTCGGACTTATCCGGGCCATGGAGAAGTTCGACTACGCCAAGGGATTCAAGTTCTCGACCTACGCCACCTGGTGGATCCGTCAGGCCATCACCCGGGGCATGGCCGACCAGTCCCGCACCATCCGGCTCCCCGTGCACCTGGTCGAGCAGGTCAACAAGCTCGCCAGGATCAAGCGCGAGCTGCACCAGCAGCTCGGGCGCGAGGCCACGCTCGACGAGCTGGCCGAGGAATCCGGCATCCCGGCCCACAAGATCGAGGAGTTGCTCGACCACTCCCGTGATCCGGTCAGCCTCGACATGCCGGTCGGCGCGGACGAGGAGGCGCCGTTGGGCGACTTCATCGAGGACGCCGAGGCCACCAGCGCGGAGAACACGGTGGTGACCAACGTCATGCACTCGGACGTGCGGGCGGTGTTGGCCACGCTCGAGGAGCGCGAGCAGCAGGTCATCACCCTGCGTTTCGGACTGGACGACGGCCAGCCCCGCACCCTCGACCAGATCGGCAAGCGCTTCGGGCTCTCCCGTGAACGGGTGCGTCAGATCGAGCGCGAGGTCATGGCCAAGCTCCGCGAGGGGCGGCGCGCGGACAAACTCCGCTCGTACGCCGTCTGACCCGGCGCCTCGGCCCCTGTGACGCAAGCCCCGACTCCTCCGTGGAGTCGGGGCTTGGCGCCGTCGGGGCCATCGTGTCGACCGTCGTCGCGGCCATGTCGACGGCACCGCGCGGGGATCACCGCAGCCGGCGCGGCCCCTCGTTGCCGCTGGACCGCGGGGGCGGTCCCAGGTGGACCTGGGCGAACAGCACGGACACCCCGTCGGGGGACGCGAGCGCCGGATCCACGGACATCCGACGTAGCTCCGGGATGTCCTCCACCAGGCACGACATGCGCCCCATGAGGTCCACCAGCGCGTCGCGATCGGCCGGGGCGTCCCCCGCGTAGCCGTCGAGGATGGGGGCCGCCCGTGGCCGGTCCAGGAGCGAACGGGCCTCGCCGGGGGAGATCGGGAGCGTACTGAACGCCCGGTCCGCCAAAAGGTCTGAAAGCATCCCGGACAACCCGAACGAGATGAGCGACCCGAAGATGGGGTGATCCGCCATCCGCATGGTCACGGCGACCCCCTTGGTGGCCATCTTCTGCACGTGGAGCGATCGCGAGCCGGTCGACTCCTGCAGATGGTCGAACGCCTCGCGGACCGCGGCCGCGCCGGTCAGGTCGAGCCTGACCCCCGACTGGTCACTTCGGCTCCGCCATCGCTCGCTCATCGCCTTGACCGCCACCGGGAAGCCGAGTTCCTCGGCCGCCATGACGGCCTGGTCGACGTCGGCGGCCACGCGGTAGTCCACGATCTCGATCCCGTAGCACTCCAGCAGGCCACGGACCTGGCCCTGGGTGAGTTCGAACGACGCCCTGCCCGCGTTGGAGTGGCACAGGGAGTCCACGAGGTCGCGGGCGCGGGCCCGGTCGATGCCCTCGAACTCCGCCGGCTCCGCTGCGGGGCGGTCCAGCCACTCGGCGTAGCGGCGGGCGCGCACCAGCGCCGACACCGCCCGCTCCGGATAGGGGTAGGACGGGATCGACCCCCGTGCCGCCGCGCCCGACTCGTCCGTCACGATGAGTCCCTCGGGCAGTCCCTCGCCCGCGAGGAAGGTGCTGACCACCGGCTTGGGACTGTCCGCCGCCGCGGCCCGGATGGCCTCGGCGTAGGCGTCGGGTTCCGTGGCGACCGGAGGGACGAACACGGTCAGGACCGAGTCCACCTCGTCGCGGGCCAGCACGTCCGCGATCGCCTCGCGGAACTGCTCCGGGGAGGCCCCGGCACCCAGATCGACGGAATGGGCGACGGTGAAGCCCTGGTGGCGTGCGGAATCGCCGCCCAGTCGACCGACGGCGGTCGAGTTCCCGACTATCGCAAGCCGCCCCCCGGCCGGGAGCGGCTGGTGCGCGAGCAGCGTGGCGGTGTCGAACATGTCGGTGATGGAATCGACCTGGATGAGCCCGGAGTCGCGGAACAATCCGCGGATCGCCGACGCCGTGAGTCCCTCCACCCCGGATTCGAGGTCGTCGGCGGCGCGCCGGACCACGATCACGGGCTTGTTCCTCGCCACCCGGCGGGCGATCCGCGAGAACTTGCGGGCGTTGCCGAAGCTCTCGAGGTACAGCAGGACGACCTCGGTCCCGGTATCGGTGTCCCAGTACTGGAGCAGGTCGTTGCCCGAGACATCGGCCCGGTTCCCCGCGGAGACGAAGGTGGACAACCCCAGTCCGCGGCGGGCGGCGGCCGCGAGGATCGTGATCCCGAGCGCGCCCGACTGGCAGAAGAAACCCGCCCGTCCCGGGCCCGGGACCACCTCGGCGAGGGTGGCGTTGAGCTGCACATCTGTAGAGGTGTTGATCACGCCCAACGCGTTGGGTCCCACCACCCGCATCCCGTGGGCCCGGGCCTCGCTGACCAGTCGACGCTCCGACACCACACCCGCGCTGCCGACGTCGGAGAAGCCGGCGGAGATCACCACGAGGGTCGACACCCCCTTGGACAGGCAGTCGTCGAGCACCTCGGACATGGAGGACGCCGGAACCGCCACGACCGCCAGGTCGACCGGGTCCGGGATGTCCCGGACGCTGGCGTAGGCGCGCACCGAGTGGACACTGGTTGCGTCCGAGTTGACCGGGTACACCGGGCCGGAGAACCCGTTCCCGATGAGGTTGCGCAGGACGGTGTGGCCGATCTTGCCCACCTGGTCGGAGGCACCGATCACGGCGACCGATCCGGGCGTGAGGACCCGCGCGACGCTTCTCGCCTCGGCCGCGGCCTCCCGCGAGTTCCGGACGTTGGTCAGCGCCTCGGTCGGGTCGATCGCAAATTCGAGGTGCAGGGTGGACCCGTCGAAGGAGCGCGAGATCTCGTACCCCGCCCTGCGGAACACCTGGATCATCGAGCGGTTCTCGGACAGGACCTCCGCCTCGAAGTGGTCGATCCCGCACTCGGCGGCGGAGCCGGCGAGGTGCTCGAGGAAGATCGATCCCAGCCCCCTCCCCTGGTGCTGGTCCGAGATGGTGAACGCCACCTCCGCGAAGGTCGAGTCCGGCAGCCGCTCGTAGATCGCCATACCGATGATCTCCGCACCGAGCTCGGCGACGAACGCCATCCGGTCGCGGTAGTCCACGTGGGTCATCCGGCGCAGTTCCCTGTCCGACAGGACGTCGTGGGATCCGAAATAGCGCAGGTAGCGGGTCCGCTCGGACAGGCTCGAATGGAAGTGCGCGATCTTGTCCGAATCCGTGGGCAGGATCGGCCGGATACGCACCGCCCGGCCGTCGGAGCCCAGGACGTCCGCCGCCCACTCGTGCGGATACCCCTCCGGATAGTCGGCCACCGTCGTATCGGTGGAGGCGTGTTCGGGCGGGTCAACGACGGAGACGTCGCCGTCGGTCGGTCCGTCACCGGGGTTGGCCATTCTGGTCCTCCAAAGGACAAGCGTCGAGGGTGGTGGGTACTCGGTACCCGGGATGCGGCGGTCAGTCCCGGGGGTCGTCCGGGTCGAGCCCGAGGAGCGGGTAGACGGAGCGGCGGGTGTCGAGGATCGACTGGTCCAGACGGGCCAGCGTGCGGTCCATCTCGACCCCGCGGTCGCTGCCGGACGGTTCCCACGGCGTGTGGGTGGCGGCGCCGCCGTCCCCCATCGTCTCCGGCACACGGTCCGGAACCGTGAAGCGGGTGGCCAGGGTCTTCCACGTCTCGGGAACCGCGGTCGACGGGTCGAGCGGCACCCCCAGCACCGCCGCGATGAGATGGGTCCACGACCGCGGGACCACCCGGACCAGCTCGTATCCCCCGCCGCCGATCGCGATGATCCGCCCCTCGCAGATCTCGTCGGCCAACGCGATCAGCGCGAGGTAGGACGCGCGGTGTCCGTCGACGGTGAGCGAGAGGTCGGCGAGCGGGTCCTCCCGGTGGGAGTCGCATCCGGCCTGCATGACGATGATCTGCGGCTCGAACGCGCGCAGCACCCCCGGAACCACCGCGTGGAAACCCCGCAGCCACAGCTCGTCCGTGACCGCCGGGAGGAACGCCAGATTCACCGAGGTCCCCTCGGCTCGCCCGACCCCCGTCTCCGAGGCCCACCCCGTGGACGGCCACAGGGTGGCCGGGTGCTGGTGGAGCGACATCGTCAGGACCCTGGGGTCCTCGTAGAACGCGGTCTGGACGCCGTCACCGTGATGGACGTCGATGTCCACGTAGGCGATGCGGTCGTACCCGTTGTCGAGCAGCCAGCTGATCGCGACGGCGGCGTCGTTGTACACGCAGAACCCCGCGGCGGCCGCAGGCATCGCGTGATGCATTCCGCCGGCCACCGACACCGCCCGGGTCGCGGCACCGCTGGCGATGGCACGCGCGGCCGCCATGGTCCCACCGGCGACTGCGGCGCTGGCCTCGTGCATGGCCGGGAACGTCGGATTGTCGGCCGTACCGAGCCCGTGACTCATCCCCAGGTGCTCGCCGGGCGGCAGGTCGCCCGCGGCCTTCACCGCGTCGATGTACCGGGACGTGTGGATCCGGAGGAGTTCCTCGTCGCTCGCCGACCCCGGGTCCAGCATCTCCACCCCCTGGAGGACGCCGAGTTCGGTGGCCAGGGACATCGTCAGGTCGAGGCGCCTGGGGCTCATCGGATGGTCCACGGAGTGCCGGTAGTCCATCAACGACGGACTCCACACCACCTTCGCTGAAACGCCGTCCCGGATCCCGGCCATTCCACAGTCCTCCCGTCGCGCCGGGTCGCTCCCGGCACCCACACCAGGCGGAACCCGGGTGTGGCTCCTGCGAATCTACGCGGTGGGGTCACGCGCGACCCGGGAACGCCCCGCTCTCCACCCCGGTTCCAGGGCCGACGGTAGGCTCGGATCCACCCCGACCGTGCCCAGCGCCCGGGGCGCCGGACGACCAGCGACAATCCGACGTGGAGGACTGCACAGTGAAGGACCTGGTGGACACCACCGAGATGTACCTCCGCACGATCTATGAGCTCGAGGAGGAAGGTGTCATCCCCCTCCGCGCCAGGATCGCGGAACGCCTCGAGCAGAGTGGCCCGACCGTCAGCCAGACGGTCGCCCGGATGGAACGCGACGGCCTGGTGCTCGTCGCGCCCGACCGGCACCTCCAGCTCACCGAGACCGGCCGCGAGCTGGCCGTCGGGGTCATGCGGAAACACCGCCTGGCCGAGCGCCTGCTCGTCGACGTGATCGGGCTGGAGCTGGAGAAGGTGCACGCCGAGGCGTGCCGCTGGGAGCACGTGATGAGCGACGACGTCGAGCGGCGCCTCATCGAGGTCCTCGACGACCCGAGGACGTCCCCCTACGGCAACCCCATCCCCGGCCTGGAGCTCATCGGGTTCGCCTCCGGCCGCCCCGCCGAGCCGGAGTACACGCGGCTCTCGGCGCTCGCCTCCGACATCCCGCACCGGGTCCGGATCCGCGCGATCGGGGAGAACATCCAGATCGACACCGAGCTCATCTCGGAGTTCCGGGCCGCGGGGGTGGAGCCGCTGAAGACCGTCACCGCCACCCGTCGGGGCCATCTCGTCGAACTCGACTCGGGAGACGGGCTCACGGTGGAGCTCGACGGAGACCACGCGCACGCGGTCCAGGTCGAGATCCTGCCGTGAAGCTCCTCGTCACCGGCGGCGCCGGGTATGTCGGGGGGGTCTGCGCCACCGTGCTGGTCGAGCGCGGCCACGAGGTCGTGGTGCTGGACGATTTCTCCACGGGCAACCGGGACGGCGTCCCCGCGGGCGCGACGCTCGTCGAGGGGGACGTCGCCGAGCTCGCCAGCACGGTTCTGAACCCGTCGTTCGACGGGGTCCTGCACTTCGCCGCCAGATCCCTGGTGGGCGAATCGGTGGTCAAGCCCGAGGAGTACTGGCACGGCAACGTCGTCACCTCGCTCGCGCTTCTCGACGCGATGCGCGCCGCCGACGTCACCAACCTGGTGTTCTCGTCCACCGCGGCCACCTACGGCGAGCCGGAGCAGGTCCCGATCACCGAGGACATGCCCACCCGGCCCACCAACACCTACGGCGCCACGAAGCTCGCGATCGACCACGCCATCACCTCCTATGCGATCGCGCACGGCCTGGCCGCCACGAGCCTGCGCTACTTCAACGTGGCCGGGGCGTACCGAGCGGCGGGTGAGAACCGGGTGGTCGAGACCCACCTCATCCCCCTCGTCCTCCAGGTCGCCCTGGGGCACCGCGCCGACATCAAGATCTTCGGGGACGACTGGCCCACCCCGGACGGCACGTGTGTGCGGGACTACATCCACGTGGCAGACCTGGCCGACGCCCACCTGCTGGCGCTGGAGTCCAACGCCGCGGGCATCCACCGCATCCTCAACCTCGGCAGCGGTGAGGGTTTCTCCGTCCGCGAGGTGATCGACGTGTGCCGCGAGGTCACCGGTCATCCGATCCCGGCCGTCGTCGCACCACGTCGGGCGGGCGATCCGGCGGTCCTCGTCGCCTCCAGCCGGAGGGCGATCGGCGAGCTCGGCTGGGCACCGAGCCGCACCGATCTCCGGACCGTGGTCGAGGACGCCTGGGCGTTCACCTCGTCGCTGGGCGACCGCGCCCACTCCGCCCCGCGCTGACGACCCCGCCGGGCGGTCAGGCCGCCGCCGCCACCCGGCGGAGCCGCTCCGGGGCGAGCCCGTTCTCCAGGCCGTGGAGCAACAGCCTCGCGAGCGAGTTCCTCTCGTCCGCACCCACCGCCGCCTCGAGCGCCGACCGGGCGTGGACGCCGCTGCCGGAGAAGTAGGCCGCGGCCCCCAACATCATCAGCGACACGGAGCGTTCCCGTCCGGGCCGACGACGGGCCAGCGCCCACCACAGCAGGCGGCGACCGTCGTCGTCGACCAGCCCCCGCTGGGCGAGACGTCGGTAGATCTCATCACGCACCCCGATGTCGAGCAGGGCTCGGCCGACCTCGGCCAGCTCGTCGTCGTCCAGCTCCTCCCCCGCCTCCAGCCGTTCGGCGGCACGGTCGTGGGCGTCCACGCCCGACTCCACCGGGAGGGACCCCGCCTGACTGTCCGCATCGCCGGCGCCCGGGTCCCGGTCGCACGCGTCCGCGTCCCTGGCCAGATACAGGCGCTCGATCTCCTCCCGCGATCCTGCCTGCACCCGGCCGTCGAACGCGTGGACCGCCGCGATCTCCGTGGTGCCGGGATCCAGCTGGACTCCCCGGACCATCCCGAAGAGGTCGACCCAGGGAGCCCCTGCGGCGAACTCGGGGACGCCGTACGCGGTGACCACCCGCGTCCCCGCCAGTCCCAACCAGTACTCGAACGCGGCGGCGGCGTCCTCCGCGCGGAGCCCGGCCGAGTACCCGTCCACGCAGTCCTCGTGGACCACGACCAGGTGGACGGCGGTCACCCCCTCTCGCGAGCAGAACTGCGCCAGTCCGCGTGCGGGCCCCTCGCCGATCGTCGCGGCCGGGAGATCGTGCTCGACGTCAGGGTCATCGTGGTCCCCGGCGGAGTAGGCGGCGGACCCGTCGAGAAGTCCGTCGACGTCCATCCTCACCACCGGCCCCTGCCTCCCGTCGGAGGTCCTGCCGCACACCACCACCACCGAGCCCGCGCCGGGCGGGAAGCCCAACATCGCCGGTATCGAGGCGATGAGTTCCTCCGGGGAGGAGATCACCACCGTCGTCCTCCCGTCCCCGTCCTCCGGTCCGTCGCCGCGGCCCCGTCCGTCGTGAGTCATGCCGTCCACCCGTCTCGTCGCGCGGTCGATCCCTCCGATGGGGCCGTCCGCGGGTGCCGGAGCACCTGACCAACCTTCGGTCACCCCGGTCCCCCACCGGGGCCCCGAACGGCCCGATCCCGGCGGTCTGTGGAGGCGCACCGGTCGCTGGGGAATCAACCGGGATCGGCTGTCGTTGGCAGAGAGGTGACACCCCTTCCCGGTCGGACGACCATCCGGTCCCGTCCGGTGGAACCGGGGTGTTCGTGACGAGAGGAGTCGACATGGCCAGGCACAGCAACCTGTACCGACTGATCGAGCCCGTTCCCGACCTGCGGTCGGAGTCCGGCGAGGGTCCCGTGTTGGTGCACGCCCTGCAGGGCTTCTCCGATGCCGGCCAGGCGATCCAGGGCGTCACGGAGCATCTCCGCGAGAGCCTGGACGCCCAGTTGATCGTCGAGTTCGACGTCGACGAGTTGGTCGACTACCGCTCGCGCAGGCCGCACCTGCGGTACTCCTTCGACCACTTCACCGGGTACTCCGAACCGACCATCCAGATCCACACCGTGAAGGACGCCGCCGGGACGTCGTTCCTCCTGCTGTCCGGACTGGAGCCCGATCTTCGGTGGGACGGCTTCACCGAGGCGGTGATCGACCTCGCCGGCTCGTTCGGCGCCCGGATGTCGGTGGGCCTCGGCGCCATGCCCCTGGGTGTGCCCCACACCCGGCCCACGCAGTCCAGCGCGCACGCCAGCGACGTCGACCTCATCCGCGGGTTCACCGCGTGGCCGGGGGAGTTCTCCGTCCCCGGGAACGTGAGTTCGCTGCTGGAGCTCCGGATGGCCGAACACGGCATCCCTTCCGCCGGCTTCACCGTGCACGTACCGCAGTATCTGGCGCAGACCGGCTACCCCGCCGCCGTCCTCGACCTCGTGGGGAACATCTCCCGGATCGCGGGGCTGGAGTTGCCGACGGGCGAGCTGGAGAAGTCCGCGGAGGAGTTCACCGCCCAGGTCACGGCGCAGATCTCGGACAGCCCGGAGATCCGGACCGCCGTGGAACTGATGGAGAAGCAGTACGACGCGTTCATGGAGTCCAGGCACGGCTCCGATTCGCTGACCCCCGGCGGCAAACCGTTGCCGTCCGGCGACGAGATCGGCGCCGAGTTCGAGCGCTTCCTGGCGCAGCAGTCGGGCGACGACGATCCGGACGCCGTCTAGTCCGGGCGGGCCCGTCCGCCCGGGCGGCTAGGCTCGGCAGAGTGCATCTGCCCGAACTCCTCGCTGACCTGGACGACGTCCCCTCCGACCTCCACGAGGAGGCGGTCTTCGACGCCTTTGTGGCCTGGGCCGCCGATCAGGGCCTCAGTCTGTACCCGGCGCAGGAGGAGGCGGTCCTCGAGGTAGCGGCGGGCAGCCACGTCGTCCTGGCCACCCCGACGGGCTCGGGCAAGTCCCTCGTGGCGCTGGGCGCGCACTTCTCCGCGATGGCCAGGGGGGTCCGCAGCTACTACACCGCCCCGATCAAGGCCCTGGTCAGCGAGAAGTTCTTCGCGCTGTGCACCGTGTTCGGCGCCGAGAACGTGGGGATGCTCACCGGCGACGCGTCGGTGAACCCGCACGCCCCGATCGTCTGTGCCACCGCCGAGATCGTCGCGAACATCGCCCTCCGCGAGGGGGCCGACGCGGACATCGGCCAAGTGGTGATGGACGAGTTCCACTACTACTCGGATCCCGACCGGGGCTGGGCCTGGCAGGTCCCGCTCATCGAGCTGCCCGACACGCAATTCCTGCTGATGTCCGCCACGCTGGGCGACGTGGACTGGCTGCTCGAGGACCTGCGCCGCCGCACCGGGCGCGAGTCCACCCTCGTCGGCGGCACCGACCGGCCCGTTCCCCTGTCGTTCGAGTACGTCCTCGCCGGGGTGCAGGAGACGGTCGAACTCCTGATCCGGGACGGGAAGGCCCCCGCCTACATCGTCCACTTCACCCAGGCCTCCGCCCTCGAGCAGGCACAGGCACTCACCTCGCTCACGGTGGCCTCCAAGGAACGCAAGGCGGAGATCTCCACGGAGATCGGCGGGTTCCGGTTCACCACCGCGTTCGGCCGGACCCTGCGCAAGCTCCTCCTGCACGGAATCGGCGTCCACCACGCCGGGATGCTCCCCAAGTACCGGCGCCTGGTCGAGCGGCTCGCCCAGGACGGGCTCCTCACGGTCATCTGCGGCACGGACACACTCGGCGTGGGCATCAACGTCCCCATCCGGACGGTGCTGTTCACCGGTCTCACCAAATTCGACGGCCGCCGCCAGCGCGTCCTCAAGTCCCGGGAGTTCCACCAGATCGCCGGCCGCGCCGGGCGTGCCGGGTTCGACACAGAGGGACTGGTGGTGGTGCTGGCCCCCGAGCACGAGGTCGAGAACTCCAAGGCCGCCGCCAAGGTGGCCGCCAACCCCAAGAAGAAGGGCAGGCCCGCCAAGAAGAAGCCCCCGGAGGGCTTCGTCAACTGGTCGCAGGCCACGTTCGACAAGCTCGTCGGGGCGCAGCCCGAACAGCTCACCAGCCGTTTCGAGGTGAGCAACGGCATGCTTCTCAACGTGATCTCGCGCCCCGGGAGCTGCTACGCACACATGCGCCACCTCCTGTTGTCCTCCCACGAGACCCGAGCACGGACCCGACATCACGTCCTTCGGTCGATCGAGCTCTTCCGAGGCCTCGAGACCGCCAGCATCGTCGAGCGGGTCGCGGAGCCCGATTCCGACGGGCGACACGTCCGCCTCACCGTCGACCTCCAGCGGGACTTCGCGCTCAACCAGCCGCTCGCGCCGTTCGCCATCGCGACGATGGAGATCCTCGACCCCGACTCCCCCACCCCGGCGCTGGATCTCGTGTCGGTGATCGAGGCCGTCCTCGACGACCCGAGGCCGATCCTCTACGCCCAACAGCGGGCGGCGCGCGGCGAGGCCATCGGCGCCCTCAAGGCCGATGGGGTGGAGTACTCCGAGCGGATGGAGATCGTCGAGGAGATCTCGTGGCCCAAGCCGCTCGCGGACCTCATCGCCGACGCCTACGACGCGTACCGGGCCGGGCACCCGTGGGTCGCCGGGCTCGAGCCCTCGCCCAAGTCGGTGATCCGGGAGATGGTCGAGCGGGGCATGACGTTCTCCGACCTGGTGTCGGCATACGGTCTCGGCCGGTCCGAGGGGTCGGTCCTGCGTTACCTCACCGACGCCTACCGGGCGCTCCGCCAGACCGTCCCGGCGGACCTGAGGACCGAGGAGTTCGACGACCTCGTGGAGTGGCTGGGGGAACTGGTGCGCCAGGTCGACTCGAGCCTGTTGGACGAGTGGGAACTCCTCACCGACCCCGACGTCTCCCCGGAGCAGGTGGCCGAGCTCGCCTTCGGCCAGTCCTCCGGGGCGACCCGTCCCGTCACCGCCAACCGGCGGGCATTCCGGGTGATGGTCCGCAACGCCATGTTCCGGCGGGTGGAGCTGTTGTCGAGGGACGACATCGACCGGCTGGTCGAACTCGACTCGGACGTGCCCCAGCACCCCGACTGGGACGCGGAGATCGACGCCTACTGGGACGAGTACGACGAGATAGGAGCAGGGCCGCAGGCCCGCGGGCCGGCGCTGTTCTCGGTCACGGAATCGGGTGACGGGCTCGAGCCCGGGACGTGGCGCGTCCGACAGGTCATCGACGACCCCGAGGGCGATCACGGCTGGGCGATCGAGGGCGTGGTGGACCTGGGCGCCAGCGACGAGGCCGGCGAGGTCCGGTTCGCCTCACTGGCCCTGTCCGGCTGATCCCGCCCGGAGCCTGGAACCAGGCGACCGGAAGGGTGACCGTACGATGACCATCGACCATCGACCCGACACCTGGAGGACGACTGTGACCCCCCGCATCCTGTACACGAGGCTCGCGCTGGCGGAGGTGATCACCTGGACCCTGCTGATCCTGGGGATGATCGGCAAGTACGCGTTCGGGCTCGACTGGGCGACGATGGTCGGCGGCAGCATCCACGGGTTCGTGTTCCTCTGTTACTCCGCGACCACGCTCGCGGTGTGGACCGACAAGCGGTGGTCCCCCGCGACCGGCGTGCTCGGGCTGGCCTCCGCCGTCATCCCCTACGCCACGGTCCCCTTCGAGCGGTCGGTCGAGCACCGGGGCCTCCTCGAGGGCCCCTGGCGCCTCGGCCCCGGGGGGGATCAGCCCCGCTCGCTACCCGAGCGGGCCCTGGCGTTCGCCCTCCGATCCCCTGTGGTGGCCCTGCTCGTGGCGCTGGTCGTGATCGCCGTCGTGTTCTCTCTGCTGCTGATGGCCGGGAAGCCCACGGAATGGTTCTCGTGAGTCTGCCCCGCGAGCCGGGTCGTCGCGAGCTGAACAAGGCCGACAAGCAACGCCGGATCCGGGACGCCGCGCGGGACCTGTTCTCCCGCCGCGGGTACTCCTCCATCACCACCCAGGAGGTGGCCGACCTGGCGGAGGTGGGAACGGGAACGCTGTTCCGCTACGCCACGTCCAAGGGCGAACTCCTGTGCATGGTGGCCAACGAGCAACTTCGCGCGATGGTCGACACCGTGCCCGACACCGGCGACCCGGTGGAGGATCTCGTCACACTCTGCGACCCACTGTTCGTCGCGCTCGAGACCCAGCCCGAGAACATCGCCGCCTACCACCGTGAGACCCTGTTCGGTGAGCCGGGTCCGCACCGCGAGGAGGCGCAGCGGATCTTCCGGGACTTGCGCGGGAGCATCGGGGAGATACTCGCGCGGCACTCCGCGGGCGCACCCGGATCCGACCTCGAGGGCCCGGCCCAGACCGTCTTCGACGTCCTGTACATGGGAATCGTGCGGTCGGGAACCGACCGGACGCCGGGTCGCGACCACCGAGCCGACCTTCGACTCCACGTCCGACGGGTGCTCCACGGAGCACTTCCCACCTCCCCCGCGCACACCCCCGACAGCCCCTGAAAGTGGCGGATTCATCACCCCACCGCACCACCCCCCATCACGCCGGGCGACACTGTCGTCATGACCGACCTCCAGGCCACCGCCACCCGCCCGATCAAAGACGCCTCCACCGTGATGGTGGTCCGTGACGCCGACCAGGGACCGGAGGTGTTCGTCGCGCGCCGCGTCCGCGGCATGGCGTTCGCCGGCGGGATGACCGTGTTCCCCGGTGGCGGTGTGGACGCCGCCGACGACGATCCGGACGTCGCCTGGACGGGTCCCGCCCCGGAGTGGTGGGCCGGCCGGTTCGATTGCGATGTCCCGCGGGCCCGCCGCCTGGTGTGTGCGGCGGCGAGGGAGACCTTCGAGGAGTGCGGCGTGCTGCTGGCGGACCACCTCGACGGCTCACCCGTCTCGGACGCCGGCCGGTACCATTCGAGCCGCGCCGACCTCGAAGAGCACCGGCTGACCTTCAGCCGGTTCCTCGCCGACGAGGATCTCTCCCTCGCCGCGGGTCGGCTCCGCCCCTTCGACCACTGGATCACCCCGGCCGTGGAGCCCCGGCGGTACGACACCCGGTTCTTCCTCGCCGCCCTCCCCGAGGGGCAGGAGCCGGACGACCTGACGACCGAGGTCGACCTCACCATGTGGGCCCGCCCGATCGACCTGCTCGAGGATTTCCGTTCGGGACGCTCCATGCTCCTGCCCCCCACGTGGACCCAACTCCGCCTCCTGTCCGAGTTCTCCGACGTCGACTCCGCCCTCGCGTGCGAGCGCGAGATCTCGCCGATCGAACCGGAGATCATCGACGGCGGCGCGGACGGGATCCGGGTGGGCTTCGACGGCTCCGACGAGTACTGGTCGGATTACCAGGCGGGACACGCGCGGACCGGGGACTGATCCCCCGGGAACTCACATCGCGAACCCCGCACGGACGCTGCGGCGCGGTGGTTGACTGCACCCCATGCCGGATTTCGAGTTCGACGTCGACGCGTCGATCGCTGCCGGGTGGGAACGCTTCGCCGCCCGCCTGGCCGACCTCCTGCGTGACCTGGTTCCCGGGGCGACCTTCGACCTGGCCGTGCCGGTCCTCGGAGCACCGTCCACCCGCGCCCCCTACATCCGCTTCACCGCGGCCGGAGGCGAGCGGATCCACCTCGAGGTCTCCGGCGGTGGGTCGGAGGATCTCCCCGTCCCGTTGCGCCGGGGCCAGCTCGAGCAGCTGACCTCGCTGGGCTGGGCGGACGGGAGTCCGGAGGCGATCCCGGGGAGCGCTCCCAGCCCGTCCGTCACCCTCCCCGTGTCGCGCGCCTCGGAGGCCGCGCACCTCGTGGCGGGGACCATGGAGCGGGTCTTCGGGATCCCCCACCCCGTGTTCCTCCACGATGTGGCGGGCCCCGACCACACCGACCACGGCGAGGCTGCACGCCCTGTCCAGCAGGACGCGGATTTCCAGCCGCTGCCCATCACCGATCCCGATGAGGCGACACGCGCCGTGGGCGCGGCTCTCGCCGAGGTGTACCAGCGTCGTGTCCAGGCCGACGAGCATGACGTGTTCACCGTCCCCGCCGGATGTGTCGTGCTCTTTGTCAGGGCGCACCGCTCCCTCCCGCTGATCGTCTTCCGGAGCCCGCTCGTCTCGTCGGTGGAGGATGTGTCGGCCGCCGAGACCGAGGTGGCGATCCTCAACCGGGATTCGTTGTGGTGCCGGTATGTGTTCGACGGCAAGACCATCTCCGCCGAGTCCGAGTTCGTCGACCGGGTGTTCGTGCCCGTCAACTTCAAAATCCAGCTCGCCGAGATCTCCGCGGAACTCGACGACATCTACTCGGACCTCGCCCGACGGGTGGCGGGCAAGAGGTGGCGTGACCTGCGCGCCGCCGAGGAGGACCACACGGACGGACAGTAGGATCAGGATCTGCCGGGACGCGCCCGGCCCACGACATCTCCCCAGGAGCGCCACATGCGTCGCGCCGCCCTCGCTGCCGTCCTCGCGGCCGCGGCCGTGTTCACGACCGCCTGCTCGCCGTCGATCTTCGGCGACGACGACACCCGCGGCGTCCCCGCGCCCACAGGCAGCCCCGCCGGACCCCTGCCGTCGTCGCAGCAGTTCGACCGTCCCTTCCCCGTGGCCGGCGACCAGTGGGACGCCACCGTGACCCTGTCCAACCTGCGGATAGTCCCGTCGTCCGGGTACACGGACTCGATCGTGGTGGTGGATGTCCGCGCGGTGCAGGCGTCCGGTCAACCGGTGCTCGGGCCGGCGGACTTCACCGCGTTCGACCCCTCGGGCCGACCCTTCGAGCGGCTGGAGAACCCGACCGGGACGGTGGAGGATCCGCTGGTCCAGTCGGTGATGAGCTTCCCCGGCGAGGAGATCCGCGGAATGGTCGCGTGGAAGATGCCCCGGGGTGAGCGGATCGGTCGAATCGATCTCGTCACACCGAGGACCATCGGCTCGGTCACCGTCACCCGCCAGCCGGTCGACCCGATGGCCTCGTGACCTCGCCCTCGAGATAGACCCAGCGCCCGCCCCGGCGCTCGAAGGTCGATCGTTCGCGAATGGACGACGGCCCGTCGGGACCGCGGAAGGCGGCCTCGAACTCCACCGCGCCGGTGGCGTCGTCCACTCCTCCGGACACCACGTCGAGGATGGTGAGACCGGTCCAGTCGACGTCGTCCACCTCGACCGTGGAGGGCCTGGTCCGCGGGTGCCACGTCCGCCAGAGGTGTTCCTCGCTGCCGAGGACGAAGGCCGTGTACCTCGAGCGCATGAGTTGCTCGGCCGTCGCCGCCGGGACGCCGTCGGCCACGAGTGGCCCGCAGCACGTGGCGAACCCGGTTCCACTGCCACACGGGCACTCGGTCATGTCCGGCTCCGTCCTGGTCGGGGTCCACACAGGCTACCGGCCGTCACCTCCACTCACGGAGCGTGCCGGCGCGGACTATCCTGGGCCCCGACATGTCGAGTTTCCTGCGTTCCCTCTCCCGCCGACAGGCCGATTCCGGCATCGCACCGCTCCGCGTGCGGTCCTGCCGTGACCTGTGCGAGTGGACCCGAACCCCGGTCCAGCGCCGTGGGGAGCAGATGTTCGCGTGCCGCGGATGCGGGTCGCAGTGGGTTCCGAGTGAGCACTGGACCCCGCGCGACGCCAGCGGCGCGATCCCCCCCGCGGTGCTGGAGATCGTCAAGGGCGAGGACTGAGCCCGCGCCGGACGCCCCGGTGCCTCTATATGCTGGGCGGATGACCAGTACCCCTCAGCCTGTCCCCTCCGCAGTCGGTTCCGCGACGGTCGACGCGGTCCTGCGTCGCTCCGCGGCGCGATACCCCGACCGAACCGCTCTGACCTTCGACGACCGTCGGTGGACCTATGCGGCGCTCGACTCCGCGGTCGACCGGGTGGCCGCGATGCTCCTCGGCCTCGGCCTCGACGCCGGCACCCGGGTCGCGGCGTACGGCGTCAACTCGGACGCTTACCTCATCGCCTTCCTCGCCACCTCCCGGGCCGGGTTCACCCACGTTCCGGTGAACTACGCCCTCACCGGGGGCGAGCTCGAGTACCTGCTGGCGGACTCCGGCGCCACCCTCGTCCTGGTCGACCCCGCCCAGGCGCCCACCCTGGACAAGGTCCTCGCGACCATGCCCCGGCTGCGGTCTCTCGCACTGCTCCCCGGCTCCGGTGAGCCCGCCGGGGGGACGATCCTGGGCTCCGCGCTCGACCAGACCCCGCCCGCGCCCGTGGACTCCCCCTCGACCGGCGGTGACCTGGCCCAGCTCCTCTACACCTCGGGGACGACCTCGCGCCCCAAGGGCGCGATGATGACGCATGCCGCGCTGGTCCACGAGTACGTGAGCTGCATCCTCACCCTGGACCTCACCGCCGACGACGAGCCGCTGGTGACCATGCCGCTCTATCATTCCGCCGCGATGCACGTCTTTGCACTGCCCTACCTGTCCCTGGGCGCGACGGTGCACCTCATGGCGGCTCCCGACGTCCCGGAGATCCTCCGCAGGGTCGAGGCGGACAAGATCGGGTCCCTCTTCCTGGCCCCCACGGTGTGGGTCCCGTTGGCCTCCCACCCGGACCTCGACACGCGCGATCTCTCGAGCCTGAGGAAGGCGCAGTACGGCGCGTCGATCATGCCGGTGACGGTCCTGCAGCGACTGCGTGGCAAGTACCCCGATCTGGGCTTCTACAACTGCTTCGGCCAGTCCGAGATCGGCCCTCTCGCCTGTGTCCTGCGCCCCGAGGAGCACGACGCCCGTCCGGCCAGCGCCGGTCGGTCCGTGTTCTTCGTCGAGGCCCGCGTTGTCGACGAGAGCGGCGCCGACGTCGCGGACGGCGAACGGGGCGAGATCGTCTACCGCTCTCCCCAGCTGTGCGCGGGTTACTGGAACAAGCCCGAGGCCACGGCCGAGGCGTTCCGGGACGGGTGGTTCCACTCGGGTGACCTGGTGATCCGTGACGCCGAGGGGTTCATCGAGGTGGTCGACCGCATCAAGGACGTGATCAACACCGGCGGCGTCCTCGTGGCGTCCCGTGAGGTCGAGGACGCGGTCTACCAGGACGTGCGCGTCGCGGAGGTCGCCGTGATCGGCACCCCGGACGAGAAGTGGATCGAGGCCGTCACGGCGATCGTCGTCCTCAAGGAGGGCGCCGACGTGACGGAGGAGGAGATCATCAGCGGCACGCGGGCCCACCTCGCGCCGTTCAAGGTGCCCAAGCGAGTCGTGTTCGTGGACGAACTGCCGAGGAACCAGTCCGGCAAGCTCCTCAAGCGCGAACTTCGCCAGGGCTGACGCCCCCGGCGCAGCGCGGCGTCCCACCCAGCGGTCACGGCGGCCAACGGGTGGGACGCGGCCTGTCCCGGCGGCGAGGCGTGCCCTACCCTTGCGCCAAGTGACGTCGCTCACACCCGGGCGGCGCGTGTGCGGCACGGGAGGTCGACATGGGCAAGCTCGAGGGAAGGGTCGCGTTCATCACCGGCGCGGCGAAGGGCCAGGGTCGGAGCCACGCGCTCCGGCTCGCCGCCGAGGGCGCGGACATCATCGGGGTGGACATCTCCACACAGGTGGCCACGTGCCCCTATCCGACCGCCACCGCTGAGGATCTCGCGGAGACCGCGCGTCAGGTCGAGGCCCTCGGGCGCCGGTTCGTCGGCGCGGAGGCGGATGTCCGTGACCTCGACGCCCTCGGTGCCGCGGTGGACAAGGGCGTGGCCGAGCTGGGCAGGTTGGACATCGTGTGCGCGAACGCCGGGATCGCCAGCTTCGCCCCCGGCGCCGACATGTCCGAGGAGATGTGGGAGGAGATGGTGGGGATCAACCTCTCGGGGGTATGGCGCACGTGCCGGGTCGCCATACCCCACCTCATCGCCTCCGGAGGCGGATCGATCGTCATGACCAGCTCACTCGCGGGCCTCAAGGGACTGGCGGGTATCGCCCACTACGCCTCCGCCAAGCACGGCATGCTCGGCCTGATGAAGGTGCTGGCGGTGGAATACGGCGGGCAGGGGATCAGGGTCAACGCGGTGCACCCGACCAACGTCGACACTGACATGATCATGAACGATGCGACGATGGGCCAGTTCGGCGCGGGCGGCGGCGACCCCAAGGCCGCCTTCGCGGAGGCCGCACGCCAGATGCACGTGCTCGAGGTCCCGTGGGTGGAGTCGATCGACATCTCCAACGCGGTGGCGTTCCTGGTCTCCGACGAGGCCCGCTACATCACCGGCGTGTCCCTCCCGGTCGACGCGGGAGCCGCCATCAAGTGACGGCCCACGGCGTGCCCCACTCCGCGAGCCTGCCGGGGCCGCCAGGGCCGCCGGGGCCGCCGGGACCGTGCGGTCAGGGTGCGGTCAGCCCAGGCGAGCGAGGACTTCCCTCGCGACCACGTCGGGGACCTGCTCCGGGAGCCAGTGCCCCCTCCCCGCGAGCGGGACGAACCGGTAGTCCGCCGTCACCCAGTCGGCGGTCGACTCCGCACCCGACCGCGCGACCGCCATGTCGTCCTCACCCCACAGGTACGTCGTGGGCACCGAGACCTCGGGGAGGTCGTACCGGCGCATGGCGCGATACCAGTTGAGTGCCCCCGTCAGTCCCGCACGGTCGCCGACCAGGGCGAGGTGCCTGTCCACCACGCCGTCCGACACCTCCCCACCGAACATCGCACGCAGGCGGCGGGCGTCCCCGTCGAGGAGGACGTCCTCCGCCTTCCCCTCCTGGCGGAAGAGGGTGAAGTACACCGATCTCGCCTGCTGATCAGGGTCTGTCGACAGTGCCTCCGTGAACGCCGCGAGGTGCGGGATGGACACCGCGGTGAGTGTTGCCACCCGATCCGGATGATGGGCTGCCAACCACCAGGCGACGGACGCACCCCAGTCGTGACCCAGCAGGTGGACCCTCTCCAGACCGAGATGGTCGACCACTGCCAGCGCGTCCGCGGCCAGGTGCTCGATAGCGTAGGCCTCGACGCGGTCGGGGCGGGCGCCCGGCGAGTACCCCCGCTGCGCCGGGGCGATCACGCGGATCCCCTGGGCGGCGAGGAGGCCGGCGACGGATTCCCACTCCCACGGCGATTCGGGGAAACCGTGGAGCGCCAGAACGGTGTCCCGCGCGTCTCCCTCCGGCTCCCAAGCGAGGACGTCGAGCCGGCCGACCGGGACGTCGACGGTGTACTCCCGTGGTTCCATGCCCGGACCCTATACGGTCCCGCCCGTCACCACGGTCGGCTTCCGGGAGGGCTCTGGGCCGAGGACCCCGAGGGGACGACCCGTGTCCGCCGCTCGTGCCACTCACGCACGAGCCACATCTCCACCACGAGCGGATCGACGGCGGCGACGTCCGCCCACCCTGCCACCACGTCGAGGTACCGCTGATAGCGGCGTGGGGTCATCCGGGCGAACGACTCGACCTCGGTCCACCCCGCGTGGACCAGGCTCGCGATACCTGCCGGGTCCACCGGCACGATGCTCTGCTCGGACCACGCCATGCCCAGCGAGGACAGGTACAGGGAGGCGAGCGGGAATCCGAGATCCGGCACCCCCCTGCCCGCGCATCCGTGCGGAGCACCGTTACGCAGCAGGTTCATCGCCTCCGCGGGGGCGTCGAGCCAATCCACCACGTCGTGGAGGACCAGCGGATAGCCGTGCGTGGAGAGGGACCGCCAGGCCTGACGATCCCGCTCCGGTACCCGGAAATCCGGGAGCCCGCGTCGGATCCCGGAGCGCAGTGGGTGGCCGGCAAGCCATGCTGCACACATGTAGAGCGCGACCACCGACTCCTCGAGACTGCCGCGAGCCCTCCGTCCCGCCGCCCACAGATCGCTCCTGCGGAGGAAGCCGGAGCCGGTCTCCACCCGCCCGCCGTCGGGGCCACCCGCGACCAGGCGTAGGTCGACCCCGCGCTCGGCCAACCGGATGTTCCACAGGTCGAGGTCGATCTCCACGTACTCGTCGGCCACGAGGACGCCAGGGGGTTGGGCGCGGCACCAGTCGAGGCAGGCCGCGGGGAGGGCGGGGACGGGGCGGGGTCCGGTCGTCGTCATGCCCAGCACGGTCTCATGCGGGTACGACAACGCCGGCTCGCCCGTGGATCAGTCCTCCGCGAACGCCTCGAGGGGCGGGCAGGAGCAGACCAGGTTGCGGTCCCCGTACGCGCCGTCGATCCGGCGCACGGCGGGCCACACCTTGGGCCGCCACGACGCCCCGAGCGGGTACGCCGCCACGCTCCGCGGGTAGGCGTGCCCCCACTCGTCGGCCGAGACGCTCTCCGCGGTGTGCGGGGCGCCGCGGAGGGGGTTGTCCTCCACCGTCCACTCCCCCGCGCCCACCCGGTCGATCTCCGTGCGGATGGCGATCATCGCGTCACAGAACGAGTCGAGCTCGGCCAGGTCCTCGCTCTCCGTGGGCTCCACCATGAGGGTGTTGGGCACCGGGAAGCTCATCGTGGGGGCGTGGAAGCCGTAGTCCGCCAGCCGCTTGGCCACGTCGTCGATCGAGATCCCCACGGAGTCGATGAGCGGGCGCAGGTCGAGGATGCACTCGTGCGCCACCCAGCCGCCGTCTCCCGAGTACAGCACCGGGTAGTGCTCGCCGATCCGGCGGGCGAGGTAGTTGGCGCTCGCGATGGCGGTGAGCGTGGCCCGCCGCAGTCCGTCGGCCCCCATCATCCGGACGTACGCCCAGGTGATGGGCAGGATCGAGGCGGAACCGAAGGCCGCGGCGGACACCACGCCGCCCGAGCCCAGGCCGTCCTCGTGGGGATGGCCGGGAAGGAACTCACGGAGATGCTCGGCCACGGCGACCGGGCCCACCCCGGGACCCCCACCGCCGTGCGGGATGCAGAACGTCTTGTGCAGGTTGAGGTGACTGACATCGCCACCGAACCGACCCGGACGGGCGACCCCCACGAGGGCGTTCAGGTTGGCACCGTCGATGTACACCTGGCCACCCGCGTCGTGGACGATCGCGCAGATCTCCTCGATGTCGTGCTCGAACACACCGTGCGTGGACGGGTAGGTGATCATGATCGCCGCGAGCTCCGCGGCGTGCGTGGAGACCTTGGTCCGGAGGTCGTCGACGTCCACGTCACCGTTGGGACGGCAGGCCACCACGACGACCTTCATCCCGGCCATGACGGCCGAGGCGGCGTTGGTCCCGTGGGCCGAGGACGGGATCAGACAGACCGTCCGGTTCTCCTCGCCGCGGGACCGGTGGTAGGCGCGGATCGCGAGCAGTCCCGCGTACTCACCCTGGCTGCCGGCGTTGGGCTGCAGGCTGACCGCGGCGTAGCCCGTGATGTCCACCAGCCACTTCTCGACGTCGGCCACCAGTGACCGGATACCGCCGGTCTGCGCGGCCGGGGCGAACGGGTGGAGTCGGTTGAACTCCGGCCAGGTGATGGGTTCCATCTCCGTGGTGGCGTTGAGCTTCATGGTGCACGAGCCCAGCGGGATCATGGTCCGGTCGAGCGCCATGTCCTTGTCCGAGAGCGCCCGCAGGTACCGGAGCATCGCGGTCTCGGTGCGGTACCGGACAAACGCCTCGTGCTGCAGGTACTCGCTGGTGCGATCACCGTAGGTGGGGTCCACGAGGATCTCGAGAGCCCCGGTGTCGGCGATGTCCTCGATCCGACCGCCGAACGCCTCGAGCACCAGCGAGACGTGGACACCGGTGGTCGCCTCGTCACAGGCGATGGACACGGTGTCGTCGTCGACCTTCCACAGGTTGACGCCGCGCTCGGCCGCCGCGGCGACCACCCGGTCGGCGTCGCCGGGAACCCGGGCGAGAACGGTGTCGAAGAAGTCCGCGTGGACCACCTGCACGCCCGCGGCGACGAGACCGTCGGCCAGGACCGCCGCGTGGGCGTGGACGCGCCGGGCGATGGCCGCCAGGCCCGACGCGCCGTGGTAGGAGGCGTACATCGCCGCGAGGACGGCGAGCAGGACCTGCGCGGTGCAGATGTTGGACGTGGCCTTGTCCCGGCGGATGTGCTGCTCACGAGTCTGCAGGGCGAGGCGGTAGGCGACGCGGCCGTCCGCGTCCGTCGACACGCCGACCAGACGTCCGGGCAGGTTGCGGGCGTGGGCCGTGCGGCAGGCGAGGAAGCCGGCGTGGGGTCCGCCGAAGCCCATCGGGACGCCGAACCGCTGCGTGGTGCCGAAACACGCGTCGGCGCCCTTCTCCCCCGCCGGGGTGTGGACGGTCGCGGCCAACAAGTCCACACCGGCGGCCACCATGACGCCCCGCTCGTGGCACTCGTCGATCAGCCTCGACACGTCGGCCACGCGGCCGGACGCGCCCGGCGTCTGCACGAGCGCGCCGAAGAACTCGCCCTCCGGCAGGCCCCCGTCGACGAGGTTCGTGGTGACCAGCTCGATGCCGAGCGGCTCGGCGCGGGTGGCGAGGATCGCCGCGGTCTGGGGGAAGACGTCGACGTCGACGGCGAAGCGGGGGCTCTTCGACGTCCGGTTGGACCGACGCAGCATGGTCATGGCCTCGGCCGCCGCGGTGCCCTCGTCCAGCATGGAGGCGTTGGCCATGTCCATGCCGGTGAGGTCGGAGACCATGGTCTGGAAGTTGAGCAGCGCCTCGAGCCGACCCTGGCTGATCTCCGGCTGGTACGGGGTGTAGGCGGTGTACCAGGCCCGGCTCTCGATGATGTTGCGGATGAGCACCGGCGGGGCGAGGGGGTCGTAGTAGCCCTGACCGATCATCGAGACCGCCACGGTGTTGCGGTTCGCGAGCTCCCGGAGAGCGTCCAGGGTCTCGGCCTCCGACAGCGGTTCGGGGAGCGCGTCGATCCCCGCCGCCCGACCATCCCGATCCAGCTCGTCGACGATCACCGACGGAAAGGCCTGCTCGGCGAGTTCGTCGAGCGACCTCACCCCGATCGTCTCCAGGATCCGGGCCAGGCCGTCGGCGTCGGGTCCCAGATGGCGGGCGACGAACTCGCCTCCGGTCCGTGCGGTGTGCGGGGTCGTCGTCACAGGTGCTCCTCGAAGGGCGGGGCCACCCGGACGGGCGGCCTGCGGGCCGGTGCTACCCTCTCCGCTCTGTCCCCTGCCGGCTCGATGCCGGCGCCTGAGAGATTCGCCGGGCCCGTAACGGACCCTGCTTTCCCCGTGGGCGGGTGGTCGATTCCACCGCTCTCCAGAGGCGTTAAGCGACTGCACGGTCCGGGTGCCTGAGAGATTCTCGGAGAGGAGTTGCTCCTTCGGCGCCCGCGGCAGTTGCCGCGGGGCTCTCCCGTGAGTCGCGTGAACGCAGGACCGAGTCTAGACGACCGGCGTCGATCAACCCGTTCGCCGCGAGGCGCGGGCGCGCCGACGGGCCGCCAGTTCGTCCTCCATGGGTTCGATGATGTCCTCCACCGAGACGGTTTCGGCGGGGAACTCCGAGATCGATCCCGCGAGCTCGCGCATCGCGCCGCCGATCCCGATGCCGAACACACCCTGACCACCCTGGAGGAGGTCGAACACCTCCTCCTTGGACGTGCACTCGAACACCGTCCGACCGTCCGAGAAGAGGGTGATCGTGGCGAGGTCCTTGACGCCCCGGGACCGGATCTGCTCCACGGCCTTGCGGATGTTCTGAAGGGAGATGCCGGTGTCCAGGAGCTGCTTGACGATCTTCAGGACGAGAATGTCCTTGAACGAGTAGAGGCGCTGACTGCCGGACCCTGCCGCGTTGCGGATCGACGGCACCACGAGATCGGTCCGGGCCCAGTAGTCGAGCTGCCGGTAGGTGATCCCCGCGATCTGGCACGCGATCGGCACCCGGTACCCGCTGGTGCCGTCCGGGATCCCGTCATCGGGGAACAGCCCCGGATGCACTTCGTCGAACGTGGCCTGCGTGGCCTCGTCGGCGCCTCCGAGGAGACCCTCCGTGTGCATGCCGGCGGAGGACGACTCCGGATCCCGGGTGTGGTCGGCCACGATTGCTCCCTCAGGCTGTGGGGTACCGCCATGATCATGGCGGCGCAGTATCGGGCTGGTCAGCCCGACTCCCGAACGCGTGAACACCATCGGTGTAGTTCACTGGGGCCAACGCTAGGCCGCCGGAGGTCGACGATCAATAGGACACGCGGTAAACCTCAACCTCAAGTTGAACTTTAGGCATGGTCCTGACCTGCGCACTGGTGCTGATGTGTCCCGTGGTGACAGGGAACCTCCAGGTCAGACGGTCAGGAGGTGGAGGCGTCCGGTCGCTCCGGGTCGTCCCCGCCACCGAGGAAATCATCCGGGCTCACCTGGTCGAGAAACTCGCGGAAGGCCTCGACCTCCTCCTCGCCCTGCTCCACCAGCGAGATGCCGACCTCGTCGAGCACCTCGCGACTGACCAGCACGGGGGACGACGTGCGGAGCGCCACCGCCACGGCATCGGAGGGTCGCGCCGAGACCCGCTTGCCCTCGAAGACGAGTTCGGCGAGGAACGTCCCCTCCGACACGCCCACGATCTCCACCTGCTCGAGCGGGTGGGAGAAGGTCTCCAGGAGCGTGGCCACGAGGTCGTGCGTCAACGGCCTGCCCGGTCGCACCCCCTGCTGCTGCAGGCTGATCGCCGCGGCCTCGGCCGCCCCGATCCAGATCGGCACGTACCGACCCCCGTCTTTCTCGTGCAGGATCAGCACGGGGGCGTACTCCGGTTCCTCGAAGCGGATGCCCACCACATCGACCTCACGCATGTTCTTTCCCATGTCCTCCGCCTCTCGCACGGGCCCAGCCTAACCCTGATCGACGGCCGGGCGAGCGGGTCAGGGTTCCAGCGCGTGCCGAACCGCCACGGTGACGAGCGTGGAATGGAGGGCGACCGAGAGCGCCGCGATCTCCCGCGCGAGTTCGGCCGCGCGGTCTCGCGCATCCGCATCCCCCTGACGCGCGACGGGCCCGGCGATCTGGGTGATGAGACCCGTCTGACGATCGGCCGCGGTCCGGAACCCCCGGAGGTGCCGCACGTCGACACCGTGGGCGGCAAGGTCGCGGGCGGTCCTCGCGACCAGCACCGCCTCCGGGTCGTAGAACCCCCCCGGGCCGGCCACGATGAGACCGGCGTCCACCAGGGAGTCGACGAGATCCGCCTCGACCCCGGAGTTCTCGATCACGGTCTCACGGGTCAGCCTCAGGACCGTGTCGCTGCGGAAGTCGTCCGGAGCCGAGCCCGGAACGCTCTCCGCTCCCGACCGTGGGAGCAGGGCCGTGGTGGACCCGTCGGCGATCGCCGAATCGAGAGCGTCGAGTTCCTCCCTGATCACCTTCAGCGGCAGGTAGCGGTCACGCTGCGCGGTGAGCACGTAGCGCAGCCGCTCACGGTCCCCGGGACTGAACCGTCGGTAGCCGCTGGCGGTCCGCTCCGGGGTGACCAGACCTTCGTTCTCGAGGAACCGGACCTTCGACACCGTGAGGTCCGGGAACTCCGCGACCAGGAGTGCGATGACGCCGCCGATGGACAGGTGCCCATCGTGCGCGGCGCCGTGTCCGGCGGCGGTCACTGCCCGGGCGTACCCGTCAGGAATACCAGACGGAACTTGCCGATCTGGACCTCGTCGCCGTTCGACAACGACGCCGAGTCCACGGGCTCGCGATTGACGTAGGTGCCGTTGAGCGAACCGACGTCCACGACCGTGAAGGTCCCGCTCTCGCTGCGGAACTCCGCGTGCCGACGACTCACGGTGACGTCGTCGAGGAAGATGTCACTGTCCGGGTGCCGACCGGCCGACGTGGTGGCCTGGTCCAGGAGGAAACGGGAACCGGCGTTGGGGCCCCGCTTGACCACCAGGAGGGCCTGACCCTCCGGCAGACCCTCAACACCGGTGACGGTCGACTCCGACTGGGCCGCCTGCTGATCGGACTCGTTGAGAAGCTCCGCACGGAACACCGAGGTGGTCTCGGCGGTCGCCTCGGGCATGTTCTTGTTCTCGGTCACGTTTCGTCTCTCCTCGTCCGAGCCCAACGAGGGGCTCACCGTGCGGTGCAATGATTCTATGCCGGACCGCCCACCCGCGGGCGGGGCGGGCGGGCCCGATCAGCCCTCCGTGATCTTCGCGTACCCGTCGGAGTCCAACGTCTGCTCGAGCTGTGCCTCGAGATCGTCGACATCCGAGATCTCCAGGACGACGATCCACCCCTCACCGTACGGATCGGAGTTGACGAGCTCCGGCGAGGTCTCCAAGGCGGTGTTGGCCTCGACGATCTTCCCGCTCAACGGCGCGTACAGGTCGGAGACGCTCTTCGGCGACTCGACCTCGCCGAAGGGTTCTCCCGACTCCGTCTCACCACCCACGTCCGGGAGCTGCACGAACACGATGTCGCCGAGCTTCGACTGCGCGTAGTCGGTGATGCCGATGCGGACCCGCGTGTCCGACACCCGTTCCACCCACTCGTGCTCATCGGTGTACCGGAGCTGGTCGGGGATGTTCTGATCGCTCACTGGCGTGCCCTTCTCGCGTGGATCACTTCCGATTCCACCTGGCGACATTACACACCGTCCCGGTGACCTGCGGCAGTCGATCCGGTGCGCTCCGGGGATACGGCTCGCGCGACCCTCCACGCCTGCCACAGGTAGACGGCTCCACTCCAGGTGTACAGCCCCACGCCCCAGTACAGACACGCCTGCCCCAGAATGCGGAGCCCCTCACCGCCGAGCACCCCCGCGTGCCCGGCCAGGAGAAGCGGCAGCGACCAGAACAGCGCGAACGTGGCGGCCTTGCCGAGATAGGTGACCTCGGGCTCGATCCCTCGCCTGCGATACAGCGGCAGGGTCCCCACCAGCAGCGCGTCACGCGCCAGCAGCATCACGACGATCCACACGGGGATGTACCCGGCCACGGCGAACGCCACCGGCACCGAGGCCACCAGGACACGGTCGGCGATCGGGTCGAGCCGTTCTCCCCAGGTCGACCGCATGTTCCACAGTCGCGCGATCTTGCCGTCGAGCCAGTCCGAGACCACCAGTGCGCCGAGGATCCACAGGGCGAGCGTCGGGTCCTCCCACACGAGGATGCTCACGATGAGGACCGGGATCAGCGCGATGCGACCCAACGAGATGACATTGGGAAGGGTCCAGAAGCGGTCGCTGACCTCGGGATCCCCCGGACGCGGTTCGGGCCCGAGCCCCGGCGGGACCGCGGCCGAGAGGTGACCGTCGCGTGGCGGCGGAATCCGGGCGCCGAGGACCTTGCCCTCGCCCGTCCGCCATTCCCGGAGGTCGGTCTCGCGCCTGCCCTCACGCGCAGCGTTCATCGGAAGGTGGACATCATCCCCGAGAAGACGTTGCCCCCCGCCGCCATCGGGTTGTCGTGGACCATGTACGTCCACGTCGAGGTGGGCCGCGCCATCGCGTTGGCCGCCAGGTCGACTCCGGAGTCGGTGAACTCGATCTCAGCGAACGTCGCCTCGGACTCCGCGACGGCGTCCGCGGCGAGATCGCGGAAATGGTCGATCGCGATGCGGTGGAACTCGTCCAGGGGGTTCTCCCTCCCCAGCGCCCGGAGGTGGATCGACTCACGCACGTCGTTCATCGTCTCCAGGTGACGGGCCCAGCCCCGGTCCAGGTGCCAGAGCATGATCTCCCGGCACCCCTGGACCACCGCGTCGCGGCCGTGGGCCTCCACGAGGGCCGCACTCCTCTCGGGGTCATGGGCGGTGAGCTCCTCGAACGCCTTCTCGGTGCGTAGCAGCGCCCCCCGGCGCCGGGCCAGGATGTCCCGCTGCTCGGCGAGGAGCCGGCTGTAGCGCCACGTGTTGGAGTGGATCGCCAGCATCTCGCCCTCGGTGACCCGCTGTGCGTGGTCGACCGCGTCACGACCACGGTTGCCCTTGAGCAGTCCACTCATCCTGTCGTGCGCGTCGGGGATCTTCTCCGGCTCCAGGGCCGAGGTGACGACGGGGTCGTCCATCGCCGCGAAGAACACCGAGCTCCCGGGGTCCCCCTGGCGTCCCGCCCGCCCGCGCAGCTGGTTGTCGAGCCGCTCCGTCCGGTGCCGGCCCGTGCCCACCACGTGCAGACCTCCGAGCTCGACCACCTCGTCGCGGCGAGCCTCGTCGGACCCCCCGAGCCGGATGTCGGTGCCCCGGCCCGCCATCTGGGTCGAGACGGTCACATTGCCCACGTCGCCCGCCTCGGCGATGATCGCCGCCTCCTCCTCGTCGTTCTTGGCATTGAGGACCACGCACGCGACGCCCTTCTCCGACAGCCGCGCCGCCAGGTCCTCGGACTCGGCCACGTCGTGGGTCCCGACGAGCACCGGTTGGCCCGTCGCGTGGATCCGCGCGATGTGCTCGACCAGTGCCCGTGTCTTGCTGTCGGTGTCGATGTAGGTGCGGTCGGCCTCGTCCACACGGATGGTCGGGGTGTTGGGCTCGATCTGGGACACTCCGAGTGAGTAGAACTCACGAAGCTGCGCCCCCGCGGCGAGCGCGGTGCCCGTCATCCCGCACACCCGGTCGTACCTGCCGATGAACGCCTGCACCGTGATGCTGTCGAGAATCTGCCCGGCTTCGGACACCGTGACACCCTCCTTGGCCTCGACGGCCGCCTGGAGTCCGTCCGGCCACCTCTGGAGCTCCGCGACGCGTCCGCGGGAGGCGTTGACGAGCTGGACCCGTCCGTCGCGGACGATGTAGTCCACGTCCCGACGGAGCAGGAAGCAGGCGTGGAGCGCCACGTTGACCTGGACCAGCGTCGTCCCCACGTGGTCGGCGTCGTACAGGTCGCCGATGCCGAGTTCGTTCTCGATCGCCTCCGCACCGTCGTCGGTGAGGAAGATGTTGCGCTTGTCCGAGTCGGTCTCGTAGTGCCGCCCCGGACGCAGCTTCCGGACCGCCGAGAGGATCTCGCCCGTGGGGGCCTCGCCGGAGGTCGATCCGGCCAGGACCAGGGGCACCAGCGCCTCGTCGACCAGCACCGAATCCGCCTCGTCCACCAGCGCAACGTCCGTTGTGGGCGCGATGAGGTCCGCCGGATCGGTGACCAACTGCTCCCGGAGGACGTCGAACCCTATCTCGGACACCGACCCGTAGGTGATGTCGCACGAGTACGCGACCCGACGCTCCTCACGGGTCGACGACTCCGTGACATGACCGACGGTCAGCCCGAGGAGTTCGAACATGGGCCCCATCCACCGGGCGTCCCGGGCTGCCAGGTAGTCGTTGACGGAGATGATGTGGACCGTGTGTCCCTGGAGGGCGTAACCCGCCGCGGCGATCGCACCCGAGAGCGTCTTGCCCTCGCCCGTCGCCATCTCCACCACATCGCCCGCGAACATGCGCAGCGCTCCCTGGAGCTGCACATCGAACGGCCTCATGTCGACAGCCCGGGAGGCCGCCTCCCGGGCCAGCGCGAGGAACCTGGCGAGATCCTCGGCGGAATCCCCGAAGAGCTGCAGGTCGTGTGCCGCGTCGGCGAACTCGTCGTCGTCTATCCCCCCGGCCCAGTCGTCGAACCCGTGGGACGCCTCGACCGCGCTCTGCGCGCGCGAGGTGTCCCGGCCTTGGGTGGAGCCCATGAGCTTCCAGAAGCGGTTGGCGAATCCCACGCGTGGAGTCCTTCCCGGTGACGATCAGATGGTCCCACCGTACGCAGGGGGGAACGCCACCGGCGGCGCACCCCACCGGCGGCGGTGCTAGCGGTCGGGGTCCAGCTGGCCGCGCAACCTGCGCATCGCGTCGGTCGAGAGCATCCGATCCCCCGCCCGGGCCGCCAGGTGCTCGGCAGCGAGGTCCGCAGGGGTGGGGGCATAGGCACCGGACGGCGGTCGCACCCCGTTCTCGCGGGCGATGTCGTCGACCCTCGCGGCCTCGGACACCGCGAGGGCGGCACGGGCCTCCACGGACTCGACGAGCTCGCGGAACGCCACCGCCCGCTCGATCACCTCGGCCCACACTCCGTCGATGGCCTCCCCCATCCCCGTGAGCGTGGTGAATCCGTCCCGCGCGGGCGGGACGCCCGCGGCGGCGGCCGCCTCGCGGAGCCTGCAGAGATCGCCCGCGAGCCCGACTACCTCGTTCTCCGGGTCGAACTGCAGCCGGACCTCCTCCACCGATCGGCCGCCGCGGGCGTAGGCCCGCAGCAGCCTGTCGTACAGCCCACCGACCTCCATGATCATCGCGGTGTACATCTCCGGGATCCGGCGGCGATCCGCCCTGATCTGGGGCAGCGACGGCAGGGATTGGACGACCGACTGGACACGCGGGGGCAGGACGACCCTCCCCATCTCCCGCTGACCGTAGGCCGCGGCCGCCGTTCCCAGCTCGGCGAGGGTCCGGGGCACGAGAGGCACCGGGGCCATGGTGGGCGTGGACGCGAGGGCGTCGAAGAGCCGTCCGCGATCGTCCGTGTCCAGATGCACGCCGCGCCGGCGATCGACCCGGATGTCCTTGATGCGGAAGGCGAAGACGCCGGCGCCCCGGGTGAAGCCTGTCCGCAGGAGGAGGTACCGACGGTCGAGGTCGGCCAGGCGGGTCCTCAGCGCCATCCGGAGCACCGACGGGACCGGGGTCGCGATGATCCGACGAAGGTCGTGACGCTGCTCTTCGATGATCCGGATCTGGTTGAACCCCCCGACGGTGGGGAACGCCATGTTCTGGTGCAGGCGGGTGAGCACGACGTCCGTGATCCTCGGCTCCACCAGACCGCACGCCACCAGCAGTGCCGAGCGGTCGGACAACTCCGCGACCGGGACGTCCCCCACTCCCCTGCACATCCGGTCGACATCGGACACGATCCGTTCCCGGGCCGTCCGCGGCGTGCGCTCGTCAACCATGCGCCTCTCCTCGCCCCGCGCCCCGTGGGCGCGTCAAGTGTCACGGGTCTACCTCACCGGATACAACGGTGGGCCCAGGCCCCGTGTTCCCTGCGTCCACAGGAGGGGTCGCAGGTCACACTCTCAGGCTTCGAGGTGCTTCTTCAAGCCGTTCACCGTGTTGTCGACCAGACCCTTGATCACGCGTCGACGGAGAAGCCCCGGAATGGGGAGATTGTGGTGGATGGTCAGTCGGAACGAGACCGAGGTCGAACCCGGACCGGTCTCCACGAGGTCGTACCGCCCCTCCTGCCCGGTCTGCAGACGCCCCTCGACCATCGACCAGTCCATCCCGTCGTCACGGTGTTCGTAGGACAGGACGTAGGCGTCGGTGCCGACCGTGGCCGAGGCCTTGAACCGGGCGGTGGCGGGAAGCCCGTCGTCCTCGTACACCTCGAGGACCTCGGCTTCCAGGATCTCCGGGACCCACTCGGGCTGGCCCTCGAGGTCGCGGATCGTGTCGAGGACGGTGGACAACGGCGCGGCGATCTCCACCGTCCGATGCGCGGTATCAGTGGGCATCTCAGGCCTTCCCGTAGTAGCCGAGCCGGAGCAGCTCGGTGAGTTCGGCGATCAGCGGCATGCGTGGATTGGTGCGGTTGCTCAGGTCCTGGAAGGCGGTCATCGCCAACTCCGGCAGCGCCGCGAGGAACACCTCTTCGGGGATGCCCAGCTCGGCGAGCGTCCGTGGCATGTCCAATCGGCGCAGGAGGCCGTCCACGCCGTCGAAGAGCCTGCCGCGACTCTCCTCGGGCTCGCGTCCGCCGAACACCACGCGGCCGAGCTGGGCGTACTTGTCCGGGGCGATATAGGCCGAGTACCCGGGGGCCGGCATGAACTTGGTCGGGAGGCTCGCGTTGTACCTGAGGACGTGGGGAAGGAAGACGCCGTTCGCCCGACCGTGCGCGATGCCGAACCGGGCGCCGACCGCGTGTGCGAGGGCGTGGTTGGTCCCGACGAACGCATTGGAGAACGCGAGGCCGGCGAGCGTGGCGGCGTTGGACATGTCCGTCCGCGCGTCGAGGTCGTCCGGGTTGTCGTAGGCGCGCGGGAGAGCGTCGAAGATCAGCCGCGCGGCCTGCACGCAGAACGCGTCGGTGAACGGCGAGGCGAAGATCGACGCCGCCGCCTCCAGCGCATGGGTCAGGGCGTCCACGCCGGTGTCGACGGTCAGGGTGCGGGGCATGGACAGGGTGAGCACGGGATCCACGATCGCCATGTCCGGCACCAGCGAGTAGTCGACCAGCGTCTCCTTGCGGTCACCCACGGTGAGCACCGCGGCGGGCGACACCTCCGACCCGGTACCCGAGGTCGTGGGAACGGCCACCAGACGCAACGTGTGCGGATCCTGCGGGTACTGGGCCATCCGTTTGCGGGGATCGAGGAACGGCAGAGCGAGCTCCTCGAGGCTGACCTCGGGATGCTCGTAGAAGAGCCTGATCGCCTTGGCCGCGTCGATCACCGAGCCGCCGCCGATCGCGATGAGCAGGTCCGGTCGTGACTCCCTGAGCAGATCGACACCGCGGTGGATGGTGGCCTCGTCCGGCTCGGGCTCCACCTCGCTGAACACCCTCAGCCGCTCCACCTGGAGGTGGCGCCTCAACTCGTCGACGACGCCCCGCTGCTCACTCAGCACGTCGGTGATCACCACCACGCTCGTGCAGGGCACCTCGCGCAGGTTCTCCAACGCGCCGGCGTTGAAGAACGTGTTGGCGGGCACACGGAACCACTGGGGCGGCGTGCGACGGTGGGACACCGTCTTGATGTTGAGAAGTTGCATGTAGTTGACGTTCTCCGTCGTGCTCGATCCCCCCCACGTTCCGCAGCCGAGAGAGAAGGTGGGCGTGAGGTTGTTGTAGATACCGCCGAGCGCGCCGACGGCGGTGGGGGCGTTGACCAGGATCCGGCCGGTTCTGACGGCCAGCCCGTACGCGTCGATGACACCGGGGTCCCGGGCGTAGATCGCCGAGGTGTGGCCGAGTCCTCCGTGCTCGGTCACCAGGACGGCGGCGTCGATCCCGTGACGCTCATCCGGGGATCTCACCAGCCCCAGGACGGGCATGAGCTTCTCCTGGACGAGCGGGTGCGAGGCGAGTTCCCCGAGGTCGGACGGGAGCTCGGCCAACAGGATCTTGGTCGCGGGATCGACGGCGATGCCGGCCCGCGCGGCCAGCTCGGGTGCCTGCTGCCCCAACGCCTCGGGATTCACCCTGTCGCCGCACCCGAACGCGAAGTCGGCCAAGGTCCGGGCCTCGTCCGGAGAGAGCAGATGTGCGCCCATGCGCCGGAATTCGGCCACCGTCTCGTCGTAGATCGGGTCGTCGATGATGCAGGTCTGCTCCGCGGGGCAGATGACGGAGGCGTCGAAGGTCTTGGAGATCAGGGTGTCCACCACGGCCCCCTTGATGTCGGCCGTGCGGTGGAGGTAGACGGGCGCGTTGCCGGGCCCCACTCCGAGCGCGGGTTTGCCGGCGGAGTTGGCCAGGCTGACGATCTTCTGACCGCCGGTCACCCAGATGAAGTCGACGTCGGGATGCGCGAAGAGGTAGTGGGTGACCTCGTGCTCGGCCTGGGGCAGCACCTGCAGCGCACCCGGAGGCATCCCGGCCGCCTCCGCGGCCTCCCGCAGGATCTCGACCGTCCGCTCACACGAGCGCACGGCCATGGGCGACGGGCGGAAGATCACCGCGTTGCGGGTCTTGGCCGCGACGATGGCCTTGTAGAGCACGGTCGAGGTGGGGTTGGTGACCGGGGTGATCGCCAGGACCACGCCGATCGGCTCGGCGATGCGCTCGATGTTGCGCGGGATGTCCTCCTCGATCACGCCCACGGACTTCTTGTCCCGGAGGTAGTCGTAGAGAAACTCGGTGGCCACGTAGTTCTTGACCACCTTGTCCTCGAACACACCGAAACCGGTCTCCTCGATGGCGGTGGCGGCGAGCTCCCCCGCCGCCCGGATACCCGCCCGAGCCATGGCCTCGACGATCGCGTCGACCTGCTGCTGGTCGAACCGCCGGAACGCCTCGGCCGCACCGACGGCGTCGGCGACGGCGGAGTCGACCACGGCCGTGTCGATTCCCGACCACTCGTCGGCGTCTCGGCGGATCTCGGTGTCGTGGGTATCGGTCATGGAGCCCCCTGGTCACGGCGTCGGCGGCGCCACTGGGCCGCCCGATTGGTGATCCGACCGTACCCCCGTGAGAGAGTCCTCACCGGGTAATCGCCTCCGCGCTATCCGGAATACCCGGAATACACAGACGAAGGGGTGCCGGTCCCACGGACCGGCACCCCTTCGTCGGACCCTCTACTTCTTGGAGCCGACCAGATCCTGCACGGCGCTCGCCAGAGCGGCGAACTCGTCCTGCTTCCGGGCGATGTACTCCAGAGCCTTCACGCCGGTGGCGACCACCTCGCTGCCCAACTCCCCGACGTCGTGGAACTCCTCGGTCACGTTCCCGGCGAGCCCACCCTCCAGCGCCAGCCGCCCGACCAGGTCGAGCTTGCTGACCCCCGCGCCCTCGCCGAAGTCGACATCGTCGAGGTCCACCCAGACGATGTTCGGCCTGGTGGTCGATTCGAAGACGTAGCGCTTGTTGGTGAGGTCGAGCACCACCTGCCAGATCGTCTGCGACGCGTCCGGCTTGCCGGGCTCGGGCGTCCGGAACGGCTGCGCCGCGTTCCGGATGATGCTGAACATCGCGGCGATCGCGTCGAGCTGCGATTTCGGCTGGACCTGGTGCTCGACGTAGAACGAGGCGCGGGCGAACCTGTCGCTCGCCAGGGTGGAGCCCGGCAACTGCTTGTCTCCGCCGAGTCCCTCGATCTGCTTGACCAGCTCCAGCTGCTTGTCGAACGTCGGGGAATTGGTCATGACCTTGTAGTCACGGCTGTGGTAGACGTCGGGCTTGCCCCCGGTGTACTCGATGATCGCCGAGTCGCCTGACGCATCGTTGATCGCGAGATGCAGCGTCGGCACGAGGTGGCCCGTCGGGTCGAACAACTGGGCGATCTCCACCTGGGAGTCGACCGTCCACTGGACCGCCTCCGCCACGGTTGCGAAGTTGTCCAGGTAGTACTGCAGCCAGACCGACTGGCTGAGCTGGGTGGCCGACGGCTCGGGCTTGCCGTAGTCGGACTCCGCGAGCCACAGGATGTGTCCGGCGAAGCCGGCTTCGTTCATCCCGTCGGTGGCGATGAGGTCGAAGGCGGTGGCGACGATGCTTCCGTACTTCGACTTCCAGGCGAGCGCGCCCTCGACCCCGTCGGTCCGTTCGATCCCGCGGGGGAACTTCCAGAGATTGGTGAGGAGATCCATGTGGAAATCCATGTTCCGGCCGACGATGACCGAACCGGCGGCGTCAGGCCAGACAACGCGTGTACACATATGAAGCCAACTTCCCTTCGATGTTCTTTATGTCCAGGCACCTACGGTGGTGCTGTGGTGGGCGTACTGAGCAGGTCGGTTACACGGCCATCTCGTCCGCGAGGGCGGCTCGACGGTTCCACGCCAACTGAGGAAGTGCGATCGCCGATGCCACGAAGAAGCAGATCGCGCCGACGAGAGTGCCCCAATTGGCCACCGATGCGTCGGCCAGGGAGCCGTCGGAGAGGATGAACGCCCCCACGGCGGAGATACCGAACGCCACGCATCCGATCATGTTGATGTGCGAACCCCACCATTCCGACCGGCCGGGTTCCCAGAGCCTTCCCCGCTCCCGGTAGAAGGCGACGTAGACGAATGCCGCGCTGACGAGGAACGCCACGGACCCACCGGCGTCGGGGTTCCACACCAGCCGTTCCTCGGCGGCCACGGTCCGCGCGGACAGGGCCGCACTGGTGCTGACGTTGAACAGGATCGTGCCCACGCTCTGGATGGCGGCCGCCAGCCACACCGCCCGGAACATCGTGCCGGTCCCGTAGTCGACCTCGGTCGTCGAGGCGCCGCTCAGGACGAACTGCATCAGACCGGCCGCGGTGAAGAACCAGGCGCCGACGAAGCAGAGGATGTTGGTGAGGTTGGACGAGCCCAGGTCCCAGATCCCGACCGCTGTCCCCACCGCGAACAAGGTCGAGCCGATCATGAAGGAGACACTCTGCTTGGTGAGAGTGGGCGCCAGGAACGGGCTCTGCCGGCGAGAAGAGGTCCCGGCCGGGGATCTGGTCATCAAGTGGGAACCTTCCTGAGAATGCGGGCCATGGTGCTCCGGGGAGCCCCGGCCGGTGAGGACGTGAACGACCCTGTCGCCCTCACCGCCGGGCCTCCCGCAGAACTCAGTGCGCGAAGGAGGTGCGCTGCCGCTCGCGCGGGATCGGGGCGTCGAGGTTCTCGAGGAAGTCGACTTCCTCCACGATCGCGGCCAGGAGCAGCTCGGCCAGGTCACGACTGAGTCCGAGCCTCACCACGATCCGCTGCACGACGAGGTCGGACATGTCGTCGGGCATGGGGTAGGCGGGAACCTGCCAGCCACGCATCCGCAACCGGTCCGCGAGGTCGTAGAGGTCCCAGTTGCGGTCACCGCTCTTGAGCTTCCACGCGAAGACCGGGATAGTATCGCCCTTGCTCACCAGCTCGAACGGCTCCATCGCACCGATCTTCGAGGACAGGAACGTCGCGACGTCGATCGACCCCTGCTGAACCGCCCGGTACCCCTCCCGTCCCAGCCGCAGGAACTGGTAGTACTGCAGCAGGACCTGGGCGCCGGAGCGCGAGAAGTTCAGCGCCAGGGTGGGCATGTCCCCACCGAGGTAGCTGACGTGGAAGATCAGGCTCTCCGGGCAGACAGCCTTCGTCCGCCACACGACCCACCCCACGCCGGGGTAGACCAGGCCGTACTTGTGCCCGGACGTGCTGATCGAGTTGACCCGATCGACCTTGAAATCCCATTCCAAATCGGGCTGGCAGAACGGTGCGACCATCGCGCCCGACGCCCCGTCCACATGGATCTTGACGTCGAGCCCCGTCGACGCCTGGATCTCGTCCAGCTTCTCCGCGATCTCCTTCACCGGCTCGTACAGGCCGGTGTAGGTCTGGCCGAGGATCGCGACGACGCCGATCGTGTTCTCGTCGACGTACTTCTCGAGCTCGAAGCCGTCGAGCACGAGGTGCTCCTCGGTGACGGGCACGTAGCGCGCCTCGACGTCCCAGTAGTTGCAGAACTTCTCCCAGACCACCTGGACGCCGGCCGAGAGGATGAGGTTCGGCTTCTCGGTGGACTTACCCTCCGCGCGGCGACGCTCCTGCCACAACCGCTTGAGGGCCAGGCCGCCGAGCATGCACGCCTCGGACGAGCCGACCGTCGAGGTCCCGATGGTGTCGTCCGTGTCCGGGACGTTCCACAGATCGGCGAGGATCCGCCAGCAGCGGTCCTCGATCGCGGCCGTGGCCGGGTACTCGTCCTTGTCGATCATGTTCTTGTCGGCCGTCTCGGCGTAGATCTTCTGGGCGTTCTCGTCCATCCACGTCGAGACGAAGGTCGCGAGGTTGAGCCGCGAGTTCCCGTCGAGCATCGCCTCGTCATGGACGATCTGATACGCCGTGTCGCCCGCCATCATGGACTCGGGCAGCTCGAACTTCGGCAGGGTCGTGGCCTCGCCCGGCCGCGCGAACACCGGGTTGATGCCCAGCTGGGCCTCGTCCGACTGCTCCACGGAATAGCGATATCTCTCAGACACAGGGGCCTCGTTTCTCTGGATGTGGTGGAAAGGGTTGGTGTGGTTTGGGGAGGAGCGTCACACCTCGACCGGCGGGTAGGGCCGGTCTGTGGTGTCGTGACGATTCCTGCGGGCTGCCCGGGGGGACGCGGCGGGGAACGCCACGGTGAGCCCCACGATCACCGCGACCGCGGTGGTGAACCGGTTACCGCCACCCCGCGCGGATCCTGCCGGCTCGCCCTGGTCGAGCCGATGGGTCGCGGAGTCCGCGGGATCCCTGCCTGGGGGTGAGGTGTCAACTCGGGCTGTTCCTTCCACTCGATCCCGAGGCTCCACCTCGTGATCGGCCGTCGCGCCCGGTTCCGGACACCCGGCATCCGGTACCGGATGCTTCCCCGCCACCAAAAACAAATCCTATTGCCAAGAGAAGCTTATCCGCGTCGGCACCCCTCAGGAGTGGGGCGGAGGTGCCGGTCACACCGGTTTGACGCCGCGTCAGGTGCGCAAACGCGCCCGAGCGGCGCGCGGAGAAGTCCCCCCGGGGGGCGCCGGCGGGGGGATCACACGCGGCACCCCCGGACACGACGAAGCCCCGGCGGAATCGATTCCGCCGGGGCTATCTGGTCGGGCTGACAGGATTCGAACCTGCGACCCCTTGACCCCCAGTCAAGTGCGCTACCAAGCTGCGCCACAGCCCGCCCGTCTCCGCGACTCGCGCGGCGACTGGATCAGACTAGCGCACGCCGGTGGAGGCACTCCAATCGGCAGGTCACTTGCGCACCCGCCGCTCCTTGACGCGCACGTTCACACGGACGGGAGAACCGTCGAAGCCGAAGGTCTCGCGCAGGCGCCGCTCGAGGAACCGACGGTAGCCCGCCTCGAGGAACCCGGTGGAGAAGAACACGAACGTGGGCGGCCGGGTGGTGGCCTGCGTGCAGAACCGGATGCGGGGCAGTCGCCCGCCGCGCATCGGTGGTGGGGTCGCGGCCACGACCTCCGCCATCCACGTGTTGAGCGGTCCGGTGGGGATGCGCTTGTCCCACGACTCCAGCGCGGCGTCCATCGCCGGGACCAGCTTGGCGAGCGCGCGCCCTGTCGTCGCGGAGATGTTGACCCGGTGCGCCCAGCTCAGGATCTTCGACAGCTCCCTGTCGATCTCCTTGTCCAGGTCGTACCGCCGGTCCTCGTCCACGAGGTCCCACTTGTTGAACGCGATCACCAGTGCGCGCCCTGCGTCGGCGACCATCGAGATGACCCGCAGGTCCTGCTCGGTGATCGGCTCGGACGCGTCCAGGAGCAGGACCACCACCTCGGCGGCCTCGATGGCACCCCGGGTCCGGAGTGAGGCGTAGTACTCGTGCCCGTAGGCCTGGTTGACCTTGCGTCGCAGTCCGGCGGTGTCCACGAACCGCCACTCCCGCCCTCCGAGCTCGACGAGCGAGTCCACGGGGTCGACGGTGGTGCCGGCCACGTTGTCGACCACCGACCGCTCCTCCCCGGTGAGCTTGTTGAGCAGGCTCGACTTGCCCACGTTGGGCTTGCCGACCAGCGCCACCCGCCGCGGCGCCTCGGTGGTCTCGCGCATCCTCGCCTTGGTCGGCAACTGCCGGAGGATCTCGTCGAGCAGGTCGGCGGTCCCGCGGCCGTGGGCGGCGGAGATCGCGTAGGGCTGATCCAGGCCGAGCCCCCAGAACTCGGCCGCCTCCAGTTCCGCCTTGTCGCTGTCCACCTTGTTGACCGCGAGGATCACGGGCGTGGCGGCGCGGCGCAGGCTCCTGGCCACCGTCTCGTCGGCGGCGGTGATGCCGACGGTCCCGTCGCACACCAGGACGATGAGGTCGGCGGTACCCATGGCGATCTCGGCCTGCTGCGCGATGGACCGGTGCAGCCCCTTTGCGTCCTGCTCCCACCCTCCGGTGTCCTGCACCATGAAGGTCCGGCCGTTCCACAGCGCCTCGTAGGAGACGCGGTCGCGGGTCACGCCGGGGACGTCCTCCACCACCGCCTCGCGGCGTCCGATGATGCGGTTGACCAGGGTGGATTTGCCTACGTTGGGGCGGCCGACGATCGCCACGGTGGGCAGGATCTCCACGCCGTCGACCTCGGCACCGATCTCGTCGGCCCACTCGTCGGCCACGGCGTCCCAGTCGGTGTCGTCGTTCCAGCCGTCCTCGACGGTCTCCTCGCCGGGCCCGGTGGGCAGGTCGAAGTCGGGATGTCCCTCGGTGGTCGCCATCATGCGTTCCCTTCTGCGGTGTCGCTGCGCGACGCGTCGGTGCTGTCGGCGAGTGCGACCAGCCGGTCGAGCACCTCGTCGAGGGTGAGGGTCGAGGTGTCGACCACTGTGGCGTCGGCGGCCGGCCGGAGAGGACTCGCCGCACGCGTGGAGTCCTTGCGGTCCCGCTCGATCACGGCGGCCAGCACCTCGGCGTAGTCGGCGTCCCGGCCCGCCGCCAGGTCCTGCTCCGTGCGGCGGCGGGCCCGGATCTCCGGGCTCGCCGTGAGGTAGACCTTCACCTCGGCGTCCGGGAGCACGACGGTGCCGATGTCGCGCCCCTCGAGCACGACGGTGCCGCCGCCCGAGGCCAGGCGCCGCTGCACCCCCACCAGGGTGGCCCGGACCTCCGGCACGGCGGAGACCGCCGAGACGGCGCCGGTGACGCGGGCGGAGCGGATCTCCTCGCTCACGTCCTCGCCACCCAGCAGGATCCTCTCGGAGCCCGCATCGGTCCCGATCTCCATCGGCAGGTCCGCCGAGGCCGCGATGACCGCCGCGGAGTCGTCCGGGTCCACCCCGGCGCGCAGCACCTGCAGGGTGGCCACGCGGTACATGGCCCCGGTGTCGAGGTAGGCCCCGCCGAGGCGCTCGGCGAGCAACCGCGCGAGCGTGGACTTGCCGGTACCGGCGGGACCGTCGATGGCGATCCGGCGCGTCGGCGTGGACGAGCTCACAGGCCCACCGCCCCGTACAGGTCCGAGACCTCTTTGCGGTTGAGCTTGCGGAAGGTCCCCGCGCGCTGGTCACCCAGGGCGACCGCACCGAACCGGATCCGCACGAGCGACTCGACGGGGTGACCGACCTCGTCGAGGAGCCGACGCACGATGTGCTTGCGCCCCTCGTGGAGCACGACCTTGACCAACGAACGCCCCTCGTGGACGTCGACGATCGAGAACTGGTCGACCTTGGCCGGGCCGTCCTCCAGCTCCACCCCGTCACGGAGCCTCCTGCCCACGCCCTTGCCCACCACCCCGGTCACGGTGGCCATGTACGTCTTGGACACCTCGTAGGACGGGTGCATCAGGCGGTGGGAGAGCTCGCCGTCGTTGGTCACCAGGAGCAGGCCCTCCGTGTCGGCGTCCAACCGCCCCACGTGGAAGAGCCGCTGCCCGGAATCGACCCGGTCCGCGACGAGGTCTCCCACGCAGGGCCGACCCCTCTCGTCGGACATGGTGGTGTGGTAGCCGCGGGGCTTGTTCAGGGCGAGGTAGACCAGGTCGTCGTCGAGCACGATCCGGGTGCCGTCGACGCGGATCACGGCGGTGGCGGGGTCGACCTTGATCCCCATCTCGCGCACGATCTTCCCGTTGACCTCCACCCGCCCGCGGGCGATGAGGTCCTCCGAGGCCCGGCGGGAGGCGATTCCGGCCTGGGCCAGGATCTTCTGGAGGCGGACCGGTGCGCCGTCTCGGCCAGCGGACTCTGTCATGGGTTCGTCACATCTCTTCGTCGTCGTCAGGAGTGGGGTCGGGCGCGGTGTTCCTGCGCCGCCCCACGGGTATCCGCGGATCGTCCGCGGGATCGTCGCTCATCTCGTCGACCAGGTCGACGTCCGGCAGCAGCGGAGCGATGTCCGGGAGCTCGTCGAGCGACGTGAGCCCCAATCTTTCCAGAAATAGCTCCGTGGTCCTATACAGCATGCCCCCGGTGTCCGGGTCGGTGCCGCATTCCACCGTCAGGCCGCGGGCCACGAGGGTCCGCATGACGCCGTCCACGTTGACCCCACGGACCGCCGCGATCCGCGAGCGGGTGACCGGCTGGCGGTAGGCGATCACCGCGAGGGTCTCGAGAGCGGCCCGCGTGAGCGTGGAGCGGGTCCCGTCGGTGAGGAGCCGTTCGACATAGGGGGCGAGCTCTCGACGGGTGTAGAGCCGCCACCCCTCGTCGGTCCGGCGCAGGTCGATTCCGCTGCCCGCCGCGGTGAGATCGTCCCGCCATCCCCGCAGCTCGGCGCCGACCTCCCCGGCCGTCGACCCGGCCGCCGCCGCCAGCGCCCCCTCGCCGGTCGGCTGGTCCACGACCAGCAGGAGCGCCTCCAGCCTGGCCCGCAACGGTGGTTCTGAGGGCTCTGCCGCCTCGTCGTCGTCCCCGATCGGTCCCACACCGCCCCCGTCGCCGTTCACGTCGTCGCCCGTCCTCACGTCCATTCGTCCCTTCCGCGCGTCACCTCGGTGGCGTCCTCGCCGGTCCAGCTCACCAACAGGTCGCCGAGCGCCTCGTCCTGGGCGAGCGACACGGCGCGCGCCCTGTACAACTCCAGGAGCGCGAGGAACCTGGCGACGACGACGAGGGAGTCGTCGCACCCGGAGACCAGCTCCCGGAAATCCACCCAGTGGCCCCTGCCCCGGAACCTCAAGAGCTCGAGGACGCGGCCGGCCTGCTCGGGAACCGAGACGACGGGGGCGTGGACGTGCCCCACCCCCACCTCCTCCAGCGGCCGGGGCCGGAAGGCCACCGCGGCGATGGTGGCGAACTGCCCGGGGTCCACGCCCAGGTCGACCTCGGGCAACAGATCGAGGAACTCGTCGTCCGGGCCCGCCGTCCGCGGGAACGAGTGCCGGGCGGTCCGGTCGAGCTCGGCGAAGAGTTCCGCCACCCGGCGGAACGCCCGGAACTGCAGGAGCCTGGCGAAGAGCATGTCCCGGGCCTGCAACAGGGCCAGGTCCTCGGGATCCTGCACCTCGCCGGACGGCACGAGCCGCGCGGTCTTGAGGTCGAGCAACGTCGCGGCCACCACCAGGAACTCGGTCACCTCCTCGAGGTCGGCCCCCTCCCCCAGCTGGCGGGTGTGGGCGATGAACTCGTCGGTGACGGCGTGGATGGCCACCTCGGTCACGTCGAGCCGCCGGGAGTCGATCAGCTTGAGGAGCAGGTCGAACGGGCCGGTGAAGTTGGTCAGGTGGACGGTGAACGCCCGCGAATCCGGCACCTCGTCCACGGGAGTGCTCACCTGCCGCGCTGGATGACCTCGCGAGCGAGCGCGCGGTAGGCCTGCGCACCCGCCGACCTGGGCGCCCACGTGGTGATGGGCTCACCGGCGACGGTGGTCTCGGGGAACCTCACCGTGCGGGTGACGAGGGTGTCGAACACCTTGTCCCCGAACACCTCCACCACCCGGCTGAGCACGTCGCGCGCATGGACGGTACGGCGGTCGAACATGGTGATGAGGATTCCGGTGAGGTGCAGGCGCGGGTTGATGCGGTCGCGCACCTTCTCGATCGTGTCCGTCAGCAGCGCCAGCCCGCGCAGGGAGAAGTACTCGCACTCCATCGGGATGAGCACCCCGTCCGAGCAGGCCAGCGCGTTGACGGTGAGGAGCCCCAGGGACGGCTGGCAGTCGATCAGGACGTAGTCGTACCGGTCCAGCACCGGGTACAGGGCGCGACCGAGTGCCTGCTCCCGCCCGACCTCGTTGACCAGCTGGATCTCCGCCGCCGACAGGTCGATGTTGGCGGGGATGAGGTCCACGCCCTCGACCCGGGTCCGGACCAGGACCTCCTCGGTGGAGACCGTGTTGTCCACCAGGAGGTTGTACACGGTCATGTCGAGCTGGTGGTGGGGTATGCCGAGCCCGGCCGACAGCGCACCCTGCGGGTCGAGGTCCACCACCAGGACCCTCCGGCCGTACTCTGCCAGGGCTGCGGCCAGGTTGATCGTGCTGGTGGTCTTGCCGACGCCACCCTTCTGGTTGCACATCGACAGGACGGTGGCCGGCCCGTGGGTGGACAGGGGCTGCGGCTCGGGGATCGCGGAGAATCCTCCGCCGGCCGCCGGGTCGTCGGCTCCCAGGAGTTCCGCGCGGGAGAACAACGCGGGATCCATCACCCCAGTGTCCTTCGCCACCCGCGTCTCCCTTCGCCGCCGTTTCGCCCGTCAGGGCCGTACCCCCGGTCACGTTACCGTGCCCGGGGGTGACACTCCGTCCAGACCTCGCGCAGCGTGTCGACGGTGACGAGGGTGTACACCTGCGTCGTGGTGACCGAGGCGTGTCCGAGCAGCTCCTGGACCACCCGGATGTCCGCCCCTCCGTCGAGGAGATGGGTGGCGAAGGAGTGCCGGAACGAGTGCGGCGAGACGTCCGAGCCCACTCCCGCGCGCCCGGCCGCGACGCCGACCACGTTCCACAGGGTCTGGCGCGTGATCCGGCCCCCGCGGGTGTTGAGGAACAACGCCGGGCCCCCGCGGATCGCCAGCGCGGGGCGGGCCCGCACGAGATACGCGCCGACCGCGTCGCACGCCGGGCGGCCGACCGGGACCACCCGTTCCTTGCCTCCCTTGCCGCGGAGGATGACCGTGCCGCCCTCGGGATGGTCGAGGCCGTCGAGGTCGTCCACGTCCAGACCGACGAGTTCGGCCGCCCGCGCCCCGGTGGCGTAGAGGAGTTCGAGCATCGCGCGATCGCGGAGTCTGCCCGGGTCCGTGTCGACGTCGGAGCCGCCGGCCGCCTCGATCACCGAGACCATCTGGTCCACCGGCAGCGCCCTGGGAAGCCGCCGGGGCGGGCGCGGCGGGGTGACGGACGCCGCCGCGTCGACAGCGGTGATGCCGTCCCTGGTGGAGAACCGGTGCAGGCCGCGCACGGCGGCGAGTGCCCTGGCGACCGACCCGGGCGCGAGCGCCCGCCGACCGGTGTCGGGATCCGCCGTGGCGAGGCGGGCCCGGAACCCCTCGACGTGGGACTCGGTCACCGCGCCGAGGTCGCCGATCCCCGATTCCGCGAGGTAGTCGCGGTATTTCTCGAGGTCACGCCGGTACGCGGCGAGCGTGTGGACCGAGGCGCCCCTCTCGACGGCGAGGTGGTCGAGATAGCCACGGATCTGGGTCGCGGCGCCGCCGACCGACGTCATCGTGGCGGGGCCCCGTCAGGACCGGGCGATCGCCTCGCGCGCGGCGAGGATCCCGGCCACGGCGATGCCGTTGACGATCCGGCCGTCGAGCACGGCGTCCACGGCCTCGGCGAAGGGCATCCGCACCACCTCCATGTCGGCCTCCTCGTGTTCCGCGGCGGGGCGGGCGACCTCTCGGAGCCCGGTGGCCAGGAACACGTGGACCCGCTCGGTGCAGAATCCCGGCGACGGGACGATCGAGATCACCGGCCGCCAGGACTCCGCCTCGAGTCCGGTCTCCTCGACCAGTTCGCGACGCGCGGTCTCCACCGGCTCCTCGCCGGCCACGTCGCACAGGCCGGCGGGAAGCTCCAGCAGCCGCTCACCCACCGCGTGACGGTACTGCCGCACCAGGGTGATCCCGCCCTGCTCGTCCAGCGCGATCACCGCGACCGCGTCGTCGTGTCCGGCGATCTCCCTGTCCGCGGTGCCCCCACCGGGCATCGTCAGGGTGTCCACGCGCAGCCGCACCACGCGGCCGTCGTAGATCTCGCGGCTGGCGAGCGTCCGGTAGTCGTGCGACCCGGGCGCGCCGGACCCCGACACGCCGGTCAGCTCCCGTCCGTCCGGACGTCGGAGGTCAGTTCCGGGTCCGCCTCGCCGCTCCTGGACGTCCCGGAGCGGGATCCCCCACCGCCGGCGGGGTCGGCATCGGACCGATCCGCGCGCCACGGCTCGACCGGCAGGCGCATCTCGTTCTCGTAGTCCAGCGCGGCCCTGATGAACGCCGCGAACAGGGGGTGCGGTCGGGTCGGGCGCGACTTGTACTCCGGGTGCGCCTGGGTGGCGACGAAGAACGGGTGCTGTTCCGGCGGGTACTCGACGAACTCCACGAGGTTACCGTCCGGCGACGTGCCCGAGAAGCGCAGCCCGGACTCGGCGATCTTGTCGCGGTAGGCGTTGTTCACCTCGAACCGGTGGCGGTGGCGTTCCGAGATCTCGGTGGCCCCGTACGCCTCGGCCACCACGGACCCCTTGGTGAGCACCGCCGGGTAGGCACCGAGACGCATGGTCCCACCGAGATCGGCGTGACCCGCGACCGCGTCGACCTGGTCGGCCATCGTGGAGATCACCGGGTACCGGGTGTCGGGCTCGAACTCCGTCGACGACGCCCCCTCGAGGCCCACGGAGCGGGCGGCCTCGATCACCGAACACTGCAGCCCCAGGCACAGGCCGAGGAGCGGGATGCGGTTCTTCCGCGACCACGAGATCGCTCCCAGCTTGCCCTCGATCCCGCGGATGCCGAACCCCCCGGGGATCAGCATGCCGTCGACTCCGCGCAGCGCCTCCCTGGCCCCGGCCTCGGTGCCGCACGCGTCGGACTCGACCCAACGGATGTTCACCCGCGCCCGGTGCGCGAACCCGCCGGCGCGCAGGGCCTCGGTGACCGAGAGGTAGGCGTCGGGCAGGTCGATGTACTTGCCGACCAGTGCGATCTCGACCTCCTCGCGCGGCTCGTGCACGCGCTGCAGCAGGTCGCCCCAGACCGTCCAGTCCACGTCGCGGAACGGGAGACTGAGCTTGCGGATGACATGGGTGTCGAGGTGCTCGTTGAAGAGGACCTTGGGGATGTCGTAGATGCTGGGGGCGTCGGGAGTGGACACGACCCCCTCCAGGTCCACGTCGCACATGAGCGCGATCTTGGCCTTGAGCCCGTCCGGGACCTCACGGTCGCACCGCAGCACCAGTCCGTCGGGGACGATGCCGATCGACCGGAGCGCGGCCACCGAGTGCTGGGTCGGCTTGGTCTTGAGTTCCCCCGACGGAGCGAGGTACGGCACCAGGGAGACGTGCAGGAAGAAGATGTTCTCCCGGCCCACCTCGTGGCGGACCTGCCGGCAGGCCTCGAGGAACGGCTGGGACTCGATGTCCCCCACCGTGCCGCCGACCTCGGTGATCACCACGTCGGGACGACGCCCCTGCTCGTCGGGCGCGCTCATCGCGATGATGCGCTCCTTGATGGCGTCGGTGATGTGCGGGATCACCTGGACCGTGTCGCCGAGGTACTCGCCGCGGCGCTCCTTGGCGATCACCGCCGAGTACACCTGGCCGGTGGTGACGTTGGCGTTGGCGCTCAGGTCGCGATCGAGGAACCGCTCGTAGTGACCCAGGTCGAGGTCCGCTTCCGCCCCGTCCTCGGTGACGAACACCTCGCCGTGCTGGAACGGGTTCATGGTCCCGGGGTCGACGTTGATGTACGGGTCCAGCTTCTGCATGGTCACCCGGAGTCCTCGGGCGGTGAGCAGCTGCCCCAGGCTCGAGGCGGTGAGCCCCTTGCCCAGCGACGACGCAACGCCACCGGTGACGAAGATGTGCTTGGTCGCGGACCGCGATGCGGCTCGATTCAGTGCCAAGGGGACTCCCGTGTCCAGACGCCGGAATGGATGAAAGCTGGTGTGGCTCCGGTGCACCCCACGGGGCTTCAGGCTATCACCGAGCGGGCGCCGTGGGGAGCGGCGGCACCGCCGCGGCCGCATCCGGGCGCAGGCCGTAGTGCCCCTGCCCCCGGGCCAACTGCTCCGCGAGCCCGAGCGCGGTGGCCAGACGGCCCGCCTCGGAGCCCGCCGAGTCCACGGTCGACACGCCCGTCTCGCCGGAGGACCGCAGGACCCGGACGGCGTCGTGGCCGTCGGCCCCACCGACCTCGGCCGACACCACGACGCCCGCGCCCTCGCGGTCCAGGGTCCGTGCGAACGCGGCCAGCCGCACGGCGGTCGACTCGGTCTCGCCCGGGCCGGTCACGATCAACGCCAGCTGCCCGGGCCGGAGGGTGCCGGCCTCGAAGTCGATGACCTCCGCGTCCGCGAGGGTCGTGAGCACCGTCGTCCGGTCGGCGTCGTCGAGGTGCGGCTTCGCGTCCTCGGTGCGGAGCAGCCCGGCCCGACCCACCGCCGTCCCCAGCTGGGTTCCGAGGTCCGCGTCCGCGGCGGGCGCGGTGCCGATCGGGAGGTTGGCCACCAGGGCCTCGAGCTCCGCGTCGGCGGCCGGGTCCATCGCCTTGTCTGTGAGCGTGATCCGGCCGGCGACGACACCCCCGGCCGCGGTGATGGTGTCGACGGCCGCGTCGACGTCCTCGCCCGAGGCACCCGGGGCGACCACCACGAGGACCGGCCGTTCGTCGAGGATCCCGTCGAGCACCGCCGGGGCGAACACCCCGGCCATGGCGTCGAGCCGGTCGGTGGCCAGCCGCTGGGCCGCCAGGTCCTCCTCCGCGGAGTCGAGCCGCGCCGCCGTCGTGTCCTCCCTGTCGACCACCGCGTCCCGGATGGACGTCGCCACGGAGGTCGACCCCAGGATCACCCCCACCGCGAGGGCGAGGAACACGGCGACCAGCGTGAGGACGTGGCGGCGCAGGGAGATCAACGGACGAGGCCCTGGACCCAGAGGGCGAAGCCGTTCCACATGTCGACGGCCCAGATCAGCAGATCCTGGGCGGAGTCGCGGGCCACCACCACGGCGGCCACGGCAACCAGCGCCGCGAGCACCACCAGCGCCAGCCCGATCCCGGCCCCGCGCGACCGGTACAGGGTCGAACAGGCGTCCGCGTGGACCAGGCGCGACGAGACCGCGGTATCGACCATCGTCGAGGAGGGGGCGGAGGACGGTCCGAAGACGTTCTCCAGCCCGCGGTCACCGCCCGTCACGACGATCATCTCGGCGCCGTTGTGGAAGGCCAGGAGCAGGGCCATGTCCCGGGCCGTGGCCGCCGCCGGGAAGGTGGTGGCCCCCACTCCGAGTTCGGTGACCCGCTCCAGCCCCTCGGCCCTGCCGTCACGGTCCGCCGGCACCACGAGGACGGCACCGTCGGTGAGGACCTCCTCGGAGACGGCGGTGGGGGTGGCCACCACGACGTCCGCGGACAGCTTGGCCGACCGCAGCAGCTCGGCTCCCCCGTCGACTCCGACGAGCAGCGGGCGGTACTCCTTGATGAACGGCTTGAGATCGGCCAGCTGGGCCTGCGACGACTCGTCCCCGGTCACCACCACGACGTGCCGGTCGGCGAACTCGACGTCGATCTGCGGCAGTCCCTCACCATCGAGGAGCAGCGGATGCTCCAGGCTGAGGAACTCCGTGGCATTGGCCAGGTGCGCGAGGGCCGACTCGACGTACCCGGACTCGGCCGCGTCCACCTCGGCGAGGAGGGTGGCCGGGCCCGACTCCCGGCCGGAGGCAAGCTCGTCCTCGGTCTTGACGGAGTAGACCACGCCCTCGTCGACACGCACCTTCGTCCCCTCCGCGACCGCGGAGAGGTCGGCGTCCTCGACGACGGGGATCGTCGACGCCGCGAGCGTCCGGAACGCCGCGCGGGGCAGCATCTCCTCCCCGGCGCGGGGGACGTGGATGACGGCGGCGACGCCGGCCTCGACCAGCGCGCGCGCCGTGTCCGCCGACGTCCTGTTGAGGTCGAGGACCGCCACGTCCTTCGGGCCGAGCTTCCGGTGGGGCGACGACCCTGCCCGGATGTGACGGACGGCGCCGACCACACCGTCGAGGTCGTGGGAACGGCGACTGAGGAGACCCGACATCTTCATGTGCCCGAGTATCACTCGTGTGATTCGAGCGACGAGGGAGGAGGTATCGGCGTGTCGGGTTAACGGTCGAGTTGAGCTTGAGACTTCTCGGTCTGCGCCTTGACGAGGAGTTCCTCGGCATGCGCGAGGCCCGTGTCGGTGTCCTCCATGCCCGCGAGCATCCGGGCCAGCTCGGTCACCCGGTCGGCGTCATCCACCGCCCGCACCCCCGAGACCACGCCGTCACCGCCCTCCGCGTCCACGGTCTTGTGAACCACCAGGTGGGTGTCCGCGTACGCGGCGACCTGGGCGAGGTGTGTCACCGCGATCACCTGGTGCGTCCTGGCGAGGGTGGCCAGCCGCATGCCGATGCTCAGGGCCGCGCGGCCGCCCACTCCGGCGTCGACCTCGTCGAACACCAGCGTCCCACCGCCGGACCGCTCGGCCAGGACCACCTCCAGCGCGAGCATCACCCGCGACAACTCGCCACCCGAGGCCCCCTTGCCCAGCGGCACCACCCCGGACGGCCCGTCCAGGGCCAACTCGACGTCGTCCAGTCCCGACTCCGTCGCGGAGGCGGGCCCGTCACCGTTCGGCGTGACCCGCACCACCAGCCCCGCCCCTCCCATGGACAGCTCGGCGAGCTCGGCCGTCACCCGACGGGCCAGGTCCTCTCCGGCGGCCCGTCGGACCGCGGTGAGCGCCGCGCCGCGCTCGGTCAGCTGGGCGGCCAGCCCGGCGGCGACGGCCCTCAGCTCGGCCACCGCCGCGTCGGAGGTGTCCACCTCGGACAGTCGACCCCGCGCCTTCTCGGCCCACGCGATCACGTCGTCCACGTCGGTGCCGTACTTCCGGGTCAGAGCGCGGAGGCCGTGCCTGCGCTCGAGGGCGGAATCCAGGTCCGCCACGTCCACGGGGAGCCCGGCCAGGTACAAGCCCAACTCCGTGGCGGCATCCCCCAGTGCGGCCACGGCCTGCTCGACGCCTGTGGCGATGGGGACCAGGGCGGGGTCCCCCGCCCCGGCGAGCCGCTGCCGGAGGGCGTCCAGGACGTTGACGACGGGCTCGGCCGTCTCGCCGTCCCCCGTCAGGATCTCGTGGGCCTGACCCGCGATCTCGCGGAGCTCCTCCGAGTCCGTGAGCCGACGGATCACGGCATCGAGTTCGGCCTCCTCCCCGGGCTGGGGGTCCAGGGCGTCGATCTCCTCCAGTCCCATGCGGAGCAGGTCGGCCTCGCGGGCCAGTTCGCGGGCGCGCTCGGTGCGCTCGGCCAGGGACCGCTCGACCTCCCGCCACCTGTGGAACGTCTCGCGGTAGGCGGAGAGAGCGGCACGCGCGTCCTCTCCCCCGTGGGAATCGACCGCGTCCCTCTGCCTGTCGGGCCGCAGCAGCCGCAGTTGGTCGTTCTGCCCGTGGACGGCGAGCACCGGGGCGCAGAACCTGGCGAGGGTGCCGGCGGGAACGGAGCGCCCGCCGAGCCTGGCCCGGGAGCGCCCGTCGGCGCCGACCCGGCGGGCCGCGATCACCGTTCCGTCCTCGTCGAGATCCACGTCCGCGTCGTCCAGGAGGCGGTCCAGGTCGCGCCGGTCGGCGGCGTCCATCGTCGCCGCGGCGGCGAGGTCGAACCGCCCCTCCACCACCGCCTTGTCGGCGCCGCGCCGGACACGCCCCGGATCCGCGCGACCCCCGGCGAGAAGCCTCAACCCCGTGACGACCATCGTCTTTCCGGCACCCGTCTCCCCGGTGAGGACGGACAGTCCCGGCGCGAAGTCGGCGACGGCCTCGTCGATGACGCCGAGGCCGCTGATCCGAAGTTCCGTGAGCACGCCCCCACCCTAGGGGAGGGGCCGGCCGGAGGAGCGGCCGCGCCACCCCGTCACCGGGAGTTCGAACTTGGTGACCAGACGGTCGGTGAACGGGGAATCGTCCAATCGCACCCACTTGACCGGGCGACGACCGCGGACCACCTCCACCCGGCTGCCCGCTGGGGCCTCCACCTCTCGGCGCCCGTCCAGCACCACCACGGAGGGGCCGGACCGGACACCCGTCTCCACGGCCACCCGGGACGTGGGCGCCACGACCATCGGCCGCGCGAACAGGGCGTGGGCGTTGTTCGGGACCACCAGGATGGCGTCGAGTTCCGGCCAGACTATGGGCCCCCCGGCCGAGAACGCGTAGGCGGTCGACCCCGTCGGGGTGGAGACGAGCATCCCGTCGCAGCCGTAGTCGCTCACGGGGCGGCCGTCGATCTCCACGGACGCCTCGAGGACACCCTGCCGGGAGAGCTTCTCGATGCTCACCTCGTTGAGCGCCCACCCACGGTCCAGGACCCGGTCCCCGTGGATGACGGTCGCGTCGATCGTCATCCTCTCCACCACGCGGTAGTCCCGGTCCGCGATCTGCTCGACGACCCCGTTGAGCGAGGCGACCTCCGACTCGGCGAGGAATCCGATGTGGCCGAGGTTGACCCCCAGGACGGGCACGTCGGCCGCGTTGGCGTACTGACAGGCCCGCAGGAAGGTGCCGTCACCGCCCAGGACCAGGACCAACTCGCACCCCTCCGCCGCACGCGGGGTGTCCGGGACGGCCTCGACGCCGGTCCCGGTGGCGACGTTGGCGCTCGTGGACTCCAGCATCCGCACCGCGATCCCCCGACTCGCACAGGCGTCCACCACCTGCGCCACGATCGCGGCGATATCCGGTCGCTCGACATTCGCCTCGAGCAGGATGCGGCGACCGGTCCCCGACCCCGTCGCGTCCGTCACTGCGGCCCCTCCGCCACGGCCGTCCGGATCGCGCCCTCCGCGTGGTCCGTCCACTCCACCGGCCCCGGTGACGCTGCCCTGCGGAGGTGGAGGAAGTACTCCACGTTCCCGGAGGGGCCGGGGAGCGGACTGGCCACGCAGTCGACAGGCTCCAGGCCGAGGGCGGCGGCCGCGCGCGCCACCCCGGTCCCCGCGCCGACCCTCAGCGAAGGGTCCCGCACCACGCCGCCCCGGCCCACGCGGTCGCGCCCCACCTCGAACTGCGGCTTGACCATCGGCAGGAGGTCACCGCCGGGTCGCACACACGCCGCGAGGGCGGGCAACACCAGCGCGAGGGAGATGAAGGAGAGATCCGTGACCACCAGGTCGACCTCTCCCCCGATCGCCTCCGGCGTCAGCGTCCTCACGTTGGTCTTGTCGTGGACGCCGACCCTGTCGTCACTGCGCAGACGCCATACCAGCTGGCCGTAGCCGACGTCCGCGGCCTCCACCCGGGTCGCGCCACGGGCGAGCAGCACGTCGGTGAATCCGCCCGTCGACGCACCGGCGTCCAGGCACCGCGCCCCCTCGACGGTCACGTCGTGGAACCTGTCCAGCGCGCCGATGAGCTTGTGCGCGCCTCGCGACGCCCACTCCGGCTCGTCCGAGGAGGTGAGCGCGATGGAGGTGGTCGGCTCGACCTGGGTGGCGGGCTTGCCGGCGGTCACGCCGTTGACGATCACCCGTCCGGACTCGATCAGGTCCCGGGCGCGTTCGCGACTGTCACACATCTTGCGTCGGACGAGCTCGGCGTCCAGACGCATCCTCTTGGCCGCCATCAGCGTGTGGCGTCCAACGCCGCGAGCGCGGTCGCCAGCAACTCGTGGGCCGCGTCGAGCGCCTCCACCTGATGATCGCGCACCGACACGCTCACCCCCGTGCCACGGCCGTCGTCACCGCCGTCGTCACCGCCGCGCGCCCCGGCAGAATCGGTGAGGAGGTCGTCGAACGACGAGCGGAGCTCGTCGACGTCCGGGCCCGAGGGCCCGGGGGCTGGAGACGGTCCGGGGGTGATCACGCCGTCCACGCTAGCCGACGACGAGTCCCGCGTCGGCGAGCCTGGACCGGACGTCGGACCCCGTGTCCCCGATCGCCGTCACCCCGTGTCCCCAGGCCTGGCGGATGACGCTCCTGGCCAGATCGATCCCGAGCAGATCCCCGGGGATCCCGTCCAGGTGGAGTGCGTCATCGGCGACCCGGGACACGAGCTCGGGCGCCGATCCGATGTGGCTGAGCTCCGGGGCCTGGAGGAGGGCCGACAAGTCGTGCGCGAGATAGGTGGCCCGACGGTGTTCGCCCGCAGCGAGGAGGTCGGCCGGGCCGTGGACGCCGGTCAACACCAATAGCGACGGCATCCCCGCGGAGACCGCGCCCTCGATGTCGGTGTCGAGTCGGTCCCCCACTACGAGGGGACGCCGCGAACCGACCGTGGCGGCGGCCGCCCGGAGCACACCGGCGGCCGGCTTGCCGGCCACGACGGGCTCCCGATCCGTCGCGGCCCGCAGCGCCGCCACCAGGGAACCGTTCCCCGGAAGCAGTCCGCGCTCCGTCGGCAGGGTCGCGTCGACGTTGGACGCCACCCACGGGACGCCGCGACGGATGGCGAGGCATCCCTCCGCGAGATCACCCCACGTCAACTCGCGGGACAGACCCTGGAGGACGGCGTCCGGATGCTCGTCCGCGGAGAGCACCACCTGGAATCCCGCCGCCTCGGCCAGTCGACGGAAGCTGTCGTGACCCACCACGAGCACCCTGGCTCCGGGGTCCACGTGCTCGGCCAGCATGACCACCGCCGCCTGGGCGCTGGTCATGACGTCGCCGGCCTCGGCCCGGAAGCCGAGTGCGCGCAGGTGCGCGGCCGTGTCCTCAGGCGCCCTGCTCGCGTTGTTGGTCACGTAGACCACCGGCAGCCCGGACCGGTCGAGGGCGTCCGCGGCCCCGGGGATCGGTTCCGACCCGCGGATCAGCGTTCCGTCGAGGTCCACCAGTAGCGCGTCGTGGAGCGCGGCCAGGGACGAGTCCGTCACAGGCTCTGGTCCTCGAGTTCTGCCAGGCGGGTCTCCGCGTCCGTGTTCTGTCCGGGGTCGGCGGAGACGGCGTGCCCGAACCACTCCAGCGCCTCCTTCTTCCTCCCGGAAGCGAGGAGCACCTCGGCGTACGCGTAGTCGAGACGCGCGGCCTCCTCACCCGAGGCGGTCGCATCGACGCCCGCGTCCTGAAGGGTCACCAGCGCCGCGTCGAGCTGTCCCATGTCCACCCGGGCGCCGGCCTCGACGATGCGCAGCTCGACCAGGTCCTCCCCGGTGACCAGCCGGGATTCCTCTCCCCGGGCGAGCTCGATCGCCTTCTCCGGACGCTCGAGACCACGCTCGCAATCCGCCATCATGGCGAGAAGACCAGGACCGCCCGAGATGCGTCGGGCAGCGCGCAACTCACCCAGCGCCTCCGACCATTCGCCCGCCCGGTATGCCAGCACCCCCAGGGTCTCGCGGACCACGCCGATCCGGCCGGCGCGGTTCTTGGCGGCGCGCCCATGGGCCAGGGCGACGCCCGGGTCCTCGTCCACGAAGTGCATGGCGGCAACGAGGTGCCGAGCCACCAGATCCGCGTTGGACTTGTCCAGCCCGCGCAGGTCCCGGCGCACCTCCATGTCGAGGTCCGCTGCCTCGATGTCCTCGGGCAGTGGGGGTTCGTCGGCGCGAGCTGCCTGACGTGCGTCCTGGCCCGGCCGCCCTTCGGAGCGCCGATCGCCACCGGGACGCCCGTCCCGACGACCGTCGCCGCGCGGCGGGGCCGCCCGACGGTCGGACCCCGCGGCGGTCCGCCCCTGGCTCGCCCGGGCACCGCCCGACCGTGGCGCGGCCGGGGTCTCGGCACCCTCGCCGCGACCCGACCCGTCGTATCGCTTAGCGCGTCGCTCGCCGAACGAGCTGTTGTCGCGCCGCGAGCCGGCGGAGGCCCGGTCGCCTCTGCGGGGGACCTCACGATCACCGCGTCGCGGCGACTTGTCTGACTCTTCTGACCGGGCTTCGTTCACGTCGTTCACCTTACGCGCGCCGCACAGACGGCACTGGGGTCGATGTCTGAAATACAAAAAAGACCAGCGGGAGGAACGATGAGTCCCTCCCGCTGGTCATGAAATTGTGTTCGGCGGTGACCTACTCTCCCACACCCTCGCGAGTGCAGTACCA
>NZ_CALMYY010000113.1 GCF_937873725.1 uncultured Dietzia sp.
TCTCAAGCGTCCAAGACTGGTCGCCGCTACCTCAATCAGCGCGAGGAAGGGACGAACGTCCTGCTCACGGTGCGAAACTCCCCGAACGACGATGTGACGACCGCACCCTTCACCTTGCTCGGCAACGCGGACTACTTTTCTCATTCTGGCGAACGCCCGATCAAAATCCGCTGGGAGCTTCGACGCCCCATGCCTACCGACGTCCTTTCCCAAGCCTCAGTTCTCGGCGTGTAGGAGAACCGTCCGAACTATCCCAATTAGCAATCGAACCGCGATCGCGGCCGGAATGATCCGGGTTCGAGCCGCCGTCGACAACTCCCTCGCCCCGGTGGGGGCAGCCGCCGAGTCCGCACACCGGGTGGGAGCCCGGGAAAGAGGACTGCCGGCGTTGTCGTCGTCGTCGTTTCTTCTCTCCCCTCCCACCACCGGACCGCCGACGCCCCGACCGCCGCACGCGCCCGGCGGAGGCGACGCGCGCCCGAACGGGGACGCCCGGCGGGCGCGGGGTGCGATCATGCACAGGCCGGGCCCGGGCGAGCCCCCGACCCCGGCGACCGCGCTCGCCACCGCGCACGACCACCGACCCGCCCCAGGAGGACACCCGTGAGCACCGCGAGAGACATGGTCCACGTCCCCGGCGGGGAGTTCGTCATGGGCAGCGACGCCGACTACCCCGAGGAGCGGCCCGCCCACCTGCGCCGGGTGGAGGGCTTCCACATCGACCGCACGCCCGTGACCAACGCCCAGTTCGCGCAGTTCGTCCGCGAGACCGGGTACGTCACCACCGCCGAGACCGCGCCCGACCCCGCCGACTACCCCGGCGCCGACCCCGCCCTCCTCGTTGCCGGCTCCCTGCGGTTCACCCCGCCGCCCGGGCCGGTCCCGCTGGACGACTACCGGCGCTGGTGGAACTACGTCCCCGGCGCGTCCTGGCGCCGGCCGCAGTTGGACGACGCCCCGGCCGTCGACGACCACCCCGTGGTCCACGTCTCCCACCACGACGCCACGGCCTACGCCCGCTGGGCGGGCCTGGACCTGCCCACCGAAGCAGAATGGGAGTACGCCGCCCACGGCGGGGCGGGCGGGACCCGATTCCAGTGGGGCGACGAGTTCGCGCCCGGCGGCCGCGCCATGGCCAACACCTGGCACGGCGAGTTCCCCTGGCAGAACCTCGACCCGGACGGCCACCAGCGCACCAGCCCCGTGGGCGCCTACCCCGCCAACGAGTTCGGGCTGGTGGACACGATCGGCAACGTGTGGGAGTGGACCGACTCGCCCGCGACGGCCTCGCACCACGCCGCAGTCGTGGGAACGACGACGACGACGGCGACCCCCTCCGGGACGCGGGCGGCCACCGGCGGGGCACCCGCCTCGTGCTGCAGCCCCGGCGGCTCCGCGGCACCCGGGGCCCAGCCCCGCAAGGTGATCAAGGGCGGCTCCCACCTGTGCGCGGCCAACTACTGCCGGCGGTACCGGCCCGCCGCCCGCCAGGCCGAGGACGTGGACTCCGCCACCTCCCACCTCGGGTTCCGATGCATCCGGCGAACATAACCGAATGGTCATTCTTCTCATGTCGCGGCGCACGCTGATCTAGCTTGGGGGAAGCGACGGATCGCCGCCCCGGCTCCAGCGCGCCCCCCACGACAGGAGCGGTCCCGATGAGCCAGACAGGCCCCGGCCGAATAGAGAGCCCCGCCCGCCTCGGATCAATGCCCCGACGGGGGTTCATGGTGGGCGCCGCCGCGACCGCCGCGGGCGTCCTCGCCTCCACGGCCACCAGCGCGGCCCAGACGCCTGTAGAGGCGACGGCCGCCGGGGCGCCCGCGGGCCCGCAGACCGGCCGGATGGTGCGGCGCCCCAACATCATCCTGTTCATCACCGATCAGGAACGCACCCCCATGCACTGGCCCGCCGGCTGGGCCGACGAGAACCTGCCCAACCGCCGCCGCCTGCTCGAGCACGGGCTGAGCTTCGACAACGCCTTCTGCGCCACCGCCATGTGCTCGCCGAGCCGCAGCACGTTCTTCACCGGCAAGTACCCGGCCGAACACGGCGTCGTGGGCACCCTCACCGAGGGCGGGACCGTCTCGCCCTTCGAGGCGACCCTGCCGCCGACCGAGCAGAACATGGCCAAGATCCTCACCTCGGCCGGCTACCAGGTCCACTACCGGGGCAAATGGCACATGAGCAAGAGCGCCGACGGCGGCGCCCCGACCCCGGACGACATCGCCGGGTTCGGCTTCCTGGGATGGGAGGGCCCCGACTTCGGCGGCGACACCGAGGTGCACAACTTCGGCGGTGGCTGCGCGAACAACGACGGCAACGTGATCGACCAGGCCGTGGAGTTCCTCTCCACGGTCGAGCAGAGCGAGGACCGGCCCTTCGCGCTCGTCATCTCGCTGGCCAACCCGCACGACATCCTGGCGTTCCCCAAGACGTGGGACGACGTCGAGGAGGACGGGTGCAGCAACTACGCCTCCGCCGCACCCGGCGCGTTCAACCAGGGCATCGAGCTGCCCGCCTCGTACACCGAGCACCTGGCGCTCAACCACAAGCCCAGCGCGCAGGTGCAGTCCATGGCCCTGCTCGCCGGGGCCCTGGGTCCCCTGCCCACCCAGCGCGGCGCCCTGGACTACATCAACTTCTACGCCTACCTGCACAAGGTGGTGGATGAGCACCTCGGCACGATCCTCGACACCCTCGAGGCACGATCCGCGGTGCGCGACCGCACGGTGATCTTCCGGATCTCCGACCACGGCGAGATGGGAATGTCGCACGGCGGCCTGCGCCAGAAGACCTTCAACGCCTACGAGGAGACCCTCCGCGTCCCGCTGATCGTGTCCAACCCGGTCATGTTCCCCGGGCCGGCCCGGACCCCCGCGCTCGCGTCGTTGGTCGACCTCATGCCCACCATGTCGCACCTGGCCGAGGTCCCCGACCCCGCCGCCTGGACGTTCCGGGGCGCCGACCTGGTCCCCGTGATCGAACAGTCCGTCGCCGGCTCCACGGGCGCGGCGGTCCAGGACAGCATCCTGTTCACCTTCGACGACGAGAACTGCGCCGCCCCCGACGGCCAGAACACCGTCAAGGAGCCCAACCACATCCGCGCCGTCCGCGACAACCGCTACAAGTACGCGGTGTACTTCGACCCCGACGGCCAGGCCCTACCCCAAGCCGAGCTCTACGACCTGCACGTGGACCCGAACGAACTGCGCAACCTCGCCGACCCCACCGCCATCCTGCAGTTCCGGGCGGACCTGGTGGCGATGATGCACGGCAAACTCATGGAGCGGATGGCGGCCACCCACACCACGCCGGTGGTGACGTTGCCCCTGCCCACGGGCTCGTCGGTGCCGGCGGGGGCGGGGGGGGGCCAGCCGGCGCCGATGTCGTAGGCCTCTCGGGCCCCGGGGCAGCCGGGGCCCGCCCGGCGTGCCGGCACCGTGCGGGCGACCGCTACTCCACGAGGAAGTCCGCAATCCACTGGCGGATGTCGGTCAGGGTCGCCGGATCGACCTGGCCTGCGCGGCCGACCACACGCTGACGCGAGATGGTGCGCACCTGCTCGGTCATCGCCCAGGAGTCGCGGTCGAGGACGTCGCCGCGGAGTAGGACATGGTTCGACCATCCGCGATTCACCGAGGTCACCGGAACCACCATCACGAGCGTGTCGGCGATGGAGATGTGCGCTCTCGAGGACACCACCACCGCGGGTCGGCGGCCCTGGCGTTCACGACCGACCACGGGATCGAGGACCACCCACACGATCTCGCCGGAGGTCGGGTCAGACATCCTGCGCCGACTCCCACCACTCGGTCTCCTCCTGGTAGGACGCCAGATCGTCGGACGACGTCGCGTCCACCTCGGCGCGGAGACGCTCGAATCGTCGCTGCTTGTCGGCGAGGGCGGCGAGAAATGCCAGGTGTTCACCCAGGGTGCGGTGCTCCTCCGCCGCCTGCTGCTTCAGCAGGTCCCGCAACTCACGGCTGACCTTGATCGTGGTGGCAGACATACCGTGAGTATACCGATGGTCATACCCCACGGACGCTGCTGCGGACCTCGATCAGCTCCCACCGCCTGACGGGGCCGGGGGCGTGGGCCCGGCACATCGTGAAGATCGGCTCGGAGTAGGCCTCGCGCAGCCACACCTCGACCGGCCCGCGCGGACCCTCGAGCGTCACCTCCACGTGCTGGTCGCGCTCGACCACGCGCACGGGGGCCAAGGCGTCGATCCGGTCGTCGGGCACCACCGCGCGGGCGTGGTGCTGGGCGCTCTGCACGGCCGCCGAGTGGCTGCTGCGCCCGCGCAGGTAGCGCTCGTCCACCCGGCCCTCGGTGTAGCGGGTGACGATGTCGGCCGGGTCGTCGGCCTGGTCCACACGCCCGTAGAGCAGCCCGTGCGGCAGGACGAGCATCGTCGCGGCAAAGCGGTCCCCGCCCAGGTGGGAGCACTCCCACGTGGCCTCCGGGTGCCGCGCGGCGATGCGCGCCGCGGCGGCGCGCCCGCGCACGGCGCAGCACTGATCGTGCCTGCCGTGCGCGCACACCGCGACCAGCGGTTCCGCCGACGGCGTGCCCGCCGAACCGTCGAGGGGGATCTCGGCGAACCCGACGGGGCCGTCGACCTCGCCCCACCGCAGCGACTCGTGCCCGGGGCGGGCGTCGGCCAGCGCCCAGCGCCACCGGCGCCCATCGGGATGACGACGACGACCCGGCCGGCGGATCGCGGCGATCCGGACGTCGGCCTCCTGGGCTCGCCCGGCGATCTCCCGGCCCAGCTCGGGCGGCAGGAGATCGGGCGAGTCGAGCAGCGCCGAGTAGCCCCACGCCCCGGCCAGCTCGACCATCAACCACCGCAGCCCCCGCGATCCCGACCCCTCCAGGGGATCGCCCCGGCGCAGGGCGGCGTCGCTGCACGGCTCCCACCCCGCCGGCCTGGTCACAGCGCCACCACCACGCCCTCCCGCAGCAGGCGACGCAGCACCACCAGTCCGTCGTCCGCGTCGAGGCCGGGGAGCGAGCCCGCGGTGACGGGCGTGCCGCGGAGAACCTCACGCAGGGCGGGGGCGCACTGCGCCGGGAAGGTGACCGACCCGGTGGGCAGCCGCAGGACGACCTTCTCTGGGCTGCCGGGGCCGAGCGAGGCGTGGAGCCCGTCCCGCAACCGCAGCCGGGAGTCGACGTCCAGCGCGGCGATGGCGTCGAGGGTGGCCAGCGGGCGGACCGCGGCGGGCCGGGTGAGGTCCAGGTACTGCCGGGCGAGCGCCTCACCTGCCAGGCTGCCGAGCTGCTCCCGCTTCTCGGCGATGAGCCTGGCGAGCACGTCGAGCACCGCGCGCGCGTGCGGCTCGGCGCGAGCGGCCTCGACCGGCGCGATCCCGAACGGCAGCGACGCGCGCAGCTCCTCCTCCGAGGCCAGCGCCTCGATCACCGCCTTCGCCAGATCGTGCCCGGTGAACGGCGCGACGCCCACGGTGAGGTGGATGGAGGTCTCGCCCTGCGCCTGCGCCGAGTGGATCCAGCCGCGCGGCAGGTAGAGGCAATCCCCCGGTTCGAGCACCTCGTCGATCACCGGCTCGTCTTGCGCCCGCGCGGCGATCGCCTCGCGGTGCTCGGTCCACGGCTGGTCGGCGAGCGGCTGGCGGTGGACGGGCTCGTGCACGCGCCACCGCTTGGCGCCGGACACCTGGAGGACAAACACGTCGTGGACGTCGTAGTGCGGATCGAACCCGCGGTTGGCCGGCGGGGTGATGTACGCGTTGGCCTGCACCGGGTGGCCGACGGCCGAGGTCACGCCCCGCACGAAGTCGATGATCGGCGGCCAGAACCGGTGCAGTCCCTGCAGCACGATCGTCGCCCCGGCGGCGAACTGCGTGAGCACGCCGTCGGGGTCGAGCTGATCGGGCATCTGCGCGCCGAACCCGCCGGCGCGGGTGAAGCACGCACGATCGACGAGCGTGCCCTCCCGCGCCATCCGGACGAAGGGCGTGCGCACCCCGCGTTCGGCGATGATCTCGTCGACCATCGCGGGCGTCAGCAGGTCGGAGAAGTCGCGCGGCAACTGCGCCGCTCGGCTCAGCAGCGGCCGCCGGCCCCACACGTCCGCCGCGAACTCCTCCCGCCCGCAGGCGACGCACCGCTCGAGCACGTGCGGTCAGGCCGAGCCGTCGGCCCCGCCGTCGTGCGCGTCGGGGTCCGTACCGCCGTCGGCCAGGCCCTCGCCCTCGCCCTTCATGTGGTGGGCGGAGCCGTCCGCGCCGCCGTCGTGGCCGCCCGGGTTGGAGCCGCCGTCGGCCACACCCTCACCCTGCGCGTCCGAGGTGGTGATGTCGTCGTCGCTGATAGCCATCTGCGTTCCTCTCGTCGATCCCGACTGTGAGCCGGGACACACTGGAGCGTGCAGTCCCACTATGGCACCGGCACGGCCTCCGCACGACCGGAGACCGGCCGCGGGCCCGCCGAGCGTCATACACTGCGGCCGTGGTGGCCGGCAGCCCGGCCGCGACCCGACCCGAGAGGCGTGACCATGCAGTTCAGATGGGGCCGACCCGACCTGGCCGCGTACCGGGCGCGGCCCTCGACGCCGCCGGCCTCGCCGACCTCCCCGCTCACGGTGTCCTTCCTCGGCGTGACCACCCTGCTGTTCGACGACGGCGAGTCGGCCGTCATGACCGACGGGTTCTTCACCCGACCTTCCCCGGCCCGGACGCTCCTCACCCCCCTGCGGAGCGACCCGGCACGCATCGACCACGCCCTGCGCACCGCCGGGGTGGACACCCTCGACGCCGTGGCCTGCGGGCATTCCCACTACGACCACGCCCTCGACTCGGCCGCCGTCGCCCAGCGCACCGGCGCCACGCTCGTCGGCGGGGAGTCGACCGCGCAGCTCGGGCGCGGGGCCCGGCTGCCCCCGGATCGCATCGCCACCGTCGCCCCGGGCGAGGCGCTGACGTTCGGCGGCTTCACCCTGACCTTCCTCGAGTCCGAGCACTCGCACCCCGACCGCATCCAAGGGGTGATCGAGCGCGCGGTCGCCCAGCCCGCCCCGGTGCGCGCGTACAAATGCGGCGAGACGTGGTCGATCCTCATCGACCACCACGGCTCCGGGCGGTCCGCGCTCGTCCACAGCAGCGCCGGCTTCCGGCCCGGGATGCTCGACGGGCGCCGCGCCGACGTGGTCTACCTCGCCGTGGGGCAGCTCGGTCATCAGCCCCGGGAGTACATCGAGCGCTACTGGGCCCAGACCGTGACGGCCGTGGGCGCGGAGTCGGTCATCCTCACCCACTGGGACGACTTCTTCCGGCCACTGACCAAGCCCCTGCGGGCACTCCCCTACGCGGTCGAGGACCTCGACGCCGCGATGCGCGTCCTCACGGCGTGCGCCGAGCGGGACGGAGTCCACCTGGAGCTGCCTGCGCTGTGGCGTCGCACCGACCCGTGGGCCACGAGACCAGACAAGTGACAGAGGAGGAAACCGAGCAGGGAATCACTCAGCTGCTTTCCTGCCCGCGGACGTCCGGCGTCGGCTGCACCTGGACCAGCCCGGGGCGCAGGTGGAGATGACCGAGCGTGACGACGGGGTCATCGAATTGCGGGCCGCACTTCCCGTGCCGGCCGACCAGCGCTGGTTCTGGGCCGAGCGGTGGCAACAGCGTGAGCTTGAGGTCGACGAGCACGTCGCTGCCGGCAGGGTGACGGTGCACGAGTCAACCGAGGACTTCCTCGACCACCTCGACCGACTCGACGCCGAGTGAGGTTCGAGACCACCCCGGCCTTCGACTCGGACTACAGGCGTCTCAAGCGCGAGCACGCCATCGCGTTCAAGTCCGTGGTCCGAGAGAAGTTCGCGCCAGCGTGCGATGCGTACGCCACGGAGCCGTCCACGCCGTGGCCAACCTCGCTACGCATCAAATCGGTCCGGTCGGCGCCCGGAGTCCTGGAAATGACCTGGTCGTTCGCGAGCCCAGACGGACGCGCAACCTTCGAACTGATCACCGTGGATGGAGAGCTGCGCTGCCGGTGGCGACGGGGTGGCGACCACGATGTCTTCAAGACTCCGTAGACACCATCCGGTCCGCTGACACGAGGCTGAGCTAGACCACCGCGCCGTCGACCAGCTTGAGCTGCGCATCGCACCGGGCCGCCACCGTGGCGTCGTGGGTGACGAGCATCAGGGCCACCCCGAACTCGCGGGCGGTGTCCAGCAGGAGCTCCATCACCACCTGCCCGGACTCGGAGTCGAGCGCGCTGGTGGGTTCATCGGCAAGCAGCAACGAGGGCTCTCTCATCAGCGCCCGCGCCACCGCCACTCGCTGCCGCTGCCCGCCGGACAGCGCACCGACAGGCCGTGCCCCCACAGACCGTGCCCCCACAGACCGACCCGCGGCATCGCCCAGACCGACCACGCCGAGCAGCAGGTCGGCCCGCTCGCGCACCTCGCGGCGCCTGGCCCGTGACGGCCGCGAGCCCAGCCACGCCATCGCCTCGAGCTGTTCGCGGGCCGTGAGCGACTCCAGGAGGTTGGACTGTTGGAACACGATGCCGATCTCGTCCCGGCGCAGCGCCGCCCCGCGTCTCGGGCTCACTCCGGCGAGGTCCACCACACCGTCCCTGGTCTCCAGCCACACCTGACCCGATTCCGGCCTGGTCAGCGTGGCGGCCACCGCGAGCAGGCTGGATTTGCCCGATCCCGAGGGCCCGGTCACGGCCAGACTGCGCCCTCGGTCGATCGCGAGCGAGACGTCGTCGACGGCGGTGACCCTGCCCTCGCCGTCGGGGTAGGTCAGGACCACGTTCTCCATCCTGAGCGCGGGGGACGCGGGGGTCGCGGGGGCGCGACAGCCGGGGCGGGGGCCGGTCATCGGGCGGCCCCCAGCGCGGAGTTGGGGTCGGCCGTCACGACGGGCCGCAGCGAGACGGCGGCGCCGGCGAGGCCGAGCACGGCGAGCAGCGCGGCCGGCACGAGCGTGGTCCCGGCCGAGACGACGAACGGCACGGCGCCGCCCACGGCCAGCCCGAGCAGCGCGGCGATCCCGACCCCGCCCCCGATGCCCACGGCCAACACGACCGCCGCCTGGCCCACCGAGTCGCGGACCACCGCCGCGGTGGACGCGCCGAGCGCCTTGAGCACCGCCACGTCGCGGCGGCGCTGCATCCCCCACACCGCGAAGAACGCGCCCACCACCAGGGCCGTGACCGCGAGCAGCATGGACGTCATGGTGCTCAGCGAGGTGTTCTCCGCCTTGTGCGACGGCAGTGCGCCCACGAGTCCGTCGGAGTCGACCAAAGCGAGCCCCGAACCATCAGCAGCGGCACCGGCCACCGCGTCCGCCGACGCGGCCATAGTGGTGGCCGCCCCACCCCGGGGCGCGAGCGCTTTCCAGGTGTCGAGATCGGTCACCACGACCGGGGTGTGCGAATGCCAGAGATCACCGGCGTGCCCGGAGACCGCCAGCGTGCGGCCGCCGATCCCGATCCGGCCGACGCCCGCGCCCACCTCGTCGTCGACGCCTGTAGAGACCAGCGCGCCTCCCCCGGCCGGCGGGGCCACCGACCCCACCGGTCCGGCCAGCCCCACGGCGACGGCGGAGACGCCGGTCTCGGAGCCGTCGTCCAGGGTGATCCGGGCGATGCCCACCGGCACGGCCGTCGGGTCCTGGGCGAGGACGGCGGCCACCTGCCCGTCGGTGAGCGCGGCCCGGTCGAGGTCGACGGCGCCCTTGTCGTCGGCGGGCAGGACGAAGCCCGATCCGCCCGACCCGAGGGCCCGGAGCGCGGAGACGCTCTGGCCCGCCAGCCCGGCGGTCAGGCCGAGCAGGCCCGCCACCAGGACGGAGAGCAGCAGCACGACGCCGGTGATGAGCGCGAAGCGCCCCCGGGCCGTGCGGAGGTCGCGGAGTGCGAAGAACATGGGTCTTTCCTCTCGTGACGGTATGCCTCGAGACTCGTCGCGGGGACGCGCGATCGGATCGCCCGCGAGGATGGTCCCGCGGGACGAACGGGGGAGCCGCCACTCCACCTTTCGATGGATGCGGCGGTACGGCGCCGACGACTAGCGTCGACCGGGTGACCTCTGTGCCCACCTCGACCTCTGGACCGGCTGTGCCCGCGTCCGTCCCGGAGCTCCCGCCCGAGTCGGCCGGGGTGCGGGTGGTGTTCACTCAGCTCCAGGTGGCGCTGCACACTCTGGTGGCCGCGCTGCTGACGCTCACGCTGGTCAGCGCGCACCGGGACACCGCCGGCGAGCCCGATCTACCGGCCGTGCTGGCCGCGGTCGGGTTCGCGGGCGTGTACGTGGCCGGGACCGTGTGGGCGCGCCGCCGCGAGGCCACCGCCGCCGCCCGGCTCTGGTGGCTGGCCGCCGTCCTGGGGCTGTGGGCGGCGCTGGTGGTGCAGGTCCCCGAGGCCGCCTACCTGGCGTTCCCGCTGTTCTTCCTGGCCCAGTTCCTGCTCGGCGTGTGGGCGGGCGCGGCGTCGGTGGCGGCGCTCGCCGCCGTGGCCGTGGTGTCGCTGGGCGTGCACGACGGTTTCACCCCCGCCGGGATCATCGGGCCGGCGGTCGGGGCGGTCGTCGCACTCGGCCTGGGGGCCGGCGTGCGTGCGCTGCACCGCGAGTCGCAGGCGCGGCGCGCGGTGATCGCCGAACTCGTGGCCGCCCGCACGGAGCTCGCCGCGCGGGAGCGGGAGGTGGGCCGCGAGGCCGAGCGGGCGCGGCTGGCCGGCGAGATCCACGACACCGTGGCCCAGGGGCTGGCGAGCATCGGGATGCTGCTGCACGCCGCCGAGCGCACGGATCCCGCACACCCCGCGGTGGACCGGATCCGCCTGGCCCGCGAGGTGGCGGCGGAGAACCTCACCGAGACCCGCAGGCTCATCGCCGCGCTGCGACCGGCGCCGCTCGACGGGGTCACGCTGGCCGGGGCCCTGGGCCGGGTCGCCGACCGGGTCCGCGCCGAGAATCCCGGGCTCGAGGTGGCCGTCGACGGCGGGCTCACAGGCGAACCGCCGGCGGAGCTCGCGGCGGCGCTGGTCAGGGTGGCGCAGGAGGCCCTGACCAACGCGGTCAGGCACGGCTCGCCGCACCGGATCACGCTGACGCTCACCGGCTCGCCCGCCGATTCCCCGACCGATTCTCCAACCCTGGTGGTGCTGACGATCGCCGACGACGGCCGCGGCTTCGACCTCACCGCCCCGCGCACCGCCGCGGCGTTCGGGCTCGACGGCATGGCGCGGCGGGTCCACGACCTGGGTGGCACGCTCGACGTGGACTCCGAGGTCGCCGGGGGCACCACGGTGCGCGCGGTGCTGCCGCTGCCGGGGAACGACGGATGACGACGACGAGGGTGCGGGTGCTCATCGCCGACGATCACGCGGTGGTGCGGACCGGGCTGCGGGCGCTTCTGGACCCCGATCCCGCGGTCGAGGTGATCGCGGACGTGGCGGGGGCCGGCGACGCCGTGGAGCGCAGCAGGATCGGCGACGTGGACGTGGTGCTGATGGACCTGCGCTTTGCCGGGGACGCCACCGCCGGGGTCCGGGCCACCGCCGCGCTCCGCGGGCTCACCGACCCACCTCAGGTTCTGGTGCTGACCAGCCACGACACGGACGCGGACATCCTCGGCGCGATCGAGGCCGGGGCCTGCGGCTACCTCCTCAAGGACGCCGGCCCCGACGAGCTGCTGGCCGCGGTCCACGCCGCCGCCGCCGGCGAGAGCGCGCTCTCCCCCACCGTCGCCGCCCGGCTCCTGAGCCGGCTGCGCGACCCGCGACCGGCGCTCACCGACCGCGAGGCGGAGGTGCTACGCGCGGTGGCCGGCGGGGCGACCAACCGGCAGGCCGCCGCCTCGCTGCACCTGTCCGAGGCCACGGTCAAGACCCACCTCGTGCACGTGTTCGGCAAACTCGGCGTGACCTCGCGGACCGCCGCCGTGGCCCGGGCCCGCGAGCTAGGGGTGTTGTAGCAGCGGTGCGGTCAGAGGCTGGCGCCGCCGCTGCCCTGGCGCAGCGCCTCGGTGACCGAGCTGAACATCGTGGACTTGATGGCCCCGAGGGTGGCGCGGTCCTTGCCGAGGATCGGGCCCAGGCGCGCGAGGGCCGCGGCGACGATCTCGGACTCCGGCGCGGTGGCGTCCACGAGGCCCGCCTCCCTCGCCTCGGGCCCCGGGTAACGGTGGCCGGTGCTCATCGCCGTGATGGCGGTCTGCGGGGTGGTCTTGGCCTGGATGAGCGCGGCCATGCCGGGGGTGAACGGGATGGTGATGTCCACCTCGGGGAAGCAGAAGTAGCCGCGGTCGTCGCGCATCACCCGGTAGTCGTGGGCCATGGCGAGCATGGCGCCGGCGCCGAACGCGTGCCCGTTCACCGCCGCGACGGTCGGCAGGGAGAAGGTGAGAACGCGCGTGAACAGCTCCTGGACCCGGCCGACGTACCAGTCGAGCCGATCGGGGTTCGCCATGAGCCAGTCCAGGTCGAGGCCGTTGGAGTAGAACTTGCCCGCGCCGACGGTGACGAGTCCCTTCGCGGACGACTCCACCTGATCGAGCAGGGCGTTGACGGCGTCGAGCCGGTCCGGGGCGAAGCGGTTCTCGTCGCTGCCGAGGGTCAGGACGGCGACGCCCTCGTGGTGGGTCAGGGTCGGGGTCATCGTTCGGGCACCTTTCAGGTGGGGGGGTTCGTGGGTGCGGGCGCTGGTGCCGGCCCGGGTGGCGGCCCCGGCCCGCGGGCGGCTGCGGGGCCTCGTCGTCGTCGCCCTCCCGAACGACTCCCACGCGACCGACCACGGGACCGGCGGCTGCGCTACTTCACCAGCAGTTCCGCTATCTGGATGGTGTTGAGCGCCGCGCCCTTGCGCAGGTTGTCGCCCGACACCACCAGGTTGAGGCCCCGGGCGCCCTCGATGGAGAAGTCCTGGCGGATGCGGCCCACCAGCGACTCGTCGATGCCCGCCGCGTCCAGCGGGGTCGGCACGTCGACCACCTTCACGCCCGGGGCCTTGGCGAGCAGCTCGCAGGCCCGGTCCGGCGTGATGTCGCGCTCGAACTCGGCGTTGATGCTCAGCGTGTGGCCGGTGAACACGGGCACGCGCACGCAGGTCCCGGCCACGCGCAGCCCTGGCAGGCCGAGGATCTTGCGCGACTCGTTGCGCAGCTTCTGCTCCTCGTCGGTCTCCTCCGAGCCGTCGCCGACCAGCGCGCCCGCCAGCGGCAGCACGTTGAACGCGATCGGCGCGACGTACGGCCCGTTGTCGTCGACCCTGAGCGCCGACCCGTCGTGCACCAGCTCGTGGCCCGCGCCGATGTTGCCGGTGACCTGCTCCTGGAGCGTCTCCACGCCGGCGAGACCGGAGCCGGAGACGGCCTGGTACGTCGACACCACGAGCCGCGTGAGCCCGGCCGCGTCGTGCAGCACCTTGAGCACCGGCATCGCCGCCATGGTGGTGCAGTTGGGGTTGGCGATGATGCCCTTCGGCGGGTTCTGCGCCGCCTCGGGGTTGACCTCCGAGACGACCAGCGGGACGTCGGGGTCCTTGCGCCAGGCGCTGGAATTGTCGACGACGACAGCGCCCGCCGCCGCGAACCTGGGCGCCTGCTCCTTGGACATGGTGCCGCCGGCCGAGAAGAGGGCGATGTCGATGCCCTGCAGCTCCTCATCCGTGGTGGCGGCGGTGTCCTCCACGAGGATCTCCTCGCCACGGAACGGCAGCGTGGTGCCGGCGGACCGGGCGGAGGCGAAGAACCTCACCTTGTCGGCCGGGAAGTCCCGCTCCTCGAGCAGGGCGCGCATCACGCGGCCCACCTGGCCCGTGGCTCCGACGACGGCGACAGTGGTCATGGGTGGGTCATCTCCTGGGAATTCCGGCTGGGGGCAAAGGTCCATCCTACCGGCCGCGTCCATCCCGGTCAGCGACGCTCGTCACACCCGCTCAGCGCACCCGCCGGCACCGCCCGCCCGCCCGCCGCCACCGCCTCGGCCCGCCGCCTCCGCCCGCCGCCACCGCCCCACCGCCCCACCGCCCGCCCGCCCCAGGGCCGCCAGGCGCCGTCCAGAGGATTTCGCCTGCGTCGGTCGAGTAGCTGTGCGCGAATTCCTCTTCTCGGCGTGAGTCTGCGCGTTCGGGACGTGAGTCTGCGGGTTCGGGGCGTGAGTCTGCGGGTGACTGGGTCCGATTTCCACATGCCCGCGCGCGTCCACAGGCCAGTCCGAATAGACCTGCCAAGGCGCGGTTTGACGGTGGTCGCTGGGCATAGTCACGACTCGTGAGCACCGATTCCCGCAACGGCCCGATCCGTACCCGCGACCTGCGACATCTCACCGGAAGCCGTTTGACCAATCGCGGCTACACCCGCCTCCACCACGGATTGTGGGTCCGCGACAACGTCCGCATCGACGCCTGGGCACGTGCGGAAGCACTCATGGAGCTGTACCCGGGCGCTACGCTGACCGGCTGGCTCGCGGCGACGCTCTACGGCCACAATTTCCCGCCGCGCACCTTCGCGGACGATGTGGTGGCGCCGGGACGACGGATCGAGCGGCCTGGAGTGGCAGGTTGGCAGTACCGGATCCCGCACGAGCACATCCAGGTGCTCACCTCGGGCCGCTCTCCGGACATCCGGATCGCGACCCCCGAGTGGGTCCTTTTCGACATCGCTCGGCGCGAGCCACGTGTCGAGGCGATCTGCGCGCTCGACGCCTCCACGACCATGGGCGTCCTGCCCATCGGTCGGTTACCGGCCCTGGTCCAGGGGATGCGCGGCGTCCGCGGTCGCCGGATCGTGCTCGACAGGCTGGTGGAAGTCGACACAGATGCCGAGTCGCCCTGGGAGACCCGGACGCGATTGTTCCTCCTCGAGAACGATCTGACAGGTTTCGTCCTTCAGTACTGGGTGCCTGGGTTCAGGTATCGCCTCGACATCGCTTGGCCGGAACTGAGGGTCGCGGTGGAATACGACGGCGGGGGCCACCGTACGAAGAAGCAGCAGGCAGATGACGAGATTCGTCGTAACCGGCTGCGGGCGGCCGGCTGGTACATCGAGGTGGTCACCGCGACCTCACTGATCCGCACCCCCGGCGAGATCCTGGCGCACGTCCGGGCGGCACTCCGCAGCCGCGGCTACGACGGCGTCAGCGCCTGATCCTGCCGGCCAACCCGCTCGATCGCGCCGCTCGTTCGCGCCCCCGCCCCCGCCCCCGCCCCCGCCCCCGCCCCCGCCGCTCGTTCGCCGAGAAGAGGAATTCGCACGCAGCCACTCGAGCGATACGGGCAAATTCCTCTTCTCGGCGGGCGGGGTCGGCGGGCGGGGTGGGGCGGGGCGGGGCGGGGTGGGCGGGCGGGCGCGGGGCGGGTGGGCGCGGGGCGCGCGGGGCGGGTGGGCGGCGGGTGGGCGAGGGCGGGGCGGGGTGGGCCGGTCAGCGGCCGGTGCCGGCGTAGACCTGGGCCTCCTCGTTGCCGCCCAGCTCGAAGGCCGCGTGCAGGGCGCGGACGCTGTCGGGCAACTCCTCCTCGCGGACCAACGCCGAGATGCGGATCTCGGAGGTGGAGATGAGCTCGATGTTGATCCCGGCCTCCGAGAGCGCCTCGCAGAACGTGGCGGTGACGCCCGGGTGCGACTTCATGCCGGCGCCCACCAGGGAGACCTTGCCCACGTTGTCGTCGTACAGGACCTGGTCGATCCCGAGATCGTCCTTGGCCCGGGACAGCACCTCGACGGCCTCGGCGCCCACCTCGCGCGGGCAGGTGAAGGTGATGTCGGTCTTGCCCTCGGCCTTGGACACGTTCTGCAGGACCATGTCGATGTTGATCTCGGCGTCGGCGACGGCGCGGAAGATCTTGGCCGCGTACCCGGGCTGGTCCGGGATGCCGACCACGGTGATCTTGGCCTCCGAGGCGTCGTGCGCGACTCCGGTCAGGACTGCGTCTTCCACGGGGATGTCCTCCACATTTCCGGCCACGAGCGTGCCGGGGTTGGTCGAATACGAAGAGCGAACGCGCAGGGGCACGTGGTACCGGCGGGCGAACTCGACGCTCCGCAGGTTGAGGATCTTGGAGCCCACGGCCGCCATCTCGAGCATCTCCTCGTACGAGATGGTGTCGAGCTTGCGGGCGTCCGGGACGATCCGGGGGTCGGCGGTGTAGATGCCGTCGACGTCCGAGTAGATCTCGCAGACGTCGGCGCCGAGCGCGGACGCCATGGCCACGGCCGTGGTGTCCGAACCGCCGCGGCCGAGGGTCGTGACGTCGCGGGTCTCCCGGGACACCCCCTGGAACCCGGCGACCAGGGCGATCTTGCCCTGATCGAGGGCCTCCCGGACCCGGCCCGGGGTGATGTCGATGATCCGGCTGTTGCCGTGGCGGGTGGTGGTGATGATCCCCGCCTGCGACCCGGTAAACGAGTACGCCTCCATCCCGAACGAGCTGATGGCCATCGCCAGGAGCGCGTTGGAGATCCTCTCGCCCGAGGTCAGCAGCATGTCCATCTCGCGCTGCGGGGGCGCGGGGCAGACCTGGTCGGCCAACTCGAGCAGCTCATCGGTCGTGTCGCCCATCGCCGAGGCCACCACCACGACGTCGTTCCCGGCCTTCTTGGTCTCGACGATCCGCTCGGCAACCCGACGGATTCGTTCTGCGGACTCCACAGAGGAGCCGCCGTACTTCTGCACCACGAGTGCCACGCGGTCACACCCTTCCGGTGTTGATCGGCTTGTCGCAGCCACACTTTACGGGAGGTGTTTACTCGTCATCGATGACGGAAACCTGGGTGGCGGTAATCCTCGCCCTCGCGTCCGCCCTCAGCCAGGCCTTCGGCACCGTCATGCGGCACCGGACCAAGGGCCGCGCCGGGGGTCGGCTCGAGGGTCGCTTCGGCGTCCTGGGCAGCAAGTACTGGTGGTCCGGGATGGGCATCAGCCTGGCCGGATTCGCGTTCCAGGGACTCGCCCTGGCGTTCGGCACGCTCATCCTGGTGCAGACGCTCACCGTGTTCTCGCTGATCTTCGCCCTGCCGCTCGGCGCGTGGGTCACGGGCCGCCGTGTGACCAAGACCGAACTGTTCTGGGGGCACGTCCTGGCGGGATGCGTGATGGTCCTGCTGGTCTACGGACGGCCGACCGGCGGTCAGGCCCATCCGCCCTGGTACGAATGGGCGCTCGCGTGCGGGGGCGGGGTCCTCGTCGTGGGGGTCCTGTTGGCCCTCTCGCGACGACGACGACGCAACGGCAGCCGCGCCCTGCTCCTGGGCGTGGCCGGCGGCACCGCGTTCGCCTACGTCGCGCTGCTCACCAAGGGAGTGGCCGACCGCTGGTACGCGGGCGGCGTGGCCGAGGTGCTCACCACCGGCGAGGCGTACGGGCTGGTCCTGGCGGCGGTCGCCGCGCTCACGCTGCAGCAGATGTCGTTCTCGGCCGGGGCGGTGCACCAGGCGGTGCCGGCGTCGACCGTCACCACGCCCGTCGTCGCGCTCGGGCTGGGCGTGGTGGTGCTGGGCGAGTGGTTCACCGTCGACGGACCCGCGCTGGCGATCCTCGCGGTGACCCTCGGGGTGATGGTGGTGGCGACCGTGCGGCTCGCGCACAAGGAGGTCGACCCCGAGGACGGACCGGCACGGGGCGAGGCGG
>NZ_CALMYY010000114.1 GCF_937873725.1 uncultured Dietzia sp.
GCAGCCGGAGCAGGTCTCCAAGTTCGTCGCCGAGCGTGAACTCGCGGTCCTGGCCGATCGGCTCTCCGGACGCACGACGGTCATCGTGACCCACGATCCACTGGACCTGTGGGCGCTGGCGGACCTCGTCGTCGTCGTCGCCTCCGGCCGCGTCGTCCAATCCGGCACGGTCGAGGACGTCCTCTCCCGCCCGGGCTCCGACTTCGTCGCCCGCCTTTCCGGTGTGTCCCTCCTGTACGGGACGGCCCTCGACGACGGGCTCCGCACCCCCGGCGGGGACCTCATCGGGGTCCGCCCTCCCTCCGGCTGGCGGCCGGGGGCAGACGCGTTCGCGACCATCGATCCGCGGGCGGTCGCCGTCCACGTCACCAACCCCTGCGGCACCCTCGACACACACGTCTCCTGCCACCCCGCCAACTCCCTGCCGGCACGAATCTCAAGCCTCACCCCGGCAGGGGCGCTCACGCGGGTCACCGCAATCCTCCGGGACGGGCAGCGCGTCGACGCGGAGATCACCAGCCGCCACGCCGCCACCAATCTCCTCTCACCGGGCGTTCCCGTGACCCTCCTCGTGGACGCCTCCACAGTTAAAATCCATCCCCGCTGATCCAGGCTGAGTTCTGCTGATTTCCGCCCCACCCCGCCCCTGCCGGTCAAGCGGAGGGTTTGGTCGCACACACGGCGATTCTTGTCGCAGCCACGGGGCTCGATCGGCGGTCAGGGCACGCTGGGTGCTACCAAACCCACGGGAGCTGCCACCCGATCGCCCCGCGACGCCGTCGGCCGCGCCGGCTGACGCTATCGGCAGTCACGCCGACGCCCGTCAGCCTCACTCGGCAGTCACGCCGGGGCCCGTCAGCTGACGCGATCGACCGTGAAACGCACCAGCCGGCGCAGCGCCTCGTTGGCGGGGCCGGCCGGCAACGCGTCGAGCTCGGTCATGGCGTCGGACACGTACTGCTCGAGCGTGGCCCGGGCGCGACGCATGCCGTCCGAACCGCGGAGCAACTCCAGCGCCTCGGCCACCTCGGCGTCGTCGTCCAGGGGCCGGCCCAGCAGCTCCCGCAGCCTGCCGCCGTCGGCGGAACCGGGCTCGAGCGCGTAGATCATGGGCAGCGTGTGCACACCCTCGCGCAGGTCCGTGCCGGGCGTCTTGCCCGAGTCCTCGGACGGCGAGGCGATGTCGATGATGTCGTCGGCGATCTGGAACGCGATCCCCACCGCGTCCCCCAACCGGCGCAGGTGCCCGATCTGCTCGGCGTCCGCGCCCGAGTACTCGCCACCGAACTGGGCGGCAGCCGCGATGAGCGACCCGGTCTTCTCCCAGATCACCCGCAGGTAGTGACTCGCCTCGTCTGCGTCGCCCTCCCCAAGCCCGACGGTCTCCCGCATCTGCCCCGTCACCAGCTCGGCGAACGTCTGCGCGATGAGCTGGACGGCGGCCGGCCCGAGGTCCGCCAGCAGCATGGAGGAGTGGGCGAACAGGAAGTCGCCGGCGAGGATCGCGGTGGAGTTGTCCCAGCGGCTGTTGGCGGACTCGACGCCGCGGCGCATGCTCGCCTCGTCCATCACGTCGTCGTGGTACAGCGTCGCCAGGTGGATCATCTCGCACACCACGGCGGCCTTGACCAGTCGCTCGCGGTCGGGCTCGGGGCCCAGCTCGCCCGCGAGGAGCGTCATCACGGGCCGGAAGCGCTTGCCGCCGGCGGTGACCAGGTGCAGGGCCACCTCGGAGAGGAAGTCCTCGCCGGTCTCGAGCCTGCCCACCAGGAGTTCCTCGACCTCGACGAGCCGGTCCCTCAACAGAGCCGCGAGGTCGGCGTCGCCGACGTCCACGCCCGCCACCACGTGGCCGGGCGCCGTCTCCGCGGTGCCGGTCGTCACAGAATCGCTCGACATCCCCACTCGTCCTCGTCGCCTCGTGCGGGCCGGCTCCGACCGACCCTCACGACAGACTACGGTCCCCGGCCACGGGCTGCGGAACCCCACCCCGACCGAGGTGCCGCCGACCCCGGCGGGCACCGACCTGCCACCATGGTGCGCATGGAGTCACGGCCGCCCCTTCCCGCCTCGACCGACGTCCTCGTGGTGGGCTGCGGCCCTGCCGGTTCCGCCACCGCCACGTGGCTGGCCCGCGCCGGGCGCGAGGTCACGGTGCTCGACGCCGCGACCTTCCCACGGGACAAGACCTGCGGCGACGGCCTCACGCCGCGGGCGATGCTCGAGGTGGACCGGCTGGGCCTGGGTTCGTGGGCTCGGGACCGGATCACCATCGAGGGCCTCGAACTGCGGGGCTTCGGCCGCTCCCGGCGCGTGCCCTGGCCGGCCGGCGAGCACGGCGGGGTCGGCTCGGCGGTGCGGCGCACGGTGTTCGACGACCGGCTGCGGCAGACGGCGGTCGACGCGGGCGCCCTGGTGGTCGACGGCGTGCGGGTGACCGGCGTGGAGAGGGGCGACGACGGCGAGGTGACCGCAGTCCGGGCCGGCGACGATCGCATCGCGTGCCGGACGCTCGTGCTGGCCGACGGCGTCCGCTCGCCCGTCGGCCGGATGCTCGGTCGGACGTGGCATCGCGACACGGTGTATGCCGTGGCGGCGCGCTCGTACGTCCGCTCCGGCAGGCATGATCATCCGTGGATCGGGTCCGATCTCGAACTGCGCGACGAGGCCGGGGCCATCCAGCCCGGGTACGGGTGGGTGTTCCCGCTCGGTGACGGCGAGGTCAACCTCGGGGTGGGCGCCCTCGCGACCTCGTCCCGGCCGGCGGGCGTCGCGGTCAAGGACCTCCTACATCACTACGCCCGTAGTGTCCGCGCCGACTGGGCGCTGGATGGGGAGCCCCGCTCGGTGACCTCGGCGTTGCTGCCGATGGGCGGGGCGGTCTCCGGGGTGGCCGGGCCGAACTGGGCTGCGGTCGGCGACGCCGCCGCCTGCGTGAACCCGCTCAACGGCGAGGGCATCGACTACGCGCTCGAGGGCGGCCGGTTGCTGGCCGAACTCATCTGCTCGGGAGCGGTTGCCGGTTCGGGCCGCGCCGGCCGGGACCTGACCCGGGCCTGGCCTGAGTTGCTGCGGAGCACGTACGGCCGCTCCTTCGCGATCGCGCGGGACGCCGCCCGCCTGCTCACCCTGCCGCAGTTCCTGCCGCTGGCCGGGCCGGTCGGGATGCGCTCGCAGGCGCTGATGACCGCGGCGGTGCGCTGCATGTCCAACACGGTGGCGGATTCGGACCGCGACGTGGTGGCCCGGGGCTGGCGCGCTGCCGGGTCGATCGCCCGCCGCCTCGACCGCCGCCCGCTGTTCGCCGACTGATCAACCCGCCCCGCCCCCCACTCACGCTGCCCCTCTGCCCGCCACCCGGCCGGCCCGGCCCGCCCGGCTTACGCTGCCCCTATGCCCGCCACCCGGCCCGGCTTACGCTGCCTCTCTGCCCGCCACCCGGCCCGGCTTACGCTGCCTCTCTGCCCGCCAACCGCCCCGGCTTACGCCGCCTCTCTGCCCAGCGCTGCCCGAATGGACCACACCCGCAGCGCAAGCCGCCCCAAACCGGGCAAACACGCAGCGCACCCGCCGGGGCTGGGCTGGGCGGTGGGCAAAGGCGCAGCGCACCCAGGGGGGCTGGGTGGGGCGGTGGGCGAAGGCGCAGCGCACCCAGCCCCACTCCACCCAGCCCGCCCCGGCCTACGCTGCCTCTCTGCCCGGCGCTGCCCGAATGGACCACACCCCCAGCGCAAGCCGCCCCAAACCGGGCAAACACGCAGCGCACCAGGGGGGCGGGGCGGGGCGGTGGGCAAAGGCGCAGCGCACCCAGGGGGGCTGGGTGGGGCGGTGGGCGAAGGCGCAGCGCACCCAGCCCCACTCCACCCAGCCCGCCCCGGCCTACGCTGCCTCTCTGCCCGGCGCTGCCCGAATGGACCACACCCCCAGCGCAAGCCGCCCCAAACCGGGCAAACACGCAGCGCAACCGGGGGCTGGGGCGGGGCGGGGCGGGGAGGTGGGCAAACATGCAGCGCACCCGGGGGCGGGGGCTCAGGCGGGGCGGCGGGCCAGGTGGATAGCGGCGATCCCGCCGGTGAGATTGGTGACGCTGCAGCGCTCCCAGCCGTTGGCCTCCACGAGGGAGCGGAGAGTCTCCTGGTCCGGCCAGTCGCGGATCGACTCCGCCAGGTAGACGTACGCGTCGGGATTCGAGGACACGCTCGTGGCGATCTTCGGCAGCGCCCGCATGAGGTAGTTCATGTACACGGCACGGAACGGCGGGAACACGGGGGGCGAGAACTCCACCACGGCCAGCCCCCCGCCGGGCTTGACCACCCCCGCCCTCTCCCGCCGGCCCCCCGCGGGGTCCTGCCCGTTGCGCCGGCCGGAGGTGATGGTC
>NZ_CALMYY010000115.1 GCF_937873725.1 uncultured Dietzia sp.
CAGGCGGGGTGGCCCCGGGCGCGGGTCCGGACGCAGGCGGGGTGGCCCCAGGCGCGGGTCCGGACGCAGGCGGGGTGGCCCCAGGCGCGGGTCCAGACGCAGGCGCGGGTCCGGACGGATCCGTCGGCGCGATCATTCTCACCGGCGGCCGCGCGAGCCGGCTGGGCGGCGTGGACAAGGCCCGGCTCACGGTCGCGGGGCGGCCGATGGTCGAGACGGTGCTGCGCGCCGCGCGGGCCGTGGCGGGCACGGTCGTCGCTGTGGGACCCCGCGGCAACTGCCGCGAGGAGCCGCCGCACTCCGGGCCCGTGGCGGGGATCGCGGCGGGGCTGGCGGCGCTGCGGGGCGAGGTCGACGTCGTCGTCGTCGTGGCCTGTGACCTGCCCGGACTCGACGCGGACACGCTCGCCGCCCTCGTCGAGGCCCTGCTCCGGGCCCGCGCCGAGGCCTCGCGCGGCGCGGCCCCGGCCGTCGCGCTCGGCGTGGACGCCTCCGGCCGCGAGCAGTACCTCCTGGCCGCGTGGGACCGCCGCGCCCTCGCCGCGCGCCTGGACCGCCTCGAGGCCGCCGGCGGACTCGCGGGACGCCCGGTGCGCGCGCTGTTCGCGCCCGGCGGCGACGGTGCGGGAGGGCGAGTCGACGCCGGCGAGGGTAGGACCGACGACGTCGACGACGACACCGAGTTCCTCCACGTGCCCGTGGGCGACCACGCTCACGACGTCGACACCTGGTCCGACCTCGCCGGGCGCGGACCGGTGGCGCTCGGCCACGTCGGCTCGGTCCTGGCCGCGGGCCTGGACCCCGTGCCCGCTCAACGGTCCACACCCCTCGGTGCGGTGGGCGCCGTGCTCGCGGCGCCGCTGGTCGCGGTGGACGCGATGCCGCGCGGGCGCGTGTCGGCGATGGACGGGTACGCGCTTGCCGGGCCCGGTCCGTGGCGGCTGGCCGGGGCCGCCCGGCGGGCCGGGGACGACTCAGCGGCGTCCCTCGCCCCCGGCTGCGCCGCGCCGATCGCGACCGGGGCCCTGGCACCCGACCGGACCGACCGGGTGCTGCGGCACGAGTTGGTCGAGGTCTCCCCCGCCGGCACGGAGGGCTCCGCCGGCGCGGGGGGCTCCGCCGGCGCGGTCGGCTCGGTCGGCTCCGCCGGCGCGGGGGGCTTCGCCGAGGCCGGCCGCACGGCCAGTGCCGGCCCCTCCGACGGCCCCGCACTGGTCACGGCCCTGGCCGCCGCGGACGGCATCGACGACCTACGGCCCGTCGGCGAGGACTGGCCCGCCGGATTCGCACTCGCCCCGGCCGGCACGGTGCTCGACGCGGCGCTGTCGTCGGCGGCGCTGTCCGCGGGGGTGACCGAGGTCACGGTCCGCGGCCCGGTGCGCGCAACGGTGGTGATCACCGGTGACGAGGTCCTGCCCGCCGACACCCCGGACCCGCTGCCGCCGGGGCGGATCCGCGACACGGTCGGGCCGCTGCTCGGCACGGTGCTCGCGCGGGCGGGATTCGCGAGCACGGGGGTCGCGAGTTCGGGGGCCGACGCCGCGCCCACCTCGCTCGCCGACCCGCGCTCTCTCGAGCACTGCCCGGACACCGCCGCCGCAGTCGAGGAACTGCTCCGGCGCCGACGCTCGTCCGGGGACGTCTTGGTGCTGATCGGTGCGACCGGACGCGGCGTGGCCGACCACCTGCGACCCGCGCTCGAGCGGGCCGGGGCACGGATCGTCCTCGACGGCGTGCGGGTGCGGCCCGGAGGCTCGCAGATCGTCGCGGCGCTCCCCGGCGGCGGGGTCCTGCTGGGGCTGCCGGGCAACCCGCTGGCGGCAGTGTGCGCCGCCGCGACCACCGGGCGCGCGCTGGTCGACGCACTCACCGGTCATCGGCGCACGCCCATGCTGACCAGCGTCGACGACCTCCCCACGCATGCGAACCCGCAGATGTCGCGGCTCCTGCCCGCCCGCCCTGACGGCGCCGGCGGATGGATCCTGACCGGTCGCGTCCGGACCGCGCACCTAGCCGACCTCGCGGGCGCCCCCGCGCTGGCGTTGGTGCCCGAGGCGGCTGCCGCGTCGGACCCGATCGAGCTGGTCGACTGGATCTGACGCCCGACCACACTGGCAGATCAGGGGAAGTCCACCACCGCCAGGTTCAGCGGCAACTGGTCGGTCCGTGGCTCCCGCGCGAGTGCCGCCACGTCCACGAAGACGCCGGTGAGGTAGTCGTCCGCGTCGGCGATCAGCTGTGGGGGGACCTGCCCGGCGTAGTCGAACCCGGTCAGCTCGTACGGCAGCGAGTCCGCCTCGAGCAGGCTCGGCCCGTCCATGAGCTGGAAGTGCAGGTGGGACGCGTTGGCGTTGCCGGTGTTGCCGAGTTTGCCGATCACCTGTCCGCGGGTGACGGTGTCGCCCGGTTTCACGGCCACCGATCCGGCGATGAGGTGTGCGTACATCGCGTACACCCCGTCTCCGAGGTCCAGCACGACATGGTTGCCGTCCACGTTCTCGACCGTCAGCTCGGCCGCCAGAGCCGGGTCGCTGGCAGGCAGAACGCCCGGGGCGTTGGCCGCCATCCCGTCGAGCACGGACACGACCGTCGCATCAGCCACGGCGAGGATGTCCGCCCCGTAATCGGCGTAGCTGTCGTTGCTGGTCCTGTCGCCGGAGTAGAACTCGCCGCGATCATCGACGCGCTTCCAGTCCACCGCGAAGCGCTGGCTGTTGTTGAGCTTGCCGTTGACCGACATCACCGAGCTGCGGTGGGGGAAGCCCGGTTCGCAGCAGCCGTTGAGAGCCACCCAGTTCGCGCCGCGCAGCGGCGGCGCGATCACCGGCACCGGCCGGGTCGACACGGCAACCGGGGTCGTGAGGTAGTCGACGGGTCCGGGCGCACCGAAGGCGGGCGAGCCCGCGCCCGTCCCATAGAGGTGGTGCAGCAACGCCCCCGGGACGTCGTCGGCCGCGTCCAGCGTGAAGTCGAGGAACAGCACCCTGCTCTCCTGCGGCGGGATGTCGGCGGTGTCGACGTATTTGGCGGGCAGGCTGCGCAATCGGTTGCAGTCGCCGAACGTGCAGGCCGGGTCGACCAGGTCCGTGCCGGAGAAACTGGCCAGGACCCGCGTCGGGTCGGCGCCGTCGACCACGTCGATCCGCTCCAGGGTGGCCGGGACCGCGGTGGCGTTGGTGAGTTGCAGGTCGTAGGCGACGTGGAGCTCGCCATCCGTCCCGCGGAAGGGCAGCGGAGGAGCGCCGATGGCGGTGAGGGTGATCGGCGTGAACGCGTCCGGCACCGTCACCCCGGCCTCGCCGGAGGAGGAGGGGGCCGCGGGGGAGGTGGTGGACGCCGCCTCGGTGGCGGTGTCCGAGGCGCAGCTCGCCCCGAACACGACGACGGCGGCGAGCAAGGCGAGCAGAGGGGTTACGCGACGAGCGGTCACAGGGTGACTCCGTTTCTCCATCAGTGAGCAGAAACTTAACACCCCGGGGGTCTCGTCGGCAGCGCGGACCGACCGTACCCGAGGCCAGGCCCAGGCATTGGCCGTGTTCGCACCGCCTTCGGCCGGGTGGCTTTTCCACGAACTCCCGCGCCTTGCGCCGGGTCTCCGACTTCGACGCCTCCCGCCGGAGCGCGCCCAGCCGCCCAGCCACCGCTCACTTCACGTCGATGAATCCGGTGGCCCCCTTCTCCGCGTCGGCGAACGAGTGGTCGACGAACGTGTAGCGGCCCGGCTCGGCGAACGTCATCTCCACGAACCCGCCCTGGGCAGGTGCGATGTCCAGCGCCTGGGCGCCACCGTCGCGGCCGCCGAACGCGTCGCGTCCGTCGCGCAGCAGGTAGCCGCCCTCTTTGTAGACCGTGTGGAACTGCGAGCCCACCACGTGGAAGCTCGTGCCGTCGCTCGGCCCGGCCACCACCACCCAGATCCGCACCGTCTCGCCGACGCGGGCGGTCAACGGGTCACGTCGGTACTGGGTGGCGTGCCCGTTGAACATCACCAGGTCGGGCCGCTTCGCCGCGATCTTGGCCATGTCGAACGGCTCGTCCGGACCGCCGAGGTACGCCTCGGACTGGACCAGCACGTACTCGCGGTCGACCTTCGGCAGATCCGGCGGGTCGACGATCAGCGCGCCGAACATCCCGGCGGCGACGTGCCCTGTCATCGGCATGGTCGCGCAGTGATACAGCCACGCGCCGGCCCGATTGACGGTGAACCGATACTCGAGTTCCTCGCCGGGCGGGATCGTGCGCATCACCTCGTCGGGCCGCACGTCCCCGGCGTGGAAATCGATCGAATGCCCCATCGTGCCCCCGTTGCGCAGCGTCACGATGAACTCGTCCCCCACCTTGCCGCGCAGCGTCGGCGCCGGCATCCCGCCGTTGTAGGTCCACACGGGCCGCACCACCCCGGGCGCGAGCTCGTCGGTCGCCTCCTCGACCGTGAGCGCGACCCGGTGGACGCGTCCGCCGGGCGCGGGGGCCAACTCGGGGTCGCGGGTCACGAACTCGTCCGACGGCGGCGCCATCAGGTCGATCGACTCCGTCGGCGCGGACCCGCCGTGCGCGCCATGGCCACCAGCCGCGCCCCCGACCGAGCCGCCCGAGCCACCACCCGCGCCGCCACCACCCGCGCCACCAGCCGCGCCACCACCAGCCGCGCCACCGACCGAGCCGCCCGCGGGGTCGCCACCCTCGACGGCCACGGAGAAGGTCATGCCCATCGCCCTGTGCCCGGCGATCGTGCACCAGCCCTCGAGCGACCGGCCGATCACGCCGGCATCGAACGTCACGGTCTCGCCCGAGGCGACACGCCCCGAGTCCGCGCCGTTGGAGAGGTACAGGTCGTGGACGGTGGCGTCGTCGTCGTTGATCAGGGTTATCTCCAGCCGGTCACCGGCGGGGGCGGCCACGCGGGCCCGCACGAACCGCCTCCCCCCCGCCC
>NZ_CALMYY010000116.1 GCF_937873725.1 uncultured Dietzia sp.
TCACCGCCGCGAGCGGCGCAACGTCACCGCCGCGAGCGGCGCAACGTCACCGCCGGGAGCGGAAGAACTCCTCGAGCAGCGCGGCGCACTCGGCCTCTAGCACCCCGCCGCGCACCTCGGGCCGGTGGACCAGCCGCCGGTCGCGGACCACGTCCCACAGCGATCCGCAGGCGCCCGTCCGGGGCTCCCACGCACCAAAGACGATGCGCCCGACCCGCGCCGCCACGGCCGCCCCCGCGCACATCGTGCACGGTTCGAGGGTCACCACGAGGGTGCAGTCCTCGAGGCGCCAACCGTCGCCCAGGGCCCGGGCCGCGCCGCGCAGGGCCAGGACCTCCGCGTGCGCGAGCGGATCCCCGTCGGCCTCCCGGCGGTTGGTGGCGGCGGCCAGCTCACGCCCGTCCGGGCCCACCACGATCGCGCCGACGGGAACGTCCTCCCCTGGCGTCCCCGCGGCCACCTCGAGCGCCCGGCGGACCAGGGCCCGGTCTTCCGCCCGCCCCCCGCCCGCGCGGGCGGGGTCGGGCGCCGGGGCGGGGTCACCGCCGCCCCGGATCACGAGTCCGGCAGGTGCCGCTCGAGCTCGTCGCCGAAGCCCATCCGCTCGGCCACCGACTGCAGCTGCTCGTCGGCGTAGAGGTCGGTCTCGGACACGATGATCTCCAGGACCCCGGACGGCAGTCCCAGGTCCTCGAGGATCGCCATGTCACCCTCGCCCCACGGGTCGGTGTCCTCGAGTTCCTGGTCGGACATGTCGGGCACGTCCACGTTGAGCTCGTCGAGCACGTCGGCCGCGAGGTCGTAGTCCAGGGACGCGGTGGCGTCGGAGAGCATGAGCCGCATCCCGGAGGGTCCGGGCCGCAGGATCACAAAGAACTCGTGGTCCACGTCCACGAGCCCGAACGAGGCGCCCTCGGTGCGCAACGAGCGGACCTGCCTCGCGGCGTCGTCGAGACTGGTGAGCGCCGAGTCGTCGAGGCGGGTGATCTGCCAGGCCCCGCCCTCCTGGAGGACCCCGAGCGCGTAGCCGGTGACGGCGTCGTCCTCGTCGCGGTTGTCGCCACGGCCGTCACTGTCGCGGGGACTTCGGTCGGGGGAGCTGGCCATGGACTCAACCGTAGTCTGCTGTGAGAACCTTGTCAGGTGACGGTGACGGCGGACGTGTGCGTGCTCGGGGTCGGCCTGATCGGCGGCTCGTTGCTGCGGGTCCTGGGGCCGACGCGGGCGTTCGGCTGGAACCGGTCGGCCCCCACCGCATCCGCGGCCTCGGAGGCGGGATTCGACGTCTCCACGGATCTGGCCGACACGCTCCGCCGGGCCGCGCGGCGGGACGCCCTCGTCGTCGTCGGGGTCCCCCTCCCCGCCCTCGGCGCAGTCCTGGACGCGGTGGCCGAGCACGCTCCCGGGGTCGCCCTCACCGACGTCGTGAGCGTCAAGGGCCCGGTCCTGGACGCGGTGCGCGCGCGGGGGCTGGGCGCGCGATTCGTGGGGGGCCACCCCATGGCCGGCACCGCCCACTCCGGGTGGGGCGCCACCGACCCGGAGCTCTTCCGCGGCGCGACGTGGCTCGTGGCGGCGGACGACGACGCCGACCCCGACACCTGGTCGCGGGTGGCGCGGATGGCGCTGGACAGCGGCGCCCGGGTGGTGGCGTCCACCTCCGCCGACCACGACGCGGCGGTCGCCCGGATCTCCCACCTGGGGCACGTCCTGGCCGAGGCGCTCGCGCTGGCCGGCGGCCGGGGCGGGGACCTGGCCCTGGCGTTGGCGGCCGGGTCGTTCCGGGACGGCACCCGGGTGGCCGGAACCGCGCCCGCGCTGGTGCGGGCGATCTGCGAGCCCAACCGGGACGCGCTGGTGGCCGCGCTCGACGACTGCCTGGCCGACCTCGGCGCCGCGCGGGACTCGCTGGCCTCGACGGGAACGCTGGGCCCGCTGGTCGACGAGGGGCACCGCGCGCGGCTCGCCTACGAGGCCGCGCGGCCGGCCGGCGGGGGCGACGCCCCGGGCGGCCGGGCGGCGGTGACCGTGACCCCGGGCGCACCGGGGTGGCTCGAGGCCTTGCGCGAGGCGGGGTCCGCGGGCCGGGAGGTCAGACCCGCCGGCTGAGCCCGGCGACGTCGAGGATGAACCCGTCGGGGTCGACCGTCGCGCTCGTGGCCGCGGTGGCCGTGATGCCGTGGACCTTCTCGTCGTCGCTGGAGAAGGTGACGGAGTCCTCGGTGACCTCCAGCGTCATGGAGTCCACCGACAGGACCCGCTGCTCGACCGAGCCGGGCTGGGAGTGCAGGTCGAGCCGCCGGATGATGACGCTGGCGAAGTACACGCTGAAGGTGATGTCCACGTCGAGGACGCCCTCGCCGCCCACCCGCGACCGGGTGTCGGTGGGATCGTCCAGCAGCCAGGACCCGTCGTCGACGCGGACCAGGTCGATGGTGCGCTCGTACTCCTCCGTCGACACGGTGAGCTGGACCCGGCGGGGCGCGCGATCCGAGCCGATCTCGGCCTCGTACTCCACCGAGAAGGCCCGGTGATCCGAATGCGCGGCGGAGACGATCCGACCACGGGCCCGGGTGGACTCACCCTTGGGGACGATCCTCACCTGCTCGATCAATCTCCCGGTCTCGGAGATCCACGTGTACATGCGGGGACCCGAAGCGCGTTGCGCTTCGGTCTGCGGCGAGGTCGACTGGGGAGCGTTCACCCCTCCTACGGTAGGAAAGTCCGCGCTATAAAGCACATTTGAGTCCGCTCCCGCCCGCCCGGCCGTCATCGCGGACGCAGGTCCAGACGGGCACGCCGCCACGGATACAGCGTCACATTGCGTGCCCTGGGCCATTCCCGGCCGCTGCCCACGGGCTCGAGCCGGTAGCGCCCCAGCACCTGCCGGAGGATCACCTCACCCTCCATCATCGCGAACGAGGCGCCGATGCACCGCCGCGCGCCGCCGCCGAACGGCAGCCAGGTGGTGGGGGTCGGGACGTCGCCGAGGAACCGCTCGGGGTCGAAGTCCGCCGGGCGCGGATACGCGGCGGGGGCGCGGTGGGCCAGGACGACCGACGGCGAGAGGGTGATCCCCCGCGGATAGGTCCGGCCGCCCACCGTGGCGGGCTCCTGCAGCTCCCGCATCACCATCGGCACCACGGGGTGCAGGCGGAGCGACTCCTTGAGGACGGCGTCGAGGTACCCGGTGCCGCCCCCGGCGATCTCAGCCACGCACCGGTCCTGGATCCGCGGCTGCCGCGCCAGCTCGAGCAGGGACCACGCCATCGCCGTGGCCGTGGTCTCGTGGCCCGCCGCCAGCAGGGTCATCAGCTGGTCCCGGAGCTCCTTGTCCGACAGTCCCTGCGCGTCCCGGGCCGACGCCCGGACCAGCAGCGCCAGCAGATCCCGGCGGTCCGGCAGCGCCGGGTCCCGGCGGGCGGCGGCGATCTGCTCGCCGAGGAAGTCGTGGATGGTCGCCAGGTCCCGGATCTCGCGCGTCCAGGGCCAGAGTCGGCGCAGCGCGGGGATGGCCAGCCCGATCATCATCACCGGACCGGCGTCGACCGCCCGGGCCACCACCGGACGCATCTCGTCCAGACGCGCGGGGTCCGTCACGCCGAACACCACCCGCAGGATCACCTCGAGCGTGAGCTCGTTGAGGAGGATGTGGGCGCGGATCCGACCCGAGCGGGGCCACCTGCCCAGCTGCTCCGCCGTCACCTCCTCGACCAGGGTGCGGTAGCCGGCGATCTCCCGCCGGCCGAACGCGGGCGCCAGGAGCCGCCGGGCCCGGGCGTGCGCGTCACCGTCCTGGAGGAGCAGCGAGTCCCCGCCGAGGAGCGGCCGGAGCAACTCGTTGCCCTTGCCGGCGTGGAAGACCGACGGCGAGCCCGCGAACACGTCCTTGAGGTCCGCCGGATCGGCCAGCGCGACCACCGTCCGCCCCCTGGGCATCAGCTCGAGCCGGAACGGCACCCCGTATCGCCGCGCGGCCGCGGGGAAGACCACGGTGGGGGCCGACAGGGTGAGCAGGGCCTGCACCAGACCGGGCAGTCGCGGTCCGGGGGGAACTTCGGCGGTCATGGCCACACCGTACGAGCCGAACGGTGGCGCCGCAGCCCGACCGGCGAGGCCCGGCCGACCGCCGGGGCCACCCCGCCGCGCCACCGGGCGGTCGCCGGACGTTCACCGGGATCTCTTCGTGGGGGTCACCGTCGGGGTCTACCGTGGTCCGCATGGCCCTGTTCCCCGTGGACCTGGACTCGACACCCGACACCATCGCCGCCCTCCTCGCCGTGGACGCCGCCGTCCGCGCCGCCGTGGGGGTGGAGCCGTGCCCGCCCTCCGCCGCGGCCCTGCACTGGGCGGGCGACGACGGCGAGTGGATGGCGCTCTTGCGGCCCGGCGAGGGGCGCGCGCTCGTCGTCGGCCGCCACCCCGAGTTCTCGCTCACCGAGGACGGCGGGAGCGCGGGCGAGACGGGCAGCGACCTCGTGGGGGACGCCCCGGGCTGGTGGCGGCGCGGCGTCGAATACGCCGGGTCCCACGGTGACCACCCGGGCTTCCTCTACGGCTGGGACGGCGCCGGGTGGTGGCGGCTCGACCAACCTGCCGACGACGGGTTCGATCCCGAACTCTTCCCCGTCACGCGGTCGGCGCTGCGGGACATCATCGACCGACTGGCCGACGACACCCTGCTCGACGCCCCCGCAGCGGATGCCGTCGACCGCCTCATCACCGCCGGTTCCGGACTGCGCACCTCGGACCTGGCCGCCGTCCTCCACGCCCCCGACGGGTGGCCGGAGGTCGACCTCGACGCCGGCGTCCGCGCCGCACGGGAGTTCGGCGCCACGGTTCCGGCCTGAGTCGCGCCCCGTGGGTCGGGAACGCGCTGGTAAGGATAGGCTTCCGACGCTTGCCGCGTCGCGGTCCGACTCCTACCGTGAGCGCATGGACGCCCCCGGATCCGCCCCCCACCTCGCCGCCGAACCGCACGACGCGTCGGTCGGCGACCGGCTCAACTGGCTCCGCGCGGCCGTCCTCGGGGCGAACGACGGCCTGCTCTCCACCGCCGGACTCGTGATGGGGGTCGCGGCGGCCACCACCGACCGCTCCGCCCTCATGGTCGCGGGGATCGCCGGGCTGTCCGCCGGCGCCTTCTCCATGGCCGTCGGCGAGTACGTGTCGGTGAGCACGCAGCGCGACACGGAGGAGGCCCTCATCGCCAAGGAGCGCCGCGAGCTGGCGGAGGAGCCGGAGGCCGAGTTCGAGGAGCTGGTGGGGCTCTACGCCGCCAAGGGGCTCAGCCAGGACACGGCCCGGTTGGTGGCCACCGAGCTCCACGCCGTCGATCCGCTCGCGGCGCACCTCGACGCCGAACTGGGCATCGACCAGGAGTCCCTGACCAACCCGATGCACGCGGCCATCTCCTCCGCCATCGCGTTCACCCTCGGGGCGATCATCCCGCTCCTCGCGATCCTCGCGCCCGCGTCCCTGCGGGTGCCCACGATCGCCGTGCTCACCTTTGTCGGTCTGGCGATCGCGGGCTACGTGTCCGCTCGGCTCGGTGACGCGGATCGGGGCAAGGCCGTCCGCCGGCTCCTCCTGGGCGGACTCGCGGCCATGGTCGCGACGTACGGGATCGGTACTCTCCTGGGCACCGCCGTCGTCTGACCAGTGGCGGCGGCGCACGCCTGCGCCGCCGGGTGGAACTCTGTCACCATGGTCCGGTGAGAAGACTCGGCTACGTCGCGGTCAAGCGCCTCGCGCTCGAGACCCTCGGGTGGACGCTCGTCGTGCTCGGGATCGCCGCGCTGTTCCTGCCCGGCCCCGGACTGCTCATGCTGTTCGGCGGCATGGTGGTGCTCTCCCAGCAGTACACGTGGTTCGAGAAGCGGGTCGACCCCGTCAAGCGGCTGGCCCTGGAGGGCGCGTCCCGCGGCGTGCAGACGTGGCCGCGGCTCGCGGCGTCGGCGATCGGGGTGACCTGGCTCATCGGGCTGGGCGTGTTCTGGGGTGAGCACCCCCCGGCACCCGCCTGGTGGCCCTTCTCCGGCGACCTGTGGTTCTTCGGCGGCTGGGGAACCGGCGGGAGCCTGATCGCGTCGGGGCTGATCGGCCTGGCGTTGCTGGTCTACTCGATCCGCCGGTTCCGCGGCACGCCGTACGACCACGAGGCGGAGGTGGCGCGCGAGCGCGAACGCCACGCCGCCCGGAGGCGGGAGAAGGACGAGCGCCGTCGGGCCCGACACGGCGTCACGCCGGTCTGATCCTCACGCCAGGCTGAACGTCTCCTCGCCGCCCACCTGGACCATCCGCTCCTCACCGGCCACCCGGACCCGGACCGGGACCGAGTCGATCACCCCGTCGCGGTGTTTCACCGTGACCCGGTCCCGCATGATCGTCACGGTGAGCGGCGACCGCAGGTAGGTCATGTTGAACGCGAACCCGTCGACGGCCGCCGGCAGGTTGGGGTCGAGCAGCAGCATGCCGTCGCTGACCCGCATGCCCGCGTAGAACCGCTGGATGAGGTCGACCGTCCCGGACATGACCCCCATGTGGATGCCCTCGCGGGTGGTGCCGCCCTGGATGTCGTTGACGTCGCTGCCCAGCGCCACCTTGAACCGGTCCCAGGAGGCGTCCGGGTCGAAGCGGGCGAGCACGCCGGCGTGCGTGATGTAGGACAGGGTCGAGCCGTGCGAGGTCCGCCGGTCGTAGTACTCGATGGTGCGCTCGGCGGAGTCGTCCGCGAACTCGTACCCGAGGCGCTCGACCACCCGCTTGAGTTCCGGGTCGCTGAAGAGGAAGAAGAGCATCACGACGTCGGCCTGCTTGGCCAGCTTGTAGCGGTCGGGGGTGTCCCCCTCGGCCTTGAGGATCCGGTCGAGTCGCTGGATGTCCCCGTATTTGGCGCGGTACCCGTCCCAGTCCAGCTCCTCGAGGTCCTCGTAGCCCTCGAACTGGCTGATGATCCCGTCGTGGAACGGGACGAACATCTTGCGGCTCATGTCCTTCCACCGCACGATCTCCTCGTCGCGGAGCTCGAGCTGCGCCCGCACCGACTTGGCCCGGGGTTCGGGCAGGAGTTCCAGCAGGTGCGCCGCGATGTCGCAGATCCACGCCACGAAGATGTTGGTGTACGCGTTGTTGCGCAACCCGCTCTCGGACGCGCCCGGGTACTTCTCGTGGTACTCGTCCGGCCCCATCACCCCGTGGATCTCGTACCTGTCCCGCTCGGGTGAGTAGTGGGCGATGGACGCCCAGAACCGGGCGATACCGAGCATGAGCACCGCGCCCCGGTACTCGAGGAACATCGTGTCCTCGGTGAGGGTGACGTACTGCCAGACGTTGTAGAAGATGGCGGCGCTCACGTGGCGCTGGTTGTGCGAGAGGTCCTCGTCCCACCGCCCGGACATCGGGTTGAGGTGGAGTTCCTGGGTCTCCTCGGTGCCGAGCGACGCGCTCTGCCACGGGAACATGAACCCCTCGTACCCCACCGCCTTCGCCGCTGAGCGGGCCTCCGCGACCCGGCGGTACCGGTACATGAGCAGGCCGCGGGTGACGTCCGGGGTGCGGAAGGTGAGGAACGGGTAGACGAACAGCTCGTCCCAGAAGACGTGCCCGCGGTAGGCCTCCCCGTTGATCCCGCGGGCGGGCACCCCGGCGTCCAGGTCCGCGGTGTTGTGCGAGCAGGTCTGCAGGATGTGGCAGATGTGGATCCGGAGGAGGTGCTGCGCCTCGTCGTCACCGAACACCCGCATGTCGCAGGCCCGCCACAGTCGGGCCCAGGACGCGCTGTGGTGGTCGTAGGCGGCCTCGAAGGAGCGGGAACGGGCCACGGACCGGTGGGCGCGCACGATCGTGTCCCCGGTGGCGGGGTCCCGCGAGGTGAACATCGAGACCGCCTTCTCGATGGTGACGGGGACACCCCGCTCGAGGTCCAGGTGCAGGGTCTGCTGGACGTAGTCGGTCGTCCCGAAGTCCGACCGGGGGACGTCGACCTCGCGCCCGTCGACCCGGACGAGCGTGCGGGCGGCGACGCCGACGATCACCTCGGACTGCCGGGTGACCGACTTGAGGGCCAGGACCGCGGGTTCCGGGACCATGGTGCTCCCGGGGCGCAGGTGATCGCTCTCCAGCTGGCGGTAGCGGGGCACGCCCCCGTTGACGACCCGGCCGTCGAGCGCGGTGACCACCTCGGCCTCCCCCGACCAGTTCAGCGGCGTGAGGGTCCACTCGAGGTACGCGTGGTGCATGGAGGTCATCGACACGAACCGGCGGCTGACCAGCGCCGTCTCCCGGCCCTCCTTGTCCCGGAACCGGAGCCGCCTGGTGAGCAGGGCCGTCCGCAGATCGAGTTCGTGGTGGTAGTCCAGGAGCTCGAGCTCCGCCAGCCGGAGCACCTCCGCCCCGCCGATCCGGAGCTTGAGCGGCAGCCAGTTGGGAAGGTTGACCAGGTCCTCGTTGTGGACGGGTATGCCGCCGAGCATGGTGGTCGCGCGGTTGTACAGGCCGTGGATGTAAGTACCGGGGTAGTGCACCCCGTCGGACTCCTCCCACTCGGCGGCCCCGCGGGTGCCCAGGTACCCGTTCCCCGTCGAGGTGAGCGTCTCGCGGAGCCCCTCCTCGACAGGCTGGAACCCCGCGTAGGAGAGGGTGAAGGCATCGGGCTGGGCCCCGGCGTCGGTGGCGGGTCCGGACTGCGGCGTGATCACCCGTCCGACCCTATCCACTGGGGTTGCGCCCGGCGGCCGTCTACCGACTCTGTTCCCACGATCGTCATCGAGCCGAGATCCACGGGACACACGGGTGGGATATGATCTACGCCACAGTCGGGACGGCCGGGGCCGCGCCGCGAGCCCTGACGTCGACCGTCCCGTCGGAACAGGGGTTCGCCATGACCGTCCAGTTCATCGAGATCACGGAGGACGTGGCCGAGAGGCTTCAGGTCCTCACCACGCCCACGGCCGGCCAGGTCGGCGACGCGCGCATGATCGTCATCGACCTGCTCGGCTCCGAACCGTCCTGGCCGCTGGCGGTGCTGGTCGACCACGTCTGCACGGCGTACGAGGCGCCCGCCGGCGAGCGTCTGATGGTGGATCTGCGCGACCGGGAGGGGATGGCCGAGGACGACCTGCGGGACGAGCCCGCGCTCCGGCACGTCCGCTGGGTCCGTGCCACCCGCCTCGCGCTGCGCGAGCTCACCGACGCCGGCGAGGTGGTGTGGAGCCTCCCGTCCGACGACCCCGACGAGGTGGATCATCCCGAGGTCGAGGTGCTGATGTCCGGGGCCGAGCCGCGCGCGTTCCGCGTCTACGTCGGGGAGCCGCTGCCCGACGGCTCGGTCTCGTTGCGGTAGCGCACGGCCACCGCCAACATCACCGCGCCGACGGCGACGAACGCCAGCACCCGGAACAGCCCCGGCAGCGTGGCCAGGTCGAGGAACAGGAGCTTGGCCAGGGCGAGTGAGCCCAACACGAAGCCCAGCCTGCGCGCCTCGGAGATCCGAGGGCTGGGCGTGAGGATCAACCAGGCCGCGCAGCTGATCCACAGCACGGTCACCACCAGGTGCGCCGCGAGGAAGCCGTTGCGGGTCGCCCCGGCGAGGTCGCCGATCACCACCCCCGACGCCACCACCAGCACCGAGAACGTCAGCAGCGCCACCACGGCGCCCACCATCACCACGCGGGACGCCGCGCGCGGCCGGCTGCGGGCCGCCCACCACGTCACGGCCACGGCCAGGACCGTGACGGCGAACGCGGACACCACGTCCCAGTAGTCGAACTGGCGACCGGCCTGCCGCTCGCTCAGGGCGAGGAACGGGAGGTTCACGACGAGGTAGACGCTCATCGCGATCGCGGTGCCGATGGCGGCCACCCACCCCACCCAGCGGCGCGCCCAGAGGCCGGCGGCCACGACGTACGCGGTGGCGGAGAGGGTCACCGCCAGGCCCGTCGCCTCCCGTCCGCCGAGCTCCACCCACGCCCCGAGCAGGAGTGCGCTCCCGGCGTATCCCGTCACCGCGGAGAGCAGGGCGGGTCCCGGGTCCCCGGGGCGCCGCCCGGCCGCCACGGCCACCGCGAGGTAGGCCGCCGCGAGGACCAGCCCGACCGGCCAACCGGGCCGGAGGAGGTCGAGGGTGGCCAACAGGAGGAGGGGGACGGCGGTGGGGACGACGACGAGGGCCGCGTTCTCCGGAGCCGGGCTGCGGCGGACCGAGTCGGACCAGGCGACCCCGACGCCCACTCCGGCAAAGACGAGCGCGGCCACGATGAGCGCGATCTGTTCGCCGCGATCGTGGAGGGCGGCCTGCGCGAGGTAGCCCAGGAGTACCGGGGCCGGGAACACCGACCACACCACGCGGACGGCCACCCCGAGGTCGGACGCGAGCACGGCCGTGGCGATCGCGAGGATGACCAGGAACACCGGCAGCTCCACGCCGGTGGAGATGAGCGGCGCGAGCAGCATGGTGCCGGCGGAGACCAGGCACGCGAGGAGCCCGGAGGACCAGCGCTGCGCGAGCGCCATGCCCGCCAGGGCCAGCCCGCCGACGAACATGTACGCCGCCGGCACCGGGATCCACTGGTAGAGAGAGGTGCAGGCGATCACGTCGAGCATCGCCGCGGCCAGGCCCGTTCCCACCAACGCCAACGCACCGGGGTTGATCCGGCGCTCCGGCGTGGCCACGTGCCGGGACTGCAGCCACAGTCCGGACCCGATGAGGATCGCCGCGAGGACCGCCGCCGCGGCGACCCGGGCGATGGGCGGGAACAGCCCCGCCTGGATGGCCACCACCAGCAGGAACGCGATGCCCGCGAGCATGACGGCGCCGCCGATCGCGGCGATGACCGTGGCCGCGGTGATGCGGGGAGCCCGGCGGGGGCGGGGCTGCGCCGGTCGCCACGGCTGCCCGGGAGGGGGGCCGGCGACCGGGGCCGTGGGGTGGGGACCGCCGACCCGGGCCGTGGGGTGGGGCCCGCCGACCGGGCCGTCAGGCCCGAAGCCGCCCGGGGGCGGGCCGGGGACGCCGACCTGCGGCGCCCCCGCGCGCCAGACCGGGGCCCCCTCGGGCGAGCGCGTCTGCCGGGCGACCGCCGAGAGCCCGGCCCGGACCTCCGCCACCTCCGCGGTGATGCGTCCGAGCCGGGCGTCGAGGTCCGCGAGCGTGCGCAGGACGTGGTCGGGCTGCTGGGGGTTCACCCCTGGATCCTCCCCCGCACCGCCGAGCGGCGTCCACGACTCCCTTTTTCCCGGCTCCCCCGGGAACCCTCGCGGTGGCCCTCAGAGCTGATCCTTTGCCCACCACAGGAACTCGCCGATGTGCTGCGTGTGCTCGAACCCCTCGCCGGCGAGCTCACGGAGGAGGTCGTTGCTCCACACCGACAGTCGCCCGAGCGACCAGTCGACGGAGTCCGGATCCGGCAGTCGGAGACCCCAGATCGACCGTGCGATCTCCTTCTTCCCGGCGTTGCCCGTGTAGGTGAGAAGCGGAACGAACCGGCCGGGGTCGTCCACCCAGAGGACCCTCGTCAGCAGGGCCTCCTTGAACCCCTTCATCTCCACGCTCGCGGAACCGTTCACCAGTGCGCTGAAGCGGTCCTCCAGATCGAGACCCTCCCCACGGAGGAGGTAGTCGATCACTTCCCGGACTCTCTCCGCCGCCTCCCGCTCGCCCAGCTCGTTCCATGCGCTGTTGAACACGGACATGTTTCCCGGGTTGCAGCCGATGTTGGAGTTCGCGAAGTCCTTGAGGACCCCCGGCGCGCATGCGGCGAGGCCGACGGAGGAGAACACCTGCTGGTAGCCCTCCAGGTATCCGGCCACCTTGCTGCCGGAGTCGCGGGGACGTGCGAGGAACTGGATCTTGACGGCCTCGACCTCCGCCACGCGACCGGCGTCCGCGTCCGACGGCCCGGGCAGTTCGCCGCGCACGGTTGCCGCAGGACGCGGGATCCGGCGCGGGGCCGTCACGACCGGGGCCCGGGTGTGCACCAGGTTCGAGCACTCCTCGCAGAAGTAGGCCTCGTCCGCCCCGCCGTCCACGGAGATAGGGGCGAGCGAGTCGCCGGAGTGGCACATCGGGCAGGTCGGGGTCTTTTTCATGAGGTCGGGTCTCTCTGCAGGTCAATTATGTCGGTCGCCATCTTTTCCAGGTCGCGCGAGTCGATACCGGGGTAGCCGTGGCAGACCTCGCGCCATTGAGTGGGGAACTGCGCGGCTCCCCACCGAGCTCCGAGTAGCGCCCCTGCGATGGACGCGGTCGTGTCGGTGTCGTCCCCCACCGCGATCACCTCGGCGAGTGCGGCTCGTACGTGGGCCTCCCCGTCACGCCCGTCGACCGTATGGTTGATCGCCGACCACGCCGCCTGAAAGGCGGTCACCACGAAGCCGTTGGGCGTGAACGTGTCCGGAAGGCGCTGTTCGGCCTGGTCGATCAGGTCTTCCCACCGTTCACGAGAGGACTCATCGAGCGCGTCGAGCCCGGTACGGACGTCGAACTCCTCGTGGACGACCGCGTGCCGGATCGCCAGGCTCCAGAGCACACAGGCGTCGCCGGCGAGCGGGTCCGCGTGCGTCAGCTCGCTCACCGCCCGGGCCGCCGAAGCACAGGCCACCGGGTCGCCGAGGTGCGCGAGCGCAACCGGGGCGGTGCGCATGAGCGAGCCGTTCCCGGCGGAATGGGCATGCTGGGCGGCGTAGTGGCGGGCCGCGCCGGCGAGCTGCTCGCCCGTCGGTCCGTGCCCCGCGGCCCGCACCACCTGTCGCGTCTGGATTCCGACGTCCGGCGGTCCGGAATCCAGCCAGGTACGGAAATTCTTGGCCACCGCGGTCAACGCCCGGGCGCTCGCGAGCTCGAGTCCGCGCGCTGCCACCTCGGCCACGCTCCACGTCATCGCGGTATCGTCCGTCCACTCCCCCGGCGCGAAGTCCCCGATCCCGCCGCCGATCATCCCCGGCCCGTCCGGGCCCGGGTGCGCGCTGCCGAATTCGTAGCCGGCGCCCAACGCGTCACCCACCGCCGCGCCGAGCAGGACCCCCCTGGCGCGGTCATACCTCGTCGTCGTCATCTCGCCCTCGCTGCTCACGCCGCCATTCCTCCCAGCCGGTAGGCCAGTTCGTCCCGGTTCTGCCGGAAGTCCTGCGCGAAAGCGCGGAGCATCCCCTCGAGGTTCTCCGCGGAGAGCGGCCGCGCCGGGAGCATGATCTTCTGGAACACGTTGCGATCGCGCATGTACCAGGTACTCCACGCCCCCCTGCGGTTGAGCAGGTCCAGCTCGACGGCGGTGTTGCGGCGGCTGTAGACGCCCCGGACGACCATCGACCAGGCCTCGATCATGCCCCCGTCCGCCCGGAACAGGACAAAGGCCGTCGTGCCGGCGAGGTCGAAGGTCAGGTCGCCGTCGTCGTCGACGCCCGGTTCCTGTCCGAAGACCTCCCTGATCACCCTCTCCACCATCGGGCGCAGGGTCTCCGGACCGCCGCGGGCCGGCTCGCCCCCGCCGCTTGTCGGCTCGCCCACCGTGCCCGCGACCGCGAGCCCCAGGCTCTCGGCCAGCCGCGCGGCGCCGGGCCCGTCCGCCCGGGCGGTGAACAGTTGGGGGTGCGGCAACCGCAGATCCTCGCGCGCGGCCCGGACGATCGCCTGGGCCAACTCGAACGCCCCGCTCTCCCCGACGCGGGCCACGACCTCCTCCGCGGCGGTGCTGCCGGAGATCCCGCGCGTCACCCACATCCATCCCCGGTCGCGGTCCGCGCGGATGACGAGCTGAGTGCTCCAGCCGTCCCTACCCGACGGCGCTACCAGTGCCAGCGCCTCGCCGTCCTGCACGTCGCCCAGTCGGCAGATAAGCGTGTCGAGGAACATCCCCCACGCGCACTCGGTGGCCTCCCGCATGTCATCGCCCCTTCCGCTCGGATCCATCCTTTAGCACTCTCAACGCGCTAAACATTAACACGCGACTCGCGCTAATGTGAAGGGCGTGTCCGATCTCGACCGATTCCCCCGTCCCGCCGTGGCCGTGGACCTGGCGATCCTCACCGTCACCGACGCCGGCGGCCCCGACCCCCAGCTGCGGGTGCTGGTCCTCCGCCGCAGCGACCCGGACGGCTGGGCGCTCCCCGGGGCGTTCCTCCGGGAGCGCACCACGGTGGCCCGGACCGCCGATCACGTGCTGCGCGAGAAGGTGGGGATCACGCCGCACGCGACCATCCGGCCGCGCCTGCTCCGGCTCTTCGACGACCCCGACCGCGACGACCGCACGTGGGCGGTGTCGGTCGCGAACGCGCTCCCCCTGCCCGAGTCCGCGCTGCACGGCGCGCTCGGCGAGCTGGCGGGGGTCACCGCCGACGGCGGGCTCGACGGGGTGGGGCCGCTGCTGTTCGACCACGACGCCATAGTCGACGCCGCGATCCGGGACGTGCGCGAGCGCTACGAGATCCGGCTGCGCTACGTGGACGTGGGCCCCGACCCCGACGGCTTCCTGCCCGAGCCGTTCACCCTGCACCAGCTGCGCCGCGTGCACGAGGCCGTGATCGGCGCCGAGCTGCACAAGGACAACTTCGCGCGGCGGATGAAGCCGCACCTGGAACCGGTGAGGGGCGACGACGGCGAGCCCGCCCTGGCCACGGCGCTCCGCGGTCGCCCGGCCGCGCTCTACCGGCGTGCGCGCTGACCCGCCGCGGCCGGCCGGGACCGCAGCACCAGGACCACGCCGACCGCGCTGATCGCCATGCCCGCGACCGCCACGAGGGTGACCGGGACCCCGAACATGAGCCACACCCACAGCATGGTGGTGGGCGGGGTGAGGTACAGCAGCACGCTGGCGACCGTGGCCCCGCGGGTGCGGGTGACAAAGACGTAGAGGACGTACCCGCAGAGGGTGGACAGCAGCACCAGCCAGGCCACCGCCGACCAGAACCCGGGGTCGGCCGGAACCCTGCCCTGCCCCGTCAGCAGCATCGCCGCGACCAGCACGACCGCCGCGACGACCGACTGCATGGTGATGGACTGCAGGAGCGACTCCGTGGGGCGCAGCCGCTGGGTGAGGACCGTCCCCGAGGCGAGGCTGAGCATCCCGACCACCGGGAACAGATACGCCCACCACGGCGCGATCCCCGCGCCCAGCCCACCGGAGACCACCACCACGACGCCGGCCATCCCCAGGAGCATGCCGATCCACATGCCCGTGGTGGTCCGCTCGCCCAGGACCCGGCCCGCGACGGTCGCCACGAGCAGCGGCTGCAGCGCCGCGATGAGGGCCGCCGTCCCGCCGTCGACGCCGAGGGCGACGCCCTGGAAGATCATGAACAGGAACACGGCCTGGCTGAACAGCCCCACCACGCCCTGGCGCGCCCACGCCCGCCGGTCGGTCAGACGCACGCCCAGGACGAGGCAGGCCGATACCAGCAGGGCCCCGAGGATCGAGAAACGCCACCCCAACAGCTGTAGCGGGGTCCCGCCGGCGCGGATGCCGAGCTCGGCGCCGACGAACCCGGAACTCCACATCACGACGAGCGCCACCGACGCAAGATGGCCGGCGTTGCGGCGGAACGCATCTCGGGCGGACTCGGTCATCGGCACAGCCTACGAAGGGGCCGACCTCGTCGTCGTGGTACCGGACGCCCCACCCCCGGCGACGCCGCGGGGGCGGCCTCCCTCCGCACCGCGGAGCTCATCACGACGAAAGCGCTCGACCGCCGGGGTGAAGGACTTATTATCGCGGTGACCGCTTCCCCCCTGGACGCCCGGCGTCCTCTCCCCCTCCCCGAAAGAGCCGCGCCATGACCGAGACACCCGTGCCCCTGAGGCTCTCCGACGCACCCCGCGCCGACGACGGCCACTACGGCCCCGACAGCGTCTCGTGGCGGGTGTTCTCGGACCCGTCCTCGGGACTCGGCGCGAAGAACGCCCTCTTCCTCCAGATGCTCGAGCCGGGAATGATGACCCACTTCGAGCGGGTGTCCCTGACCAGCGAGGGCGCCGACGAGATGGCCGCGCGATTCGACCGCACGGCCGCGTACCTGCGGGACTCGATCTTCGCCGACACCGCCCACGCGGATGCGGCGGCCACGCGCGTCGATCACCTCCACGAGCGGGCGAGCTGGACCAACCCGGAGACCGGCGAGGTGGTCAGCGCCAAGCAGCCCGAGTGGATGCGGTGGACGTGGTGGACCTACATCTGGTCCGCGGTGCGCGGCTACCAGGAGTTCGGCCCGGGCCTGTCGACCGAGGACTCGAACCGCGTGGTGGTGGAATCGCACCGCGGCGCGAAGCAGCTGCATGTCCCCGGCCCGTACTTCGAGACCTTCGAGGAAGTCGACCAGTACGTCAGCGACGGCCTCAACACCAAGGCGTTGACCATCTTCGCGGCGATGGCCGGGCACTCGCTGCGCCATCCGGACGTGAAGGGCCCGGTGGCCAAGTGGGTCACCCGGCAGATCCTCAACGGCGTGCTGTCGCTGCTCCCCGATCAGGCCAAGCTGTTCTTCGCCGTCGAGGACCGCAGCGCCAAGGAATTCGCCCGCGGCGCCCGGTTCACCAAGCTCGTCGCCACCCTCGCGCGGAAGAACCGGACCGCCGAGGACCTCATCGCGCAGGCGATCGGCGAGTCCGTGGCCGCGCCGTACCAGCGGGTGCGGGTCAAGCGGCGGCCCGCCGCGGCCTGATCCACCATCCCGGGCCGCCCGGCCGCCGGACCGGCGGCCGGGCGGGTCACGGTCCGGTCCGGTCCCGGGCGGCCCTGGCCGCGTGCCAGACCAGGTACTGGTGGCCGCAGGTCATGAGGATGAGCGCGGCCGCCGCGCCGATGAGCGTGTAGCCGGCGCGGTCGGCGATGGCCTTGGCCAGGTCGCGGGTGCCGCCTGACGTCTGGAGCACGACGGCGGGGGTGAGGAACGTGACGAACACCCAGTAGGGCAACCGGAGATTGGCCCACGCCGCGAGCAGCGTCAGCGCCGCGGCGAGCGCGCCGATGAGCCCGGGCAGGTGGCGGAAGTAGTACACGACGACCGCCGCGAGGGTCGATCCGACGAGGGTGCCCACCACCCGGTGGCCGACCCGCGTGACCATCTCGGCGAAGTGCGGCTGGACCACGACGTAGAACGTGAGGATCATCCACCACGAGGTCGGGGGAAGCCAGGTCAGCGCGATGAACGACCCCACCGCCACCATCCCCCCCAGCGACACGGCGAAGAACCCGGCGGCCCGCGCGGAGACCGGTTCCGGCGCGGTGACGTGCATCCGCCGCAGCGCGAACGGCCCGAGGCATGCCGTCCACACCCCGCCCAGCAGGAGGACCGCCAGGGTCACCAGCATCGCCGCCGGGGAGGAATCCGCGTCCACCCGTCCCGATGGCATGGCCACGTGGAGGTCGCCGATCAGGGCGAGCGCGGCCAGCGGCGCCGCGAACGCGAACATGACGTGCCAGCCGCGCACCGCCACCAGCCCGGTGACCGCACCGAGCACCATCATGTAGCCGGCCCCCACGACCGCGGGCATGTCGCGCAGCAGCAGGGACACCCCGACGATCGCCGGGGTGAGCGCCGCCGCCCCCAACGCCAGCCGCCGACTGGTGAACAGCCCCATGAGCGCCGGGAGCATCCCCAGGTACCACAGGGAGCCGTTCGCACTCCACGGAGACAGGTCCAGGGCGACGATCGGTGCCACGACCAGGAGCGCGACCACCACGAGGACGGCCACGTTCCCACGCGGGGGCGCGGTGGACGTCTCCCCGGACGGCTCAACGGTTGCTGTGCTCACGATGCAAAAGTGCCACATCCCGGGCGCGACGCGGGCGATATGGGCTGCCGAGACGAGCGAGACGCCCCCGCCCGGAGGGGCGGGGGCGTCTGCGGTTGTGCGCCCGAAGGGATTCGAACCCCTAACCTCTTGATCCGTAGTCAAGTGCTCTATCCGTTGAGCTACGGGCGCATATTCATCTGTCGTGCCAGTTCATCCGGTTTCCCGGTGCTCCGGCATGGCGGAGGCGAGAGGATTTGAACCTCCGGTCCCCTTTAAGGGGGACAACTCATTAGCAGTGAGTCCCATTCGGCCGCTCTGGCACGCCTCCTGGAGGCTCTGCTGAGCCAACGAGGGATAACAGTACACAGTGGCCGGGGCGGTGCGCAAAACGGCCGGCCGCCCGGCGGCCGGACGGGGGTCCTACTCTGTACCCATGTCCCCCGACGTGCGCAGCGACCTCGACGCCATCCCCTCGTACGTGCCCGGCGCGACCATCCCGGGCGCGATCAAGCTCGCCTCCAACGAGACCACGGCGGGCCCGCTCCCGAGCGTGGCCGAGGCGATCGCGGAGGCCGCCGCCGGCGCCAACCGCTACCCCGACATCACCGCCCGCGCCCTGGTCGGTCGGCTGTCCGAGTTCCTGGGCGTGCCGCCGCAGAACGTCACCGCGGGGTGCGGTTCGGTCGCGCTGTGCCAGCAGCTGGTCCAGGCGGTGTGCGCGCCCGGCGACGAGGTGGTCTACGGCTGGCGCTCCTTCGAGGCGTACCCGATCATCTCCCGCATCGCCCATGCCGTCCCGGTGCCCGTCCCCAACCGCGCGGACGGGACGCTGGACCTCGACGCGATCGCCGGGGCCGTCACCGATCGCACCCGGTTGATCTTCGTGTGCACCCCCAACAACCCGACCGGCCCGGCGATCACCCGCACCGACCTCTCCGCCTTCCTCGACCGGATCCCCGAACGGGTGACCGTCGCGTTGGACGAGGCCTACGTCGAGTATGTCCGGGGCGATGACCCGGTGGACGGCGTCGCCGAGTCCATGGCCCGGACGAACGTCGTGGCGCTCCGCACCTTCTCCAAGGCGTACGGGCTCGCGGGGCTGCGCGTGGGTTACCTGGTCGGGCCCGTCGACCTGGTGGTGCCCGTGGCCAAGATGGTCGTCCCGTTCTCGGTCAGCTCCCTCGCGCAGGCCGCGGGAATCGCCTGCCTCGACGCCGGGCAGGAACTCCGCGCCCGCACCGACGCCGTGGTGGCCGAGCGCACGAGGGTGCGCGACGCGCTGATCGACCTGGGGCACGCGGTGCCGGACAGCCAGGCCAACTTCGTGTGGCTCCCGCTCGGCGAGGCGGCCTCCGATTTCGACGCGCACTGCCGCGAGCACCTCGTGGTGGCCCGGTGCTTTGCGGGCGACGGCGTGCGCGTGACGGTCGGCGATCCCGGCGAGAACGACCGCTTCCTCACCGCAGCACGGGGATTCGTAACCGGAACGTGACCGTTCCGGCGGGGTCCCGTGACCTGACGACGGCACGATTGGCGAAGTTTGGAAGAACAGAGGCATCGTCCCGCACCACATGACGGCGGGCCCGCAGTGGCACGTCACCAAAGGAGCCGGATGGAGCAGCAGCGTTCGTGGCACGAGGTGGGGTCGGATCCACCCCGGACGTCCGGATCGGGTCGGCGCCCCGCCACCCCCTCTCTTCGCCGGACCGCCCTCGTCACACTGGCGATCCTCGCGATCGGGATCCTGGCGCTGACGCTGACGGTCCCGTCCGCGGGCGCACGGCCCAGCGAGTCGAGTCGGCCCCTGGGCCCCGCCGTCGAGACGCGGTCCGTCCGCATCCTCGGCATCGGCGAGTTCTCCGGGGCGCTCGCGCGCCCTGTCGGGTTCCAGGGTGAGCTCCGCGACGGGTCCGGGAACATCCGGCCGGCCGGCGGAGGCGCGCACCTCGCCGCCACGGTGAGCAAGCTCCGCGCCCAGTCCGGCGACGCGCTCCTGCTGGCCACCGGCGACTCGATCGGCGGAACCGCCCCGGAGACCGCGCTGCTCGACGACCGTCCGACCATCGAGTACTTCAACAGCATCGGCGTGGACGCGGTCGGTGTGGGACGGCGCGAGCTCGAGAAGGGCGCCGACCACATCCGCGGCCTGGTCCGGCCGAACTGCCGCACGGAGCGGGCCTGCCGCGTCGACCCCCCGCTGCCACCGTTCCGCGGTGCGGCGTTCCCGTTCCTCGCCTCCAACGCCATCCCCTCCCCCGACGCCGCACCGACCTTCCCGTTCGCCATCCATCGGATCGGTGGCATCCGCGTGGGGGTCGTGGCGGTCACCCTCCCGTCGGAGACCGCCCCCGAGACCACCACCCGCCTGTCGGACCCGGTGCGGGCGGTCAACGAGGCCGTGGAGTCGCTGCGGTTCCTGGGCGTCGAGGCGATCGTGGGGCTCGTGCAGTCCACCACCGTGCACGGCAACCTCGATCCCGGTGCCTGCCCGTCGGAACTCACGGCGCTCGACCTGGTCAAGCGGCTCGACCCCGCGGTGGACGCACTGATCGTCGGCGCCTCCGGCGGACCGGCCACCTGCCGGGTCCTGGACGCGGAGAGCGACGAGAGGGTGGTGATGGCGCCGGCCTCGCACGGGCGCTCGGTCTCGGTCGTCGACCTCGCCGTCGACCCCTCCACCGGTGACGTCGTCCGCCCCCGGACCTCGGCCTTCAACCAGACCGTCAACCTCGACATCGCACCGGACGCCGGCACGGAGGAACTCCTCCGGCAGGCGTCCGCCGCCGCGGCTCCCGAGGCCCGCAAGCCCCTCGGCTCCGCCACCGGGACCATCGCCCGGGCCATGGACACCAACGGCGAGTCCCCGCTGGCCGACCTCATCGCCGACTGCCAGCTCCACGCCGCCCGGGGCCGTGGTGCGCAGCTGGCCCTCTCCAACCCGGACTCCCTCCGCACGGACCTCCCGCGAGGCCCCCTGGACTACGCGACCCTGCACACCGTCCAGCCCTACGGCGACCGGCTCTATCTGGTCACCGTCACGGGCGCGGAGCTCCGGACCGCGTTATCCCACTTCGTCGACGACATCGGCGACAACGGCCCGGCGGTCTCCTCCAACGTGCGCTACACCGTGGACTTGCGGCGCCCCGAGGGCGACCGCGTGACGGAGTTGCTGGTCGACGGCGAGCCCGTCGATCCCGGCAGGGACTACACCGTCGTGGTCAACGAGTTCCTCTCCTCCCCGGAGTTCACCGGCTCCCCCCTCGCCGACCGCGGCGAACGCCGCGAGGCCGGGTTCACCGATATCGACGCCCTCATCCGGTATGTCAGCGAGGAGGGCCCGCTGCGGGCCCCCGCGCTCGGGCGGGTCCGAACCGTGGCCTGATCGGCCGGCCGGGGCTGCCGGGGCCACCTCCACATCGGGGGACCGTGGGCCCGATCCCGCTCCGGTAATCTAAGATTGATTTCATGACCGGGCCTCGGGCGCCTCGGTGGTCTCGGCAGAAGTCGACGGATGAAGCTCCTGTCGGACCGTCGATCAATCTGATGGATTCCTGAGAAAAGGGTGAGCATTCTGCAGCGACGGCGCACTCCCCGTCCCGCGAGGGTCTCGAGCATCGGCTCCGGCCTGGCGATCATCCTCGCGCTCGCGGCCGGGTGCACGATCTCCGACGGGGCTCCGGCCGTGGAGTCCGCGATCGCCCTTCCCGCGCGGCTCGACGAGGTCACCGTCCAGCGCTTCCAGTACCCCACGAACGACGAGGCCGATCCGTCCCAGAACTGGGCGGACCTCTACCTGCCCGCCGGGGCCCAGCGGGTCGATTCGATCCCCCTGGCGGTCCTCATCCACGGCGGGTCCTGGCAGAGCCAGGTCGGCGCGTACACGTTCGACCCGCTCGCCCGGGAGCTCGCCCACCGCGGCATGGCCGTCTACAACGTCGAGTACCGGCGCGTGGGATCGGGCGGGGGGTGGCCCACCACGTTCCTCGACATCGCGAACGCGCTGGACCACGTGGTCGAGGTGGACAAGAGGTTCCCCCAGATCACCACCGATGACGAGGTGGTGATCGGCCACAGCGCCGGGGCCCAGCTCGCGGTCTGGGGCGGCACGCGGCATCTCCTCGAGGACGACGAGGTGGGGGCGAAGCCGGCGTTCCGTCCGACCCGTGTGGTGTCCATCGCAGGCCCCCTGGACCTGGCGTACGCCGCGACCCACGGGGACGACAGGATCATCACCGCGATCGGCGGCACCCCCGCCGAGGTGGCGAGCCGCTACGCGATGGTGGACCCCATCCAGAACATCGACCCGGACACCCCGGTGATCGCGCTGCACGGTGGGCGCGACACCACGGTGGCACCCGAGAACTCCCGGCGCTACGTGGACGCGGTCACCCGCGCCGGGGGGCGGGCCAAGTTGGTCCTGTTCGAGGACCAGGACCATGTCTCACTCGTGTCCGGAGGCTCCAGCGCGTACCCCCGCGTGCTCGAGATCATCCGCCACGTGTCGTCGGCCGACCTGGACGAGGCGACCGCCTGACCCGGTGGGCGGAAGTGGAGGGATTTGAACCCCCGGTGCTGTTGAGGCACGCTCGCTTTCAAGGCGAGTGCATTCGGCCGCTCTGCCACACTTCCCCGCCGTCCGCCGCGACACGCGCGACCGCGGGGTTCCACGTGAAACCCGCGTCGACGACGCCGCTCATCGTAGTGGACCCGGCGCCCCACCACCCAGCCCGCCCGCCCAGGCCCGCCGTCCCGGCTACCGTCGGAGGGCATGAAGGCCATCGCGTACGAGAACGGTCCCGAGTCCCTGCACCTGGTCGAGGTCCGCGACCCGACCGCTGGCCCCGGTGAGGTCCTCATCGACGTGGCCGCGACGGCCGTCAACCGCGCGGACCTCCTCCAGTCCAGGGGCCACTACCCCCCGCCGCCCGGCGCGTCCGGGATCCTCGGCCTCGAGCGTTCCGGCCGGATCCGCGACGTCGGCGAGGGCGTGGAGGGCCTGGCCGTGGGCGACGAGGTGTGCGCGCTGCTCGCCGGCGGCGGGTATGCCGAGCAGGTCGCCGTTCCGGCGGGTCAGGTGATGCCGATCCCGGCCGGGGTGTCGCTGCACGAGGCGGCGTCGCTGCCCGAGGTGGCGTGCACCGTGTGGTCGAACCTCGTCATGACGGGTGGGCTCGGCCGGGGCGTCCTGGCCGCGGGAGCCCGCTGGGGCGAGGTCGGACTCGGCGCCCCGCGCGTGCTGCTCCACGGCGGGGCCGGCGGCATCGGCTCCCACGCCCTCCAGGTCTGCCGCGCCCTCGGGGCCCGCGTGGCCACCACCGCCGGCGGTCCGGGGAAGGTGCGGACGTGCCGTGACCTCGGGGCCGACCTCGCGATCGACTACCGGGATGAGGACTTTGTCGACCGGATAGGGGAATGGACCCACGACGACGAGAGGGGCCGCGGCGTCGACCTGATCCTCGACGTGATGGGCGCGAAGTACCTCGAGCGGAACATCGCCGCCCTCGCCCCGGACGGCCGCCTCATCGTGATCGGCATGCAGGGTGGGGTGAAGGGTGAGCTGAACCTGGGTGCGCTGCTCGCCCGCCGGGCCGGGGTGATCGCCACCAACCTCCGGGCCCGCCCGGTGGACGGACCCGGGGGCAAGACCGGCGTCTGCCGGGAGGTCGTCGACAACGTCTGGCCGCTGGTCGCCGCCGGGGACGTGACCACCCGCGTCTCCCGCGAGATCCCCCTGGAGAACGCCGCGGAGGCCCTGGCCCTGCTCGACTCCGGGGAGTCGCACGGGAAGATCCTGCTCACGGTCGCCTGAACGCTCAGTCCCCCGGCAGTCCCTCCAGGGCGGCGAGGGTGTCGTCGCACCAGGCGAGCCAGGCCCGCTCCCCCTCGATCCCCAGCCTGAGGACCCTGTGCTGGAGCGTGCCGCGCGGGTCGGAGGGGTCGACCGAGCGGAAGTCCCGCTGCTCGATCTGGCGGTATCGGTCGAGGTCGTCCTGTCGACGCCGCCGGTGGTGTTCCAGCGCGTGGCGGAGTTCCCGTGTCCTGCCGGTGGCCGCGGCCGCGCGGACGCGGACGGCGAGGGTCGACCGCATGGGGTCGGGCTCGTCCCCCTCCCCGATCCACCCCACGAGCAGCTCCGACCCGCCGGGGGTCACCTCGAACCTCCTGGGTTGCCCCCGGCGGGGTGGGCCCTCCTGCGGCAGTTCCCGGATGAGTCCGGCCGAGGCCAGTCGGTCGAGTTCGCGGTAGATCTGCTGGTGGGTCGCCGGCCAGAAGTATCCGATCGACCGGTCGAACCGCCGGGCCAGCTCGATCCCGCTGCCCGCCCGCTCGCTGAGGGAGGTGAGGATCGCGAACTTCAGTGACACCCGGTCAGCGGGTGGAGGCGACGGCCGCCGCGGTGGCGGAGAGCGCCCCGGACGCCAGCTCGTACTCGGTGCGGAGGCGGTCGACGAGCTCGCGGACCGTGCCCGTCGAGGTCACCGCCCCGACGCCCTGACCGGCACCCCAGATGTCGCGCCACGCCTTGGACTCGGCGGTCCCGCCGGTGCCGAAGTCCATCGCGGACGGATCCGAGGTCGGGAGGTCGTCCGGGTCGAGGCCGGCCGCCTCGATGCTGCCCCGCAGGTAGTTGCCGTGGACCCCCGTGAAGAGGTTGCTGTAGACGATGTCCGACGCGCCGCTCTCCACGATCATCTGCTTGTAGGACCCGGGGGCGCGGGACTCGTCGGTGGCGAGGAACGCCGATCCCACGTACGCCAGGTCCGCCCCGGCCGCCTGCGCGGCCAGGACCGAGCGGCCGTGGGCGATGGCCCCGGACAGCAGCAGCGGTCCGTCGAACCATTCGCGGATCTCCTGGATCAGCGCGAACGGCGACTGGGTTCCGGCGTGGCCGCCGGCACCGGCGGCCACCGCCACCAGCCCGTCCGCGCCCTTCTCGACGGCCTTACGGGCGAACCTGTTATTGATCACGTCGTGCAGGACGATGCCCCCGTAGGAGTGGACCGCCTGGTTGACCTCCTCCCGCGCGCCGAGGGAGGTGATGACGATCGGCACCCGGTGTTCGACGACGGTCGCCAGGTCCTGCTCGAGCCGGTCGTTGGAGCGGTGGACGATGAGGTTGACGGCGAAGGGCGCCACGTAGGCCTCGGGGTTCGCCGCGGCGAACGCCTCGTTGCTCCGGTTGATCTGGTCGATCCACTCCGCCAGGGCCGACTGCGGCCTCGCGTTGAGGGAGGGGAACGACCCGATCACCCCGGCCTGGCACTGCGCGGCCACGAGCTCGGGCCCGGAGTAGATGAACATCGGCGAGGCCACGACGGGCACGGTCAGGGGGCCTGCGAGAACGGGGGGGAGGGACATCGGCGTTCCTTTCGACGGATGCCCCGACCGTACGTCCGTCGCGACGTTCATGCAACAAGTTGCACAAAGTCGGCGGTCGGCCGATCTCGACGCCCCGGGGGTCAGATCCTGACGAGCATCTTGCCCACGTTGGCGCCACGCATGAGGTCGAGGAACGCGTCGACCGAGTTGTCGATGCCCTCGACCACCGTCTCGTCGAAGACGATCTCGCCCGAGGCCACCCACGGCCCGACCTTCCCGGCGAACTCGGGGAACAGGTGCATGTACTTGTTGATCGTGAAGCCCTGCAGGGTGAGCCCGCGGGTGATGGCGTGCCACAGGTTGTCCGGGCCGGGCGCGCGCTCGGTGGCGTTGTACGAGCTGATCGCCCCGCACAGGGCCAGGCGACCGCCGTCGTTCATCAGGTCCAGCGCGGCCTCGAGATGGTCGCCGCCCACGTTGTCGAAGTAGACGTCGATGCCCTGACCGTCCTGCTTGCCGAAGTGCTCGCGCAGGAGCGTGCGGACCGGACCGTCCTTGTAGTTGAGCGCCGCATCGAAGCCGTAGTCACCGATGACCTTCCCGACCTTCTCGGCGCTGCCGGCCGACCCGATGACCTTGGAGGCGCCCATCAGCCTGGCGATCTGCCCGACGGCGGACCCGACCGAGCCGGCGGCGCCGGAGACGAACACGGACTCCCCCGGCGTGAAGCGCGCGATGTGGAGGAGCCCCACGTAGGCGGTGAGCCCGGTGGTCCCGAGGATCCCCAGGTACGCGGAGATCGGCACGCCCTCGATCTGGTGCACCACCCGGAACTGCCGGCCTGCGCCCTGGGCGACGTCCCGCCACCCGAGGTCGTGCATCACCACCGCGCCGACCGGGTGGGCGTCCGACCGCGACTCCACGACCCGGCCCACCGCCCCGCCGGTCATCGTCTCGCCCAACTCGAACGGCGGGATGTAGGACCGGCCCTCGTTCATCCGACCGCGCATGTACGGGTCCACGGAGAGGAACTCGTTGGCCACGCGGACCTCGCCCTCCGCGAGGTTGGGAAGGTCCACGTGGACCGTGCGGAAGTCGTCATGGGTGGGCCACCCGCGGGGTCGGTTGACGAGCTGGATCTGGGTGCTGGAGGTCATCCCTACTGTCTACGCGTCCTCGCGGCGGGGCTGCCACCGGCCGATCCTCTAGTAGGCTTCGCGATCGTGCAGGACCAGCCATTTCCCGATCCCGCCGCGGCGACGCTCCCCGACGAGCGCGTGCGCGGCGAGATCGTCAACGACTCCCACACCTTCCGCCGGGCCGTGGCCGACCTCCGCCGGGGCCTGAGCCAGCGCGAGTTGTGGCTCTCCCTGGGCTGGCAGGACATCAAGCAGCGCTACCGGCGCTCCACGCTGGGACCCCTGTGGATCACCATCGCCACCGGCGTCATGGCCACGGCCCTGGGGCTGCTCTACTCGATCCTCTTCCAGATCCCGCTGGCCGAGTTCCTCCCCCACGTCACCGTGGGCCTGATCCTCTGGGGCTTCATCTCCGGCTGCATCAAGGAGGGCTCGGAGGTCTTCATCTCCAACGAGGGCCTGATCAAGCAGCTGCCCAGCGCGCTGAGCGTGCACGTGTACCGGCTCGTGTGGCGCCAGTTCCTGTTCCTGTGCCACAACCTCGTGATCTGGGTGGTGCTCATGGTGATCTACCCGCGGCCACTGGGCTGGGACCTGCTGCTGGCCGTCCTGGGGCTGGCGGTGCTGCTGCTCAACGGCGTGTGGGTGGCCATGCTGTTCGGCATCCTCGCCACCCGCTTCCGCGACATCGCGCCGCTGCTCGACTCGATGGTGCAGCTGCTGTTCTACATGACCCCCATCGTGTGGACCACCCAGACGCTGTACGAGCAGGGCGGGCAGATCGCGGACCGGGCCCGGATCGCCGAGCTCAACCCGCTGTACCACTACCTGGAGATCGTCCGCGCGCCCATGCTCGGCGAGCCGGTTGCCGCCTACCACTGGTGGATCGTCCTGGGCTGCACCGCGGTCGGCCTCCTCCTGGCGTTCGCCGCCCTGCGCCGGTTCCGCGCCCGAGTCCCGTACTGGGTGTAGGAGAGACGACCCATGAGCCCACTAGCACCCACCCCCGGCGGCGTGTCCATCGACTGCGTGGACGCCTGCGTGGACTTCCCGATCTTCGACGCCAAATCGCGCTCCCTGAAGAAGGCTGTCCTCGGCTCCGCCGGTGGCGCCATCGGCCGGAACGCGTCCAACGTCGTCGTCGTCGAGGCCCTCAAGGACATCACCCTCTCCCTCCGGGAGGGGGACCGCATCGGCCTGGTCGGGCACAACGGCGCCGGCAAGTCCACCCTGCTCAGGCTGCTGTCCGGCATCTACGAGCCCACCCGCGGCGCCGCCCGGATCCGCGGGCGCGTGGCCCCGGTGTTCGACCTGGGCGTGGGCATGGACCCCGAGATCTCCGGGTACGAGAACATCATCATCCGCGGCCTGTTCCTCGGGCAGACCCGCAAGCAGATGAAGGCCAAGGTCGAGGAGATCGCCGACTTCACCGAGCTCGGCGACTACCTGGACATGCCGCTGCGCACCTACTCCACCGGCATGCGCGTGCGGCTGGCGATGGGCGTGGTGACCTCGATCGACCCCGAGATCCTGCTGCTCGACGAGGGCATCGGCGCGGTGGACGCGGAGTTCATGAAGAAGGCGCGGGTCAAGCTCGCCGACCTCGTGTCCCGCTCCGGCATCCTGGTCTTCGCCTCCCACTCCAACGAGTTCCTCGCGCAGCTGTGCGACTCGGCCATGTGGATCGACCACGGCCGCATCCGGCAGCGCGGCGGGATCGAGGAGATCGTCACCGCCTACGAGGGTCCCGAGGCCGGGCGGTCGATCGCCGAGTACATGGAGAGGATGACGCGTGAGGGCTGAGGACGACGGCGCCGGGCACCGAGACGGGCAGCCGTCCGACGCGCGGCGGATCGTCGCCGTGGTCGTCACCCACCGACGCCTCGAGCAACTCCGCGCGTCCCTCGACGTGGTATGCGGCCAGTCCCGGCCGATCGACCACCTGGTGGTGGTGGACAACGCCGACGAGCAGGCCGTGCGGCAGCTGGTGGAGTCGCAGCCCGTCGCGACCACCTACCTCGGCTCGCAGCACAACCTCGGCGGTGCCGGCGGCTTCGCCCTGGGGATGCTGCACGCGCTGGCCTCCGGCGCCGACCTGGTGTGGTGCGCCGACGACGACGGCCGGCCCGAGGGACCGGAGGTGCTGGCCACGCTGCTCGGCTGCATGGACCGGCACGGCCTCGCCGAGGTGTCTCCGGTGGTGTGCGACCTGGACGACCCCGACCGCCTGGCGTTCCCGCTGCGGCGCGGCCTGGTGTGGCGGCGGCGGCGCAGCGAGCTGTTCGCGGACGGCCAGTCGGTCGAGAGCGCGGGCGACCTGCTGCCCGGCATCGCCTCGCTGTTCAACGGCGCGCTGTTCACCGCCGACTGCCTGGACCGCGTGGGCGTGCCGGACCTGCGCCTGTTCATCCGCGGCGACGAGGTCGAGGTGCACCGCCGCCTGGCCCGCTCCGGCCTGGGCTTCGGGACCTGCCTCACCGCCGCGTACCTGCACCCGCAGGGATCCGACGAGTTCAAGCCGATCCTGGGCGGGCGCATGCACACCCAGTTCCCGGACGACCCGGTCAAGCGGCACTTCACCTACCGCAACCGCGGCTACGTGCTCTCCCAGCCGGGCCTGCGTCACCTCATCCCGCAGGAGGTCGTGCGCTTCGGCTGGTACTTCCTGGTCTCGCGCCGCGACCCCGCCGGCTTCCGCGAGTGGCTGCGCCTGCAGCGGCTGGGCGCCCGCGAGCGCTTCGACAAGCCCTGATCGCCGGCCCAGCCCGCGCCGCCCGCCCGCCGGCCCACCCGCCGGCCCCGGCCCCGGCCCCGGCCCCGGCCCCGGCCCCGGCCCCGGCCCCGGCCCCGGCGAGAATCCGCTACTCCCCCGCACGGTCCGCTACCCGCTTCCGGGGAGCGGACCGTGCATCCGAGTAGCGGACCCGGGGTGGACCCGGGGTGGACCCGGGGTGGACCCGGGGTGGGCGGGCGGG
>NZ_CALMYY010000117.1 GCF_937873725.1 uncultured Dietzia sp.
GAGAATCTCGGCGCGGTGCGCACCATGCAGGCCTTCGGCGCCGAACGCGCCACCAGCGCCCGCTTCGCCAGCGCCGCCGAGGAGGCCTACGACGCCGCCCGCTCAGCCACCACGGCCCGCTGGCGCGCAGCGTCGACGACGCCCGTCTGTTCCTGCGGTGCACCCAGGGTCCCGACGATCGCGACCTGCTGTCGGTCACCACACCCCTCGACCTGAACGGGGTGACGCCCGAGCACGTGAAGGGCATGCGGTTCGGCCTCAGCATCGACCTCGGCAGCTGGTGGGTGCACCCGGAGATCGAGGCGGCGGAAGCCGCACGGTACAGCTCCGGTCGAGTCGTGGACGTGGCCGTCCCGGCCGTCGCCGCCACCTTCGGACTGGCGGGTCGACAGGTGACGGCGAAGGCCTACGGCGAAGGGCCCGTGGGGCCGGAGATCCGGGCGTCACTCGGGGACCGGCTCCGCGTCACGCACTCCAATCTCCTCGACGAGGAGACGATCATCCACTGGCACGGCATCCAGTTGCGCAACGACATGGACGGGGCGCCGCCGCTCACCGGCGAGATGGTGGCCCCGGGCGGGGACTTCGAGTACTCGTTCCTCCTCCCGCACGCCGGGACGTACTGGTACCACTCCCATTCCGGTCTGCAGGCGGACGAGGCCATGCTCGGCGCGCTCGTCGTGGAGGACCCGGACGACCAGTACGGGGCCGACGTGGACCACGTGATCCTGATCGACGACTGGACGGTGGGCTTCGGACCGTCTCCGGACGAGTTGCTGCGGGCGCTCAACCCGGCTCTCGGGGGGCATGCCGGTCACGGCGGTCACTCCGGGAAGAGTGCGGCCACCACGACCGCCGCCCGTGCGGTCGACCCGGACGCCCTCGCCCGGACCTCCGGTCCCTACGTGCGGTCCGCGGCTCTGGGCGGAATGGTTCAGCACATCGCCTACCCGATGCACCTCATCAACGGCCGGCCGTCGGCCGAGGCCGAGCCGGTGACGGTACCGCCACGGTCCACCGTCCGTCTCCGCCTCATCAACGCGGCGGCGGAGACGCCCTACCGGGTGGCGGTCGGTGGCAAGACGATGCGGATCATCGAGACCGACGGGTTCCCGTGCGAGCCGGTGGAGGCCGACAGCGTCCTCCTGGGGATGGCGCAGCGGGTCGACGTCCTGGTGGACGCCGACTCGGGGACCTGGCCGATCGTCGCCAGCGCCGAAGGGTCCGACGCCTTCGTGGCCACGACCCTGCGCACGCAGGACTCGGCCACCACGGTCGACCCGACGAGGGCGGGGGACATCTCCGAACTCGTCTCTACGCCCGTACAGGACTCCGACCTCGAGGCGACCGACGCCTCGAGGTTGGACGCAAGGGAGGCGGACAGGACGTTCCGGCTGGAGCTGATCCAGTCGCCGGAGGACTACGTCTGGGGGATCGCCGGCCCCGACGTGGGCAAGGTGTCCTTCAAGACCGGCGAGCGCATCCGCGTGGAGATGACCAACAAGACGGACATGTGGCACCCCATGCACCTGCACGGGCACACGTTCGGCGTCCCCGGGTACGGCGGGCTGCGGCGGGACACGGTGATCATCCATCCCGGCCGGGAGTTGGCGTTCGAGTTCGACGCCGACAACCCGGGCGCGTGGATGTTCCACTGCCACAACGCCTACCACCTGGACGCCGGTATGACGACAAATTTCTACTACGAGAGGTGACAACTCATGTTGCATCGCACCACGAAGCTCGCCGCACTGGCGATGTCCGCCGTTCTGCTCGCCACCGGCTGTTCGTCCGACGGGGGCTCCGGATCGGCGGCCTCGGGTGAGACCGTCCGGGTCCACGTGAAGGACATGAAGTTCGACCCGGCCGTCGTGACCATCCAGGCCGGCGACTCCGTCGAGTGGATCTGGGAGGCGACCCTTCCCCATGACGTGGTCTCGGACGACGATTCCACGTTCGAGTTCGCCTCCGATTTGCAGATCGAGGGCAGCTTCACCCAGACCTTCGACACCCCGGGAGAGTACGGCTACCACTGCACCCCCCATCCGACGATGACCGGAACGGTCATCGTCGAGGGATGAACTCCGTCGCACGGGCCGACCGTCCGGGCCTCACGGCCCTGGGGGCGATGGCGACGACGTCGCGTGGTTCTACGACGACGGCGGGACCTTCCACGACGTGGTCGTGGACGGGCTCGACGGCAACGCGGGCTTCCGCTCGGAGGGAGAGCACCGGATGACGTTCGACGAACCCGGCGTCTACCGGGACACCTGCTCCATCCACCCCCAGATGGTCGGGATCGTGGTCGTCGACCCCCGGTCCTGACCGGGTGCCCGTCCCGGGCCCCGCCCCCTGATTCCACCTTCCACCCGATTCCGGGTCGATATCCATCACCACCGAGGAGGAACACCATGACAACCATCCAGACAACGGCACCGCACCTCGCGGCGTCCGAGACCGTGGAGGCCGACCCCACGGCGAGCGTCCCCGACATCTCGGACCTGGACCTGGGCGACCGCGCGAGCATCCGGCCCCGCATGGGCCGGGCGATCAGCCTCGGCAAGCGCGTCGGCGTCGTCGCCGCCTCGCTGGCGGCCGGCGTGGGCGCCGCCGTCGCCGTCGGTGCGGTCGGCGGCCTCTCGGCCCCGGTCGCGCTCACCGTCGGCGTCGTGGGCGCCGCCGCGCTCACTGCGGTCGCAGCCAACTGGTCCACCTGCGGCATGTCCGTGGCGGGGGTCGTGGCTGCCCCCAAGCAGTCGGACCGTCCGGGGGACGGCAACGCCGTGGGTCGGCTCGGTGCCCACCTGGCGGGCTCCCTGCTCACCGCCATCCCGGTGGGCGCGGGCCTGGGCCTCGCCGGCATGGCGATCCAGGCCCTGGTCGGACCGGTCCCCGTGGCGCCGCTGCTCGCCGGCTGGTCCTCGCTGGCGCTCCTGTACGGGCTCCACGAGACCGGGCTGATCACGATGCCCACCCCGATGCGTCGCCAGCAGTTGCCGCGTCACCTGCGACGCGTGGGTCGTCCGATGCGCGTGTCGTTCTACTTCGGCACGCTCATCGGACCCGGCTTCATGATCTTCATCCGGTCCAGCGCCTACTACCTGCTGTTCCTCGGTGCGATCGCCCTGGCCAACCCGGTCCTCGGCGCGGCGCTGTTCGCCACGGTGTCGGTGGGCAGGTGCGGTCCGGCCGCCCTGGCGATCCTGCACCAGCGGCGTGGCGGCACGATGGGCGATTTCCTGCTCAAGTGCATGACCGCGGACCGCATGGTTCAGCTCGCCGCGGGTTCGGGCCTCGTGGCCCTCGCCGGTTTCGGGGCCGCCGCGCTGGCCATGTGACGTCGATCCATGTGACGTCGATGCCGCCGTCGACCCCGGTCGACGGCGGGTGTGCACCGGTGGTGGCGCCCGGTCCGCGGGTTCCTGCGGACCGGGCGCCCGCCCGTGTCGGGCGACGGGACGGTCAGGCTCGACCCGCCTCCAGCGCCTGCTGGAGGGCCTGGCCGAACACCTCGACCGGCTGCGCCCCGCTCACCGCGAGTCGGCCGTCCAAGACGAAGAACGGCACGCCCCTCACGCCGATGCCGCGGGCGGTCTCGATGTCCTCGCGGACGCGGTCACCGAAACCGTCCCCGTCGAGCAGTTGGTCGACGGCCTCGGCGGGGAGTCCCACCCCGGCGCCGACCCGGCGGATGGTCTCCGGGTCCGAGAGCCGCTGGCCGTCGGTGAAGTAGGCCCGGCGCAGCGCCTCGTCGATCTGGTCGGCCAGGCCGTGATCGGCGGCCAGGGCCGACAGCCGGTGCGCGTCGTAGGTCGAGGACACGGTGGACGCGCGCCAGTCGTACTCCAGTCCGAGCTCGCGGAAGCGGGCCGCCATCTGCTCCTGCCCGGCCTCCGCCTGGGCGAGCGGCATCCCGTACTTGCGCGCGAGCATCTCCGCGCTCGACTCGGTGACGGCGTCGTGGCCGTGGCGGGGCGCCGCGGGGTCCAGTTCGTAGGCCCGCCAGACGATCTCCACCTCCGTTCCGGGGTTTTCGCCACGGAAATCCTCCAGTGCGGCCTCGAGATGACGCTTGCCGATCCAGCAGAAGGGGCAGATCACGTCGGACCAGATGTCAATGCGCATGCACGGTGGAACGCTGCGAGGGGGTCCGGGATTCCGCGGGGGCGGCGGGTAGCATGAACCAGCCCTGGTCCGTCACCGGACCGGAGCGCCCACACACGTGGCCAGTCGCCACACGTCGCCCAGTGCCGAGGAGATCGCCCCCCGTGTCCGAGAACCGCATGCCGGAAGCCGAAGTCGACGCGACGGGTGCGGGCGCCGTGACCACCACCGTGATCCCTGCGGGTGAACCCGCGGGCAAGATCCTCGCCGAGCGTGAGCTGCAGTCCCGGTCCGGCCCGGAGACGATCGTGGTGGTCCGCGACCCGGGGGGCGCCCTCCGCGATCTGTCGTGGGCCCCCGCCGCCGACACCGAGGTCGAGCTGGTCCGGGCGGATTCCGAGGACGGGCGCTCGGTGATCCGGCACTCCTGCGCGCACGTGCTGGCCCAGGCCGTGCAGGACAAGTTCCCGGAGGCCAAGCTCGGGATCGGGCCGCCGATCGAGAACGGCTTCTACTACGACTTCGACGTGGCCGAGCCGTTCACCCCCGAGGACCTCAAGGACCTCGAGAAGCGCATGAAGAAGATCGTCAAGGCGGGCCAGCGCTTCGCCCGACGCGAGTACGCATCGCTCGACGAGGCCCGCGCCGAGCTGGCGGGCGAGCCGTACAAGCTCGAGCTGATCGAGGAGAAGGGTCGCGCGGACGCGGGCGACGTCGACGGGGCCGACGCGGTCGAGGACGCCGAGATCATGGAGGTCGGTGCCGGGGCGCTCACCGCCTACGACAACCTCAACCCCCGCACCGGCGAGGTGATCTGGTCGGACCTCTGCCGCGGTCCCCACACACCCACCACCAAGTTCATCCCGGCGTTCACCCTGACCCGCTCGTCCGCGGCGTACTGGCGCGGCGACCAGGGCAACGCCGGTCTCCAGCGGATCTACGGCACCGCGTGGGAGAGCACCGAGGCGCTGGACGCCCACCTCGACCGGCTGGCGGAGGCGGAGAAGCGCGATCACCGGCGTCTGGGCACCGAGCTGGACCTGTTCAGCTTCCCCGACGAGATCGGCTCCGGCTTCCCCGTGTTCCATCCGCGCGGCGGGATCATCCGCAACGAGATGGAACAGCACTCGCTCCGTCGCCACCTGGGCGCGGGGTACTCGCTCGTCAACACCCCGCACGTGACCAAGGGCGACCTGTTCCGGAAGTCCCAGCACCTGAGCTGGTACTCGGAGGGGATGTTCCCCCCCATGGTGCTCGACGCCGAATACGACGCGGACGGCAAGGAGACCAAGCCGGGGCAGGACTACTACGTCAAGCCCATGAACTGCCCCATGCACAACCTCGTCTTCGACTCCCGCGG
>NZ_CALMYY010000118.1 GCF_937873725.1 uncultured Dietzia sp.
GCGCCGCTCGCGGCGGCGACGTTGCGCCGCTCGCGGCGGTGACCCGATCGGGACCTCCCACCGGTGGAGGCCCGCCGCCGCCCTCCGTACGGTGGGCGGGGACAGGCGCCGGGCCCCGGCGCCGTGATCGAGAGGAGCACCACATGGGAGTGGGAGACAAGTTCTCGAACAAGGCCGAGGAACTCGGCGGCCGCGCCAAGGAGACGGCGGGTGCCGCGACGGGCGACCGCGACCTCCAGGCCGAGGGTCAGGCGGACCAGGGCAAGGCGAACCTCAAGCAGGGCGCCGAGAAGCTCAAGGACAAGGCCAACGAGGTCGCCGGCAAGCTCACCGGCAACAACTGACCCAGCCGATTTTCGTATGCGGGCACTCGTCGAGTAGCCTGATCGGCGGTGGCGTGTCCGAGCGGCCGAAGGTGCAGCACTCGAAATGCTGTGTTGGGTAACCCCCAACCGTGGGTTCAAATCCCACCGCCACCGCCCCGGGAGAGCCCCGGATCCCAGACGGGATCCGGGGCTCCTCTCACTCCGCGGGGTCGGCGGGGTGGTCGGTCCGCCCGATTCCCGCGACGGAATCCGGCAGGGCCGCGATCGCGCTGAGCGAGGCCAGCGACGAGTCGATCACCGCCTTCTGCGGAAGCCCCGATTCCTCTCCCAGCAGCGCCAACTCCTCGCAGCCGGCCAGCCAGGCGCGGGTCAGCACCAGCGTCATGGGTCCGGGCCGGGCCACCCCGATGCTCTCCAGGATCCGGAGGCTGATGGTGCGGTGCATGCCGTCGACCACCTTCTCCAACACCGGGTCGACCGACCTCCCCGACCGCAGGACGGCCACGTAGTTGTCCCGGCGGCGCTGGATGTAGCGGACCAGGGCGGTGACGATCGCACGGGTGCGGTCCTCCGCGCTGGTGCCCTCGGGGATCTCGGTGAGAACCAGGACGTGATCGGCGGCCGCCTCCACCACCGCGATCAGGTAGTCCAGCTTGGTGGGGAAGTAGTGGAACAGCAGGCTGCGCGACACTCCGGCCCGCTCGGCGACGTCGTCCATCGACAGGGCGTGGAACGGCACCGTCTCGAGCAACCTCACCCCCAGGGAGACCAGTTGCGCGTGGCGCTCGGGACGGGTGAGTCGGCGGCCGGTCGCTGGGGTCATGACCCACCTCGTCTCATGGCCCACCTCGTCGTCGTCGACTCGACCCACCGGTCGAGTTCTCCCATCGTAGGGCCACGGCGGGGGCGGGCGGACGCCGTGCCACGATGGAGCCCATGTCGGACCACTCCTCCACCCCTGCGCTCGCCACCACCTTCGACGTGGGCTCCCGGATGGTCCTCGACGGCACGGCGGGCGGCCGGACGGGCGTCATCCGCACCCCCCACGGCGACATCGCCACCCCGGCGTTCATCCCCGTCGGCACCAAGGCCACCGTCAAGACGCTCACCCCCGAGCAGGTCCGCTCCACCGGCGCCCAGGCCGTGCTCGCCAACGCCTACCACCTCTACCTGCAGCCCGGCCACGACGTGGTGGACGCCGCCGGCGGGCTCGGCGAGTTCATGCGCTGGTCAGGGCCCACCTACACCGACTCCGGCGGCTTCCAGGTGATGAGCCTGGGCGTGGGGTTCAAGAAGGTGATCGAGATGTCGGCCGGGACCGAGCCCGACGACAAGGCCACCAACAAGAGCCAGGGGCGGCTGGCCAAGGTCGACGAGGACGGCGTCACGTTCACCTCGCACCTCGACGGCTCGCGGCACCGGTTCTCGCCCGAGGTGTCCATGCAGATCCAGCACGGGCTCGGCGCCGACATCCTGTTCGCGTTCGACGAGCTCACCACGCTGATGAACACGCGCAAGTACCAGGAGAGCTCGGTGGAGCGGACCCGGCGCTGGGCGCAGCGGTGCCTCGACGAGCACGAGCGGCTGTCGCTGGAACGGACGCACCGGCCCGGCCAGTCGCTGTGGGGCGTGGTGCAGGGCGCGCAGTTCGAGGACCTGCGGCGGCAGGCCGTGCAGGGGCTCGTGGAGATGAGCGACCGGGCCGAGGGCCAGGGGCGGCGCGGGTTCGGCGGCTACGGGATCGGCGGCGCGCTGGAGAAGGAGAACCTCGGCACGATCGTCGGCTGGTGCACCGAGGAGCTGCCCGAGGACCGGCCGCGGCACCTGCTGGGGATCAGTGAGCCCGACGACATCTTCACCGCCGTGGAGAACGGCGCCGACACCTTCGACTGCGTGGCCCCCACCCGGCTTGCGCGGCACGGCGGCATCTACACCCTCGACGGGCGCGTGAACATGACGCGCGCGCAGTTCCGGCACGACCACTCGCCGCTGGATGCCGAGGGGCCCTCCGAGGTCTCGCGCGAGTACAGCCGCGCCTACATCCACCACCTGTTCAAGTCCAAGGAGTTCCTCGGCTCCACCCTGTTGACCCTGCACAACCTCGCCTTTGTGGTGCGGCTGGTGGACGAGGTCCGCGCCGCGATGGACGCCGGGCCCGACGAGTACGTGGCCTACAAGGAGCAGTTCCTGGGGCGGTACTACTCGGGGCGGTGACCGGGTGCGGAGCGGGGGCGCGGGCGCGGGCGCGGGAACGGGAGGCCCGGCCCTTCGCGGCGAGTGCGTCCAGCCCTGTGGCTCGATGAATGGGACCCTGCCCCGCGGCCTGGCCCCCGCAACCCCCGAAAAACCGTGATACGGTTTCGAGGTGAAAGTGGTGATCTACACGTCTGCGCGTCGGCACGGCATCGCAGACGACGAGATCAGGGCGGTACTGGAGCATCCGATCGTCCGTATCGGCTGACACCTCGGTTCGAGCCTGATGCGCAATTGATCCGGATGGTCGGGGACCCACATGGTGGGCCTCTGGTCGAAGTGGTCGCAGACCAGGTTGATGCCGAGGAGTTGCACGTGTTCCACGCGATGCTGCTGACCTCGGCAGTGGTTCGCGAGGTGCTCGAGGCCACCGGAGGGCACCTTGACCTGACCGACGGGGTCAGTCGCCGACAGAGAACGCAGCGGGAGGGACCATGAGCAACCCCAGAGATGTCGAGGCGCGCTATGCCCGGCTTGCTGATGCGGTGGAGGCGGGCGACTACCTGGTGGTCGATGGCTCCGTGGATGTTCGTCCGGACTATCGTCCTGGCAGGCCGCGCAAAGGTGACGCGGGCGGAGAGACCCGGCCGTTGGCCGTTCGGCTCACCGACGCCGATCGGCAGCGGCTGGCGGACTATGCGGAGCGCACGGGGCGGCCGATGAGCGCAGTCGTCCGAGCGGCCATTGACGAGTACCTCGGCAGGCATCCCGCGGCCTGAGCCGGCACCGGAAGTGGATGGGTAGTGCCTCCAGCGGACCGCGGAGGCGTTTCAGGCGGAGGAGGCAGCCGGACATGAATCACGACGTCAGTGACGTGGGTGGCCCGCACGCCGAGACCTGGTGGCATGCGCGCAATACCCGGCTACGAGAACTGCCGTGGACCGACAGTTCGTCCCTGTTGCCAGATCATGTGTGTGGACTCCTGGATGAGGTCGAGGCCGCGTTCGCGATGACCGGCGCCCGTACGCCCGCGTGGGAGGGCCGGCCAGTGGACCAGTCGCCGGCCGAGGAGGAGTACAGCCGCTGCCTGGACCCTGGCAAGTTCAGGATCATCCAGTCAAGGATCGACGCCTGGGCGAAGGTACTCGTCGATCGGGGGTGGGCACACCTCGAGACGGATCCTTCGAATGAGCGGCGCGGCAGCCACGAGCATTCGCAGACCACGCTCGTCCTTCGCCCGACTGCAGAGGCGCATACAGGCGGCGCAGTGCCGCTGTCCTACCTCGTGTACTACTCAACGGATCTCGAGGCCACGCTCAACGTCGAAGTATGCGCTGGTGAACCGCCGTACGTACTCGCCGAACTGCCCGGCTGTGGGTGTGATGCCTGCGATTCGGGATCTGCCTGGCTGCTCGAGGAGCTGGACCAGTGGACACTGTCGGTCGTCGATGGGTCTCTCGTCGTGGATCCCGCCGCGACGTGGCAGGTCCAGACCTCGTTCGGGGGCCACGGATCCAGTGGGGGATCGAGCGGCGACTCGAAGTCGGCCGCAGCGTTCACCGCCGCCCCGTGGGCGACGGGCTGGAATCCGCTCCGCATCCCCGATCGAGATGAGACCGCGTTCCCACCGAGTTCGAGGCGCGGACTGCGGATTGCCGTCGGAGAATGGTTCCGTGAACTGATCCGCCGGTTGCGCGGCCAGCCGAGGCTGGAGCAGGAGTGGACGATCTACGGCCCTGTCGATCGCGGATAGAGCTACGGAGCGCCTGAGGCTCAAAACGGCTACTCGAAGTAGATCGAGTGGTGCAGCGAGCAGCCCGGGTTGAACGGTGAGGCGCACGACGGGCAGGCGCTCGCCGCGAGGTAGTCGTTGATCGCCAGCGTTGAGCGGCACACCCCGCACAGGATCGCGTGCTCGTCGAACCGGCCCGCCGGCCACGCCGAGACCGGGTGGTCGGCGGCGTCGGCGTGGCAGCGGAAGCACGGGTAGAAATCCCCGCAGCAGTGGAAGCGGATCGCGACGATGTCCAGCGGGCTGCGGTAGTGGACGCAGCGGGTCTGGTCGTCGACGGTCGGGCCGAGGACCCGGACGGCGGGGTCGGAGGTCATGCAGCCGAGTCTGCCAGCGCAGACTGGTAGGTGGGCTCGCGCTTCTTGATCCACGCGATCACCACGTATGTCACGGGCAGCAGGACCGCTTCGACGAGGGTTTTCCACACGAAGCCGATCACCACGTAGTTCCAGTAGTCGCCCGAGCCGAGCACCATGCCCAGGGCCGGGGCGGCGATCGTGCAGAACACGAGGGTGTCCGCGAGCTGGCCGACCACGGTCGAACCGAGCAGGCGAGCCCAGAGACTCTGCTCGCCGGTGCGGCGCTTCATCCACACCAGGACGTACGAGTTGAGCAACTCGCCCACCACGTACCCGGCCAGGCCGGCGAGGAAGAACTGCGGGATGACCCCTGCCACGGCCTCGAACGCGTCCTGGTTTTCGTAGAACGGGGCGGCGGGCAGGTGGACGGTGATCGTGAAGCTCAGGGCTGCCAGGGCGAGGACGATGAAGCCGGAGATCACGGCACGGCGCATCGACCGGAACCCGTACACCTCACTGATCACATCACCCAGCACATACGCCAGCGGGAAGAGCAGGAAGGCCCCGTCGGTGACGAGCCCGTCCATCGACAGGAAGCCGAGGTCGAAACTCAGGTCGGGGAAGAGGAGGACGCCCTTGGTGCCGGTGACGTTGCTGATGAGCATCACGCCGACGAACAGGGCGATGAGATAGCCGTAATAGGTGCTGCCGACGGTCGCGAAGGCGGCCCGGCCGGCAGAGGGGGTGCTGCGCGCCGGCTCGGGAGAGTCCCCGTCCGGCCGCCCAGTCCCGAGTCGTTCGGAAGGTTGCGGTGAAGTGGTCACGGGCGTCGATTATCCGCGCAGACGCTGCCGGGTGGCGAATTCAGCTCGCCGGGGTGGGTGCCCCGCCAGCTAGGCCACCACCCAGGGGCCGGATCGCAAGGACTCGGTGGTGACCAGCCCGCGCAGTGCCTCGATCGAGTCCGCGCCCTCCGGTCCACCGAGTGAGGCCACGATCCGGACGACGGCGGCCCTCGTCGTCGTCCCCTCCCGGGCCAGATCGGCCAGGGTCACCGCGCCGTCCCGCTTGGCCAGGCGCTCACCGGCTGCGTTCACCGCGAGCGGCACGTGGACATACTCCGGATGAGGCAGACCCAGCAGATCGGCGAGATGGGCCTGGCGGGGAGTGGAGGAGAGCAGATCCTCGCCGCGCACGACCTGGTCGACACCCTGCTCGGCATCGTCCACCACCACCGCGAGGTTGTACGCCCACACGCCGTCCCCGCGACGCAGCACCACATCGTCCACCACACCGGTGTAGGGCCCGTGGATCAGATCGGTGACCGTCAGCTCTGCGACCGTCGCGCGCAGACGCAGCGCCGGCACCCGCCCCGGGCCGAGTTCCTCACGGCGGCGGGCGCGTTCGGATTCGGCCAGGTCACGGCAGGTGCCGGGGTATGCGCCCGGCGGGGAGTGCGGTGCCCGCGGGGCCTCGGCGATCTCGCGGCGCGAGCAGTAGCACTCGTAGACCAGGCCGCGGTCGGCGAGCCGGTCGGCGGCCGCGGCGTAGGCGGGGAAGCGCTGGGACTCCCACATGATGTCGCCATCCCAGTCGATGCCGATCGCTGCCAGGTCCGCCAGCTGGCGTTCGGCGATGCCGGGGCGGGCGCGGGCGGTGTCGAGGTCGTCGATGCGCATCCGGAAGGCCCGACCCGAATCGCGGGCCAGGACCCACGCCGCCACCGCCGTGCGCAGATTGCCCAGGTGCAGGTCCCCGGACGGGCTGGGCGCGTACCGGCCGACGCCGGGGGGCAAGGGGCTGGCGGGGGCTTCCACGCTGAACAGAGTAGGCCGCGCGACCGGGAGGGGCGGACGCGGCGGGAGGTGCCAGACTGGACGGCATGAGCGCAGATGCCGACAACGCACGTCCCGACGCCGCAGGCCCCGGCGCCGACGACAACACCCGCCTGACCGAGGAGCAGATCGCCGAGGGTCTGGCCGACCTGCCCGGCTGGGCCCTGTCGGAGGGGTCGCTGACCTACACCGCCGTGTGCGAGACGCCGCAGGCCGCGATCAATCTGGTCGCCGCGATCGGGCAGGCCGCCAACTCGCAGAACCACCATCCCGACCTGCTGTGGAGCTACGACGAGGTCACGTTGGATCTCCGCAGCCACGATGTCGATGGCGTCACCGTGCGGGACCTCCGCCTGGCCCGGTCGGTCTCCGCGCTGTCCGGGGAGTTCGACGCGACCCCGCTGGGGCTGGGGGAGTAGGCCGGCTCGATAGTCCCGGACGCCGCTGGCGCCGCCCCGGCCCGGCCCCCCTGACGCCCGAGAGACTCCTGACGCCGGGAAGAGGAATTCGTGCGGATGTACTCGGCCGATACAGGCGAATTCCTCTTCGCGGCGGGGCGGGTAAGCGGGCGCGGCCCGGCGACAGCGTGTGCGTCGTTGTCAGGGCTGGATCAGGTCGATGGTCGCGTGAATACCGGGTGCACGCGCGAGTTTCGCGTCAGCGGTGAGTAGAGGCGCGTCGAGCAGTTCGGCGAGTGCGACATACGTGGCGTCGTAGGCACTCAGATTGCCCCTGAGAGTCCACGCTCGTCCCGCCAGGAGCATGTGGTCGTGAAAACTGAGATCGAGTTGCTCCAGGAGGTCCAATGCCTCCACTGCATCGGTGGTACTCGTCGTGCCGGCCGCCACACGTCGTCGTAGAACCTGTAGGACCTCGACAGGGAGCAGGTGTGGTGCGTGCAATTGGAGATCGGAGTCAGCGAGGCGGCGTCGTACCTGTTCGCCGAGGGGGAGATTCAGCAACAGTTCCACGGTGACAGAGGCGTCGAGGACGATCACCGGGCGTCTCGCTCGGCGCGAACAGATTCCTCGGCGGTCTCCCCCTGGTAATCGCGGGCTGGAAGCGAGGCGATCCGTTCGAGCAGTTCACTGCGGGTGGGGCGTTTGACCGACCGCGTCAGCTCGGCGAGAGCGAGATCTGACAGGGTCTTGCCCTCGCGGGCAGCGCGCTCCTTGAGGATGCGGTGAACCTCTTCGGGGACGTTACGAATCTGGATGAGCGACATGCATTGATGATGAGATCATCAGAGTTGCATGTCAACGGTTGTGTGGCCGATCAGCAGGCCGAGCCTGCGCCCCTGCGCGACGTCGGCCCGGGCCCCCGGCGGGGGGCGGGGCGCGGGAGCGAGGTGGGCGGCTGGCTACCCTCCGAACTCCGCCCCCACGAACCAGGATGCGGCGGTGGCCAGGTCAAGCAGCGGCTGCGGCATGATCCCCAGCAGGATGGTCACCACCACCGCGACGCCGACCACGGCGTACGTGACGGGGCGGCGGGCGAACGCCACCTCGCCGGCGGCGAGCGCGCCGGGCGCAGCGGAGCCGGAGCCGGAGCCGGAGCCTGCGTCGCGGAAGAACATCACCACGATCACGCGGACGTAGAACGAGGCCGCGATCGCGCTGGTGAGCACGCCGACCACCACCAGGCTCACCGCGCCGCCGGCCACCGCCTCGGAAAACACGGCGAACTTGGCGATGAACCCACTGGTCAGCGGGATACCGGCCAGTGCGAGCAGCAGCAGGGCGAACGCGCCCGCGACCACCGGCTGACGGCGGCCGAGCCCGGCCCAGGCCTGCAGGTCGGTGATCTCGGCGCCGTCGGGATCGCGGACCAGCCCGGCCACGGCGAAGACGCCAACAGTGCTGACCGCGTAGGCGGCGAGGTAGAACAGCACGGCGGAGGTCCCGGCCACCGGCGGGCCGAGCACTCCGGTCAGCAGGAAGCCGGCGTGCGCGACGGAGGAGTAGGCCAGCAGGCGTTTGACGTCGTTCTGGGTGACGCCGACGACCGTGCCCACGATCATCGTCAGGGCCGCGATCACCCAGAGCACCGGCGCCCAGTCTGCCTCGAGTCGGGGCACGGCGACGTGGAAGAACCGGAGGATCGCCCCGAACGCGGCGAGCTTGGTGCCGGCGGCCATGAACGCGGTGATCGAGGTGGGCGCGCCCTGGTACACGTCCGGGGTCCAGGTGTGGAACGGCACCGCTCCGACCTTGAACAGCAGGCCCACCGACATCATCGCCACGCCGATCAGGGCCAGCGAGCTGCCGCCCTCGGTGGCGACGACCGCCGCGATGCCCCTGAACTCGACGGTCCCGGCGTAGCCGTAGATCAGCGCCGCGCCGTAGGCGAAGAACGCCGAGGAGAACGATCCCAACAGGAAGTATTTGACCGCAGCTTCTTGCGAGAGGAACCGCCGCCGGCGGGCCATGCCGCACATGACGTACAGCGGCAGGGACAGCACCTCGAGCGCGATGAACAGGGTGATGAGGTCGTTCGCCGCGGGGAACAACATGAGTCCGCCGGTGGCGAACAGTGCCAGCGGGAACACCTCGGTCTGGGTGACGCCCGCCCGCTCGGCCTCCCGTTCGGCGTCGCCGCCCGGGGCCAGTGCGGCCTGCGGCGCGAAGCCCGCGAGCACCGGGGGACGCGACCCCGCCGCCACCCGCGCGCGTTCGCCGATGAGCAGCCCGGCCCCGATCGCCACGAGGACCGTCGCCCCCTGCAGGAACAGCGCCGGCCCGTCCACGGCCACGGCGCCGCCGGCGGTGACGGTCCGCGTCCCGGCGAGCAGCGCCACCGCCACCAGCGCGGCCCCGAGCCCGCCGAGGTACAGCACCATCTGCGTGATGTAGCGGTGCCGGGCCGGGGCGAATGCCTCGACCAGGACCGAGACGATCGCCGCGCCGAGCACCACGAGCAGCGGCAGGAGCGAGGAGTAGGCGATGTCTGGGGTCATCGGGTGGCACCTTCCACGTGGGCGACGGTGTCGGCGACCGCGGGATCGATCACGTCGAGCGCCGGCTGCGGGTAGAAGCCGAGCACGATCAGCGCCACGACCAGCGGGGCCAGGACCACCTGCTCGCGCAGCCCGAGGTCCGGGGTGCCCGCGAGGCCGGGCGCGACGGGCCCGCCCATCACCCGTTGGTAGGTCCACAGAATGTAGACGGCCGCGAGGACGAACGTCGCGGTCGAGAGCACCGCCGCGACCGGGAACACCGCGAACGTGCCGACGAACACCAGGAACTCGCTGATGAACGGCGCCAAGCCCGGTAGCGACAGGGTGGCGAGCCCGGCGACGAGGAACACCCCGGCCAGCACCGGCGTCACCTGCTGGACGCCGCCGAACCGCCCGATCTCCCGCGTGCCGCGGCGGTGCACGAGGAACCCGGCCACGAGGAACAGTGCGGCCGTGGCGATGCCGTGGTTGACCATGTACAATGCCGAACCGGTCGCGGACTGCTCGGTGGCGGCGAACACGCCCAGCACGATGAACCCGAAGTGCGAAATGGAGGCGTACGCGATGAGCCGCAGCAGGTCGGTCTGGGCGATCGCCATGACGCCGCCGTAGACGATGCTGATCACCGCCAGCGTCACCATCACCGGCGTCGCCGTGGCCGCGGCCTCGGGGTACAGCGGCAGGCTGTACCGCAGCATCGCGAAGGTGCCGACCTTGTCCACCACGGCCATCATGAGCACCGCGGAGGCGGGGGTGGCGGCGACGGCGGCCCCGGGCAGCCACGTGTGGAACGGCCACAGCGGCGCCTTGATCGCGAACGCGAGCGTGAACCCGGCGAACAGCAGCAGCATCGCGCCGGGCGGGATCTGCAGGCGACCGTCGGCGATGGCGTCGGTGATGAGGCGGTAGTCGAAGGTGCCGCGGCCGTCGGGTCCGAGCCTGGCCCAGTCTGTGTACATGTAGAGCCCAAGGACCGCCGCGAGCATGACGAGGCCGCCGAGCAGGTTGTAGAGGAGGAACCGCACGGCCGCCCGCGCCCGTTCGGAGCCGTCGGTCGCACCGCCGCCGAAACCCCCTGTACCGAAACCCCCGATGAGGAAGTACAGCGGGATGAGCATCGCCTCGAACGCCACGTAGAACAGCAGCACGTCGAGGCTGAGGAACGTCACCAGCGCCAGGGCCTGCGTGGCGAGCATGAGTGCGGGGTACGCCTGCGCGCGCCGACCCCCGTCGACGTCACGCCACCCCGCCAGCAGCAGCAGCGGCATGAGCGCGGCGGTGAGCAGCACCAGGACTAGCGCTACGCCGTCGAGTCCGAGGGAGTACGTCGCCCCGAATGCCGGGATCCACGGCCGAGATTCGACGAACTGGTACCGGTCGCCGCCGGGGTCGAACCCGACCGCCAGCGCGATCGCTACCCCCAGGACGGCCAGGGACGTGACCAGGGCGAGGGGCCTCGCCGCGCGGCGCGCGCTCTGGGGGACGACGACGACTAGGAGGGCACCGACCAGGGGCGTGAGCCACAGCGCGGTGAGCAGTCCGGGGCCGGTCACAGCGCGCCACCACCCAGCATCGCCGCGATCACCAGAACCGCGCCGATCAGCATGTACAGCGCGTAGGAGCGGGTGAGTCCGGACTGCAGGAGTCTCGTCCGGGCGGACAGTTCACCGACCGCGGTGGCGACGCCCGTCGCGGCGCCGGCCAGGACCCGGCGGTCGACCACCGCGGTGCCGGCCACGAGGGCCTGCCCGGGGCGCATGAACACCGCCTCGTTGAGGCGGTCGGCGTGGAGGTCGCGCCGCGCGGCCCGGGTGAGCGGAGAGCCCGCGGGGGGGTTCCTCGGAATCTCGCTACGGGCGTAGGGGGGGACGGGGAGCGCGATTCCCGCCGCGACGACGAGGAGTGAGGCGGCGGTGACCAGCCACACGGGCAGGACGTGCTCGGGGTGGTGGTCCCCGACGACCGGGGCGAGCCAGTCCTGCAGGCGGCCGCCGATCGCGAGCAACGCGCCCGACAAGACCGACCCCACGGCGATCGCGATCATCGGCGCCGTCATGATCGCCGGTGACTCGTGGGGGTGAGCGTCGGCGGCCCAGCGGGGCCGGCCGAAGAAGGTCAGGATCATCACGCGGGTCATGTAGAAAGCGGTGAGACCCGCACCGAGCAGCGCCACCGCCCCCAGCAGGTAGCCGAGCGCCGATCCCGAGGAGCCCCCGCCGGTCGCGGTGCTCCCCACGTCGAAGGCGGCGGAGATGATGCCCTCCTTGGAGTAGAAACCGGCGAAGGGCGGGACGCCGATGATCGCGAGGTAGCCCAGCCCGAAGGTGACGTAGGTGACCGGCATGACCGCGCGCAGGGCCCCGTAGCGGCGCATGTCCACCTCGTCGTTCATCCCGTGCATCACCGATCCCGCGCCGAGGAACAGGCCCGCCTTGAAGAATCCGTGGGTGAGCAGGTGCATGATCGCCAGCGCGTACCCGGCGGGGCCGAATCCGGCGGCCATGACCATGTAACCGACCTGGCTCATGGTGGAGGCGGCGAGCACCTTCTTGATGTCGTCCTTCGCGCAGCCGATCACCGCGCCGAACAGCAGCGTCACCGCGCCCACCGCGATCACCGCGGCCCGCGCGGCCGGGGCGGCGTCGAAGATCGGGTTGGCCCGGACGACGAGGTAGACGCCCGCGGTGACCATGGTCGCGGCGTGGATGAGCGCCGAGACCGGGGTGGGGCCCTCCATGGCGTCGCCGAGCCACGACTGCAGCGGGACCTGGGCGGACTTGGCGCACGCGCCGAGCAGCAACAGCAGCCCGAGCGCGGTGACCAGCCCCGAGCTCATCGCTGGACCGGTGGCCCCAGCCCCGACCGCCCCGGACCCCTGGACGCCTGAGAACACGCCCTCATACGACAGTGTCCCGAGCTGGGTGACCATGACCATCAGCGCCACACCCAGACCGATGTCGCCGACGCGGTTGACGACGAACGCCTTCTTCGCTGCGGTGGCGGCCGACGGCTTGTGTTGCCAGAACCCGATGAGCAGGTAGGAGACCAGGCCCACGCCCTCCCAGCCCAGGTAGAGGCCGAGGAAGTTGTCTGCCATGACCAGCAGCAGCATCGCGGCGAGGAACAGGTTGAGGTAGGCGAAGAACTTCCCCCGGGCGGGGTCGGCGGCCATGTAGCCGATCGAGTACACGTGGATGAGCAGGCCCACGCCCGTCACGAGCAGCACGAACATCAGGGACAGCTCGTCCAGACGCAGGCCGAAGTCCACGCGCAGGTCGCCGACCGAGACCCAGGTGAACAGGGTCTGGGCGGCGGCGCGGTCGCCCGCCTCCCGGCCGGCCATCGCGGCGAATTGCCACACCGCCACGGCGAACGAGCCCAGCGCGGTCGCGCAGCCGAGCAGGTGGCCCCACCCGTTCGCGCGCCGACCGAGCAGCAGCAGGACCGCCGCCCCGAGCAGCGGCAGTGCGGGGATGAGCCAGAGCGCGGGCTCGGTGATGGCGGGCGCCAGGGCGGCTGTGGTCGTCGTCGTCGTCATCGTCGTCCCCCCTAGTACCTGAGCAGGTTGGCATCGTCGACGGACGCCGATCGGCGGGAACGGTAGATGGCCATGATGATCGCGAGGCCGATCACGACCTCCGCGGCGGCGACGACCATGATGAAGAACGCGAACAGTTGGCCGGTGACGTCGCCGTGCATTCGCGCGAACGCCACCAGGGCGAGGTTGGTGGCGTTGAGCATGAGCTCGATGCACATGAACAGCACGATCGCGTTGCGCCGCAGCAGGAATCCGGCCGCGCCGATGGTGAACAGCACGGCCGAGAGGTACAGGTGGTACTCGGGGGTCACGGCCGTCCCTCCTCGCCGTCGCTGAGCTCCCGGTCCGGGTCCGCCCGGTCGGCCGCGTGCCGGCGCAGGACCTCGCTCACCGAGTCCTCGGCGTCGGAGCCGTCGGGCAGGCGGGCGGGGGTGTCCGCGGAGTTGCGGCGCGCGTAGACGCCGGGGCCGGGCAGCGGCGTCACGCGGGCGGTGTCGTCGTGCTGCCAGTCGAGGAAGCGCTGCTCGGACATCTGCCGCTGGGTCAGGCGCCCCGTGAAGCGCTCACGGTGTGCGAGCACCATGGCGCCGAGGGTGGCGATGATGAGCAGCACACCGGTCAGCTCGAACGCCCACACGTGCCGGGAGAACAGCAGCTCCGCCAGCGCCGGCACATCCGAGTAACCCGGTGCGAACCCGGCGAACGGTGGCAACTCCGCCCGCGCCAGCCCGGTGGCGAGGAGGATCCCGAAGCCCAGCCCCGCGACGATCGCCGCCACCCGGTGCCCGCGGATCCGCTCCACCAGCGAGTCCGAGGACTCCACGCCGATGAGCATCACCACGAACAGGAACAGCATCATCACCGCGCCGGTGTAGACCACGATCTGGCCCACCCCCAGGAACACCGCGCCCTGCGCGATGTACAGGACCGCGAGCGAGACCATCGTGGCCGCCAGGCACAGCGCCGAGTAGACCGCCTTGGTCGCCGAGACCACGCCGAGCGCCCCGGCCACGGCGATGGTGGCCAGCACCCAGAACAGCACTGACTCCCCGGTGGTCATGAGGACCCCTCGTACGGCTGGCCCTGCTCGGGCGCGGGCCCGGTGATCTCGCCGCGGTAGTAGTCGGCGTGCGTGGACCCCGGGACCATGTCGTGCGGGGCGGGGATCATCCCGGCGAGCATCGGTCCCAGGAGGTCGTGCTTCTCGTAGATCATGCCGGCGCGGTCGTCACCGGCCATCTCGTACTGGTTGGTCATGGTCAACGCGCGGGTCGGGCAGGCCTCCACGCACAGCCCGCAGCCGATGCAGCGGAGGTAGTTGATCTGGTAGACCCGCCCGTAGCGCTCGCCGGGGGAGTAGCGCTCCCCGGCGGTGTTGTCGGCGCCCTCGACGTAGATCGCGTCGGCCGGGCACGCCCACGCGCACAGCTCGCACCCGATGCACTTCTCCAGCCCGTCCCCGTAGCGGTTGAGCTGGTGCCGCCCGTGGTAGCGGGGCGCGGTGGGGACCTTCTCCTCCGGGTACTGCTCGGTGATGTTCTTGCGGAACATGGTCGCGAACGTCACGCCGAACCCGGCGATCGGCTCGAGGAACCTCGGCACCCTAGGCATGGCGGGCCTCCTGGGTCGGGGCGGGCCCCGCGGGCGGGGATCCGCGCGGTGCCGCGCGCTGGTGGGGGAGCGGCGGGACGGGGAACCCGCCGGCGACGGGGTCGAACGACACGGCGCCCCGGGCGGCGCGCGTCCGGGCGGCGGTCCGGGTGTCGCGTCGGGTGCGGGCGCGATGGACGCCCGCGAGGGGCCCCACCGCGAGCAGTCCCGCCACGACCATCGCGGGCGTGAGGAGGCCGCTCCCGGGGCCCACCACCACCCGGATCGTGGCCACCGCCATCACCCACGCCAGGGAGACCGGGATGAGCACCTTCCAGCCGAAGCCCATGAACTGGTCGTAGCGCAGCCGCGGGAGGGTGGCACGGAGCCAGATGAACAGGAACATGAAGCCCCACACCTTGACCACGAACCACAGCAGCGCCCACCAGCCCGAGTCGGCGCCGGGGAGCAGGGAGAACGGCAGGGGGGCCCGCCAGCCGCCGAGGAACAGGGTGGCCGCCAGCGCGGAGACCGTGGTCATGTTGACGTACTCGGCCAGCATGAACATGGCGAAGCGCAGCGACGAGTACTCGGTGTGGAAGCCGCCCACCAGCTCCCCCTCGGCCTCGGGCAGGTCGAACGGGGCCCGGTTGGTCTCGCCGACCATGGAGGTCACGTAGATGAGGAACGAGGGCAGCAGGAGGAACACAAACCAGACGTCGGCCTGCGCGGCCACGATCCCGGAGGTGGACATGGTGCCGGCGAAGAGGAACACGCCCACGAAGGACAGGGCCATGGCGATCTCGTAGCTGATGACCTGGGCCGTGGAGCGCAGGCCGCCGAGCAGCGGGTACGTGGACCCGGAGGACCAGCCGGCCAGCACGATCCCGTACACGCCGATCGAGGTCACGGCCAGGACGTAGAGCACGCCCACGTGCAGGTCGGTGAGCTGCAGCGGGGTGGCGTGCCCGAACATCGAGACCACGGGGCCGAACGGGATCACCGCGAACGCCATGAACGCCGGGATCACCGCGATCACCGGCGCGAGCAGGTAGATCGGCTTGTCGACCCCCGCGGGCGTCAGGCCCTCCTTGAGCGCGATCTTCACCCCGTCCGCCAGGCTCTGGAGCATGCCCAGCGGGCCCACGCGGTTGGGCCCGACCCGCATCTGCATCCAGGCGATCACCTTGCGTTCCAGGTAGATCGCGGCGAGCACCGTCAGCACGAGAAAGGCGAAGACGGCGATCACCTTGACGAGCACCAGCCACCACGGGTCGGTGCCGAACGCGGACAGGTCGGT
>NZ_CALMYY010000119.1 GCF_937873725.1 uncultured Dietzia sp.
GCCGCCTGCAGGGCCGGGCGGGGCCGCGGGGTGCGGGGGGTGGATGTGGCCCGGGCCAAGATCGGCCGCCTGCGGCGGGGGGAGGTGCCGTTCTACGAGCCGGGTCTGCCGGAGATCCTGCTCCGGCATGTGGAGTCGGGCCGGTTGCGGTTCACCACCGACTACGCGGAGGCGGCGGAGTTCGCGGACCTGCACTTCATCGGGGTGGGCACGCCGCAGCGCAAGGGCGAGTTCGCCGCGGACACCTCGCACGTGGAGGACGTGGTGGCCCGGTTGGTCCCGCTCTTGACCTCGGACGCGGTGGTGGTGGGCAAGTCGACGGTGCCGGTGGGGACGGCGGTGCGGCTGCAGGGGATCGCGGACTGGCACGCGCCCGACGGGGTGCGGGTGGAGGTGGCGTGGAACCCGGAGTTCCTCCGGGAGGGGTACGCGGTGGCCGACACCCTGCGCCCGGATCGGATCGTGATCGGCCTGGCCGGCGGCGAGGCCGACCGCGGGACCGCACGGGCGACGGTGACCGAGGCGTACGCGCCGATCCTCGCGGCGGATCCGTGTCCGGTGATCGTCACGGACCTGGCCACCGCCGAGCTGGTCAAGGTGAGCGCGAACGCGTTCCTGGCCACCAAGATCAGCTTCATCAACGCCGTGGCGGAGGTGTGCGAGGCGGCGGGTGCGGATGTGACGGTGCTGGCGGAGGCGGTCGGGATGGATCCGCGCATCGGCCGCCGGTTCCTGGGCGCCGGCCTGGGCTTCGGCGGCGGCTGCCTGCCCAAGGACATCCGGGCGTTCATGGCCCGCGCCGGCGAGCTGGGGGCCGACGAGGCGATGTCGTTCCTGCGTGAGGTGGATTCCATCAACATGCGGCGCCGCGAGAAGATGGTCGACCTCACAGTGCAGGCGTGCGGCGGGGCGCTGATCGGCAGGACCGTGGCGGTGCTGGGGGCGGCGTTCAAGCCCCACTCCGACGACGTGCGGGACTCCCCGGCGCTCAACGTGGCCGGGATGCTTTCGCTCAAGGGCGCGCAGGCCGTGGTGTACGACCCCCGGGCGCTGGCCAACGCCCGCGCGCTGTTCCCGACCCTGACCTACGCCGAGTCGGCTCTCGAGGCGTGCGAGGGCGCGGACGTGGTGCTGGTGGCCACCGAGTGGCCCGAGTTCGTGGAGCTGGACCCGGCCGCCGTATCCGGCGTCGCCCGCGGCCGGGTCCTGCTGGACGGCCGCAACTGCATGCCCGGCGACCGCTGGCGCGAGGCCGGCTGGACCTACCGCGCCCTCGGACGCGGGGCGCGGCCCCAGGACGTCAGGGTCCGCGGGGGCGGTGCGCTCGCCGCGGTCTGACCCCGCGGGCGCGCCCCGCCCGCGGCTACTGCCGGTACGAGGACAGGAAGTTCCCGATCCGCTCGATCGCCACGGCGAGATCGCGGCCGGCGGGGAGCGTGACGATCCGGAAGTGGTCCTGGTCCGGCCAGTTGAAGCCGGTCCCCTGCGTGACCAGGATCCGCTCCCGCTCGAGCAGGTCCAGGGCGAACAGCCGGTCGTCGTGGATCTCGTGGACCTCCGGGTCCAGCCTGGGGAACACGTACAGGGCGCCCATGGGCTTGACGCAGCTCACGCCGTGGATGGAGTTGAGCTTCTCCCACGCGATGCCGCGCTGCTCGTGCAGCCGTCCGCCGGGCTCGATCAGCTCGTCGATCGACTGGTAGCCGCCCAGCGCCACCTGGATGGCGTGCTGCGCGGGCACGTTGGGGCACAGGCGGGTCGAGGCCAGCAGCTCCAGGCCCTCGAGGAACCCGGCGGCGTGGGCCTTGGGCCCGGTGATCGCCAGCCAGCCCGCCCGGTACCCGGCCACCCGGTACGTCTTGGAGAGCCCGTTGAACGTCAGCACCAGCAGGTCGTGGGCGAGGGTGGCGATGGAGGTGTGCTCGGCCTCGTCGTAGATGATCCGGTCGTAGATCTCGTCCGCGAGGATGAGCAGGCTGTGCTCGCGGGCGAGGTCCACGATCCCTTGGAGCACCTCGCGCGAGTAGACCGCGCCGGTCGGGTTGTTGGGGTTGATCACGACGATCGCCTTGGTGCGGGGCGTGATCTTGGACGCGATGTCCTCCAGCGACGGGTTCCAGTCGTCCTCCTCGTCGCTGAGGTAGTGGACCGGCTTGCCGCCCGCCAGGGAGGTCATGGCGGTCCACAGCGGGTAGTCCGGTGCGGGGATGAGCACCTCGTCGCCGTCGTCGAGCAGGGCCTGCATCGTCATGGTGATGAGCTCGGACACGCCGTTGCCGAGGTAGATGTCCTCGACGTCCAGGTGGGGGAAGCCGGGGACCAGCTCGTAGCGGGTGAAGATGGCCCGGCGCGCCGACAGGATGCCCTTGGACTCCGAGTAGCCCTGCGCGTGGGGGAGCGCGGCGATCATGTCGCGCATGATGACGTCGGGCGCCTCGAACCCGAACGGCGCCGGGTTGCCGATGTTCAGCTTGAGGATCCGGTGACCCTCCGCCTCGAGCTGGTTCGCCCTCGCCATCACCGGCCCGCGGATCTCGTAGAGGACGTTCTTGAGCTTGGAGGACTGGTCGAGCGTGCGCGGCTGGCGGAGCTCTCGTCCCAGGGTCTCAGGCGTCATACCTGCCGATTGTGCCACCCGGCCGGACGTGCCCGGGCTCACGGATCACCCTGACGCCGGGAACGGGCCGGCCGCGCGTGGTAGAAGAAGACCCGTGAAACCCGGTCGCGTCGGTCTACGCTCGGTCCTCCTCGCCGGTGCCACGACGGTTTTCGGCGCCGCACTCGTCACAGTCCCCGTCTCCTCGGCCACCGCGGCCCCCGCATCGGGCGGCGACGGGCTGCTGACGGGCTCGCTCGGTTCCGTGGTCGTCGGCACGGGTTCGGCGTTGTCGAGCTCGCACCGGCCGCCGCCGTATATCGAGAGCGCCCGGTGGTTCGGGCAGGGGGGCGGGTCGGTGTTGATGATCACCCGACCGGGGCCGGTCGGACGTCGTGGGGGGTCGACGACGAAGCCGTGGCGTGGTCCGAGGTGGTCGCCCTGGCCCCGGATGCCACCACGCCGGGGATGCGTCAGCAGTTCGCGTGTCACTGGGTCTTCGCCCGGCTGGCCGATCCGGACAAGCCGACCTGGGACCTCGAGCCCTGGCGGCCGGTGGTCTCGGACGTGGAAATGATCGCCGCGCGCTGCGATCCGACGACCGCCGGGTCGGAGTAGGAGCGTGGGTCAGATCCCGTAGCGCAGGTCGACGATCGCCGGGATCTCCGAGTCCGGCAGGAGCTCGTCGGGATGCTCGACCCGGAGGAAGTCGACCAGCTCGCGCTCGCGCGGGCACAGCGAGTAGGGCTGCGACTCGATCGACAGGCCGGTGAGCTGCCGGAGTCGACGGACCTCGCCCCTGACCGTGGTGGTCGCGGACGGGTCGTCGTAGAGGGCCTCCGACAGCGCCCGCGCGGACCAGGCCTCCCGCGACGCCAGCAGCGCCAGCAGTTCCGCCCTGCGCGGAGACAACGGGATGCTTGTCCCGTCCGCCCGGACCACGGCCGGCTTCCACCCCAGCAGCCGGATCGCGGTGACGGGAGTGGCCACGGTTCCGGGCGCGGCGTCGTCGTCGTCGTCCACCCCGGGCCGCGAGGCGCCCGGAAGCGCCGCGACCAACGACTCGGCGAGCCGCGCGCCGCAGCGCACCAGGGCGCCGGTCTCGACGGAGGAGAACCGCAGCGGGTGGGACACGTTGAGGACCCCGAGGACCCGGCCGCGCGGATCGCGGATCGGGCTCGCGGTGCAGGTCCACCCGTGATGGGCCCGGACGTAGTGCTCGCCGGCGGTGGCGTGGGTGAGGGTCCCGGTCTCGAGGGCGAGCGAGATGGCGTTGGCGCCGATGCCCCGCTCCGACCAGTCCGCGCCCTCGGCGAACGCGATCGAATCCGCCCGGCGCAGCGCCTGCGCGCTGCCCGCGCGCCACAGCACGCGGCCCCGGGTATCGGCGACGACGACGAGGTGGCGCCCGGCGGAGGAGGTGTCCGCCACCGACGCCACCACCTCCGCCGCGACCCGGTGCAGCGGTGTCTCCCCGCGGGCGGTCGCGACCTCCTCCCGAGACAGCACGCTGCAGGGAGCCCGCTGGTCGGGGGAGATCCCCGCGTCCCCGCTGCGCCGCCAGGCGCGCAGCACCCGCGCGTCCAGATCGGAGGTCTTCCCGCCGGACAGCGCCACCTCGTGGGCCTTGATCGAGCGGGCCGCGAACGCCCCGGGGTCGGCGAACCGCAACGCCGAGTGCAACGACATTGCCACCCCCTCGGGAACAAAGTGTGATCTACGTCATGGAAAACGCTACAGCAGAGCGAAGGAGTGGGGATGACCCAGACGACGGAAGCGCCCGCGCACACCGACGGCGGCGGCGCCGATCGGACCGTGGAGACGTGGCTGGCGGGGTTCGGCGACGCGCTGCGCGCCGGCGACACCGACCGCGCGGCGGGGATGTTCGAGGACGAGGGGTGCTGGCGCGACTTCGTGGCCTTCACCTGGAACCTCCGGACCCTCGAGGGCCGCGATGAGATCAGGGAGATGCTCGACGCCCAGCTCGCCGCGGTCTCGCCCGACGGGTGGGTGCTCGGCGAGCCGGCCACCGAGGCCGACGGGGTGACCGAGGCGTGGATCGACTTCGAGACCGCCGCCGGCCGCGGCTGGGGCCACCTCCGGCTGCGCGACGGGCGGGCCTGGACCCTGCTCACCACGACGCAGGAACTCAAGGGGCACGAGGAGAAGAAGGGGCGCGACCGCGACAAGGGCGTCGAGCACGTCATCACCCGCGGCCGCAGGACCTGGCTCGAGCAGAAGTCCGAGCGGCAGGAGAGTCTCGGCTACACCGAGCAGCCCTACGTGGTGATCATCGGCGGCGGGCAGGGCGGGATCGGGCTCGCGGCCCGGCTCAAGCGGCTGGGGGTGCCCACGATCGTGATCGAGAAGAACGAGCGGGCCGGCGACTCGTGGCGCAAGCGGTACAAGTCGCTGCACCTGCACGATCCGGTCTGGTACGACCACCTGCCGTACATCCCGTTCCCGGACGACTGGCCGGTGTTCCCCGCCAAGGACAAGGTGGGGGACTGGCTCGAGCACTACACCGCGATCATGGACCTCGACTACTGGTCGGGTACGCGGTGCCTCGGGGCGGAGTTTGACGAGACCACCGGAACGTGGCGGGTGCGGGTCGATCGGCGGGGCGAGGAGGTCGAGCTCCGGCCGACCCAGCTCGTCTTTGCGCTCGGGGTGTCCGGGTACCCCACCATCCCGCACTTCGAGGGGGCCGAGGATTTCGCCGGGGAGCAGTGGCACTCGTCGGAGTTCACCGGCGAGGACGATGTGCAGGGCAAGCGCGCCATCGTGATCGGGTCCAACAACTCGGCCCACGACATCTGCGCCGCCCTCTGGGACCACGGCGCGGACGTGACGATGATCCAGCGCTCGTCCACCCACATCGCGCGGAGCGAGTCGTTGATGTCGCTGGCGCTCGGGCCGCTCTACTCCGAGGAGGCGCTGGAGAACGGGGTGACCACCGAGAAGGCGGACATGCTGTTCGCCTCCTGGCCCTACCGGCTGCTGCCGGACGCGCAGATCCCCGTCTACGACCAGATGGCGGAGAAGGACGCCGAGTTCTACGAGAAGCTGCGCGGCGTCGGATTCGACCTGGACTTCGGCGAGGACGGGTCGGGCCTGTTCCTCAAGTACCTCCGGCGCGGATCCGGCTACTACATCGACGTCGGGGCCAGCCAGCTCCTCATCGACGGTGAGGTGGCGCTCGAGCGGGGCCAGGTGACCCGGATCCGGCCCGAGGGCGTCGAGCTCGACGGTGAGCGCGTGCTGCCCGCCGACCTCATCGTCTACGCCACCGGGTACGGCTCGATGAATCAGTGGCTCGTCGATCTGATCTCGCAGGACGTCGCGGACCGGGTGGGCAAGGTGTGGGGCTACGGCTCGGACACCACCCGTGACCCCGGGCCCTGGGAGGGCGAGCTGCGCAACATGTGGAAGCCGACCAACGTGGAGCAGCTGTGGATCCACGGCGGCAACCTGCACCAGTCGCGTCACTACTCCAAGTACCTCGCGCTCCAGCTCAAGGCGCGGATGGAGGGCATCCCGACTCCGGTGTACCGGGTGCAGGAGGCGCACCACACCAACTGACAGGCAGGCGCCGGCCCGGAAATGGACCGCGGCCCGTGATCAGGACTCCTGATCACGGGCCGCGGTCGCGTTACGCGTCGACTATCCGAGCGACAGGCCGTAGCCGCCGGGCTTCTTCGACTTCGGAATCGCCCCACCCTTCGCCGGCGTGGCCGGCTCCTCCGCCTCAGCCTTGGTGTCCGCAGCCTCGGCGGCCTCGGCGGGAGCGGCCGGGGTCTTCTCGGCCACCGGGGCGGCGGCAGCGGGAGCAGCCTTCGGGGCGCCCGGAGCCTTCGGGGCGCCGGGGGCCTTGGCCCCGCCCTTCAGTCCCAGCCCGATCGTGGGCTTCGCGGGCGTGGCCGGCGCTGCCTCCGCGGCCGCGGGGGCCTCGGAGGGTTGTGCGGGCGCCGCAGTCGCGTCCGCAGCCGGAGCGGGGGTCGCGGCCGCGCCCGGGGCCTTGGGGGCACCAGGAGCCTTCGGGGCACCCGGTGCGCCCGGGGCCTTGGCGCCGCCACCGAGGGAGAGTCCGCCCGACTTGGGAGCGACCTTGGCCGCGGCGGTGGTGGCCGGAGCCTCGGCCCCGGTGGCCTTGACACTGCCCGGGGCCTTGGCGCTGCCCGGGGCCTTGGGGGCACCGGGCGCCTTGCCGCCGCCGCCGAGCGTGAGGCCGCCCGACTTGGGCGCGCCCTTCGACTCGGCGACAGACGCGCCCGCGGCCGCGGCGCTGACGGCACCAGCAGCACCAGCGGTACCGGCCGCGGCCACCTCGGTGCCCTCGCCCTTGTCGGTCACCTCGGTGCCCGGGGCGGCCTCGGCAGGAGCGGTTGCCTCGGCGGGAGCGGCGGCCTCGGCCTTCGCGGCTTCGGCGGCGTCGCGCTCGGCCTGCTCGGCCTCCTGCTCGGCCGTGGTCTTCTCGCGGACCGGCTGCTCGAGCCACGCGGCCTCGCGGGGCTCGGGCAGGCCGTCGCGGGAGACGGACTCCAGCAGCAGCTGGGAGACGTCCACGACCTCGACCTTGCCCTCCAGCTCGGTGCCGTCGGTCTGGGCGGTGGTGCCGTCGGAGAGCATCACGCGGCAGAACGGGCAGCCCGTCGCGATCTTGGTCGCCGAGGTCGACAGCGCCTCGTCCACGCGGTCGACGTTGATGCGCTTGCCGACCGTCTCCTCCATCCACATGCGCGCGCCACCGGCGCCGCAGCACATGGACCGCTGACCGTGACGCGGCATCTCCTTGAGCGTCACGCCCGAGCCGTCCATGAGCTCACGTGGGGCCTCGTAGACCTGGTTGTGTCGGCCCAGGTAGCACGGGTCGTGGTAGGTCACGGTGCCGTCGATCGGCGCGACGGGCACGAGGCGCTTCTCCCGCACGAGCCGGTTGAGCAGCTGGGTGTGGTGGACCACCTGGTAGTCGCCGCCCAGTTCGCCGTACTCGTTCTTCAGCGCGTTGAGGCAGTGGGCACAGGTCACGACGACCTTGCGCTGCGCGGTGGGCACGCCGTCGAAGGCGTTGTTCATGGTCTCGATGTTCTGCTCCGCGAGCATCTGGAACAGGAACTCGTTGCCCGCGCGGCGGGCGGAGTCGCCGGTACAGGTCTCGCCCTGGCCCAGGACGGCGAACTTCACGCCGGCGGTGTGCAGCAGCGTGGCCACGGCCTGGGTGGTCTTCTTGGCGCGGTCCTCGAACGCGCCGGCGCAGCCCACCCAGAACAGGTACTCGGTGTCGGAGAAGTCCTCGAGGTCCGAGCCGATGACCGGGATCTGGAAGTCGAGGGCCTTCATCCAGTCGTCGCGGCCCGAGTTGTTCTGGCCCCAGGGGTTGCCCTTGTTCTCGAGGTTCTTGAACAGGCCCGCGAGCTCGGTGGGGAACTCCGACTCGATGAGCACCTGGTAGCGGCGCATGTCGATGAAGTGGTCCACGTGCTCGATGTCCACGGGGCACTGCTCCACGCAGGCGCCGCAGGTGGTGCAGGACCACAGGGCCTCGGGGTCGATGATGCCGGCGAGCGTCGGATCGTCGGAGACGTCGGCGGTGGTGTGGCCGACGAGCGGACGCTGGGCCTCGAGGCGGGCGGCCTCGGGGATCCTGGCCAGCTTCTTCTCGTCCGGGTTGCCGTCCGCGTCGACCAGACCCGTCTCCTCGCCCATGGTGGTCTTGCCCCCGGCGAGCAGGTACGGGGCCTTGGCGGCGCCGTGATCGCGCAGGGACATCATCATGAGCTTGGGGCTCAGCGGCTTGCCGGTGTTCCAGGCGGGGCACTGCTCCTGGCAGCGGCCGCACTCGGTGCAGGTGGAGAAGTCCAGCCAGCCCTTCCAGGAGAAGTCCTCGATCGCGCCCACACCGAGGATCGGCTCGAAGCTCTCGTCCGCCTCGGTGAGCTCCTCGATCTTGGCCATGGTCAGCGCCTGGCCGTCCATGGTCATGGGCTTGAGGGCGCCCAGCGCGGTCCGGCCGTCGGCCTCACGCTTGAAGTAGATGTTGAAGAACGCCGCGAAGCGGTGCCACGCGACGCCCCAGGTGATGTTGCGGCCCACGACGTACAGCCAGATCATGCCGGTGAGCAGCTTGACCAGCGCGAAGATCGAGACCATGAGCTCGTTGGCGGGCAGGAGCGTCGAGAGGGGACCGGTGACGAAGTCGGTGCTCCAGTGGAAGTGCTCGCCGTCGGCGGCCTGCAGCGAGAGCTTGCCGGCCTTGACGAACATCATGCCCAGGCCCTCGAGCAGCACGACCGTCTCGACGAAGTAGGCGGACTTGCGGTCCGAGCCCTCGAACCGGTTGAGCCCGCGGCGCATGTTGCGTTGGCGGATGATGATCAGCGCCGTGATGCCGATGACCGTGCCCAGGCCCAGGATCTCGTCGATGAGGTGGTACCAGCCCTGGTCGGAGACCCAGGGCCAGCCGCCGCGCGGGTTGAACGTCTGGATGTAGGCCTCGAACCAGACGAAGGAACCCAGCAGGAACCCGACCATGACGAGCCAGTGGAAGGCGCCCACCGACTTCTTCCTGGCCATCCGCGTGTGTGCGGCCACCTCCACGATGACGTTCTTCGCGCGCGCGACCACCGGGCCGACGCGGTCGAAGCCGTCCTTCTGGCCCAGACGGATGCTCCGCACCATCGTGGTGACGCCCCCGATGAAGGAGGCCCAGCAGAAGAGACTGAGCAGGACACCGATCGTCCCGAGAGTGATGGTCACGCCTGACATGGTTCGCGGCCTTTCGTCGCTCTTCTCGACGCACGGGCACCAGGAAACACTGCGTGTGCCCGTCGACGGTCTTGCGTTAAAGGTAGGCCACGCGGGCCCCGTTCCACGAGTTGAGGTCGCCCTTACCGGGCGCTCTCCACTCGGGTACGGGGCCCGCGTGTGGGACTGGATTCAGTTGGTGCGCAGCGTCAGTCCGGGGTGCGCGGCCAGGACGTCGGAGATCGGGACCACGGACAGGGTCGGGGTGAACCCGGCCGCCCGTGCCACCGCCCGGGCATTGGCGCAGGTACCGGTATCGGCGACGTTGGACGCGCTCGAGACCCCCAGGGCCTTGTCGCCCGAGAACACCACTCCGCCGCTGTCGCCGGGCAGGGCGCACAGGTCCACCTTGAAGGCGTTGGCGATGGTGCGGGAGCCGGCCACGTCGACCGTCGCGCCCACCTCGGTGACGGTCCCGCAGGAGAAGCCGGTGCGGAAGCCGGTCTTGCACGCCTTCTGGCCCACGACGGGGTTCGCGGTGCCGGTGATGGCCTGCGTGGTGTCGGGCCCGGTCCCGACCAGGTTGGTGCGGAAGCGGTTGGCGAGCGCGGGGTCCACGGCGATGAGGGCGGTGTCGATCGCGTCCTTGCGGACGCCGGTCGTGGTGCCGAACTCCTGGCCGTCGGCCAGCGCGGCCCGGGCGCCGTCGGCGCCGGCGCAGTGCGCGGCGGTGATGACGACGGGCGTGCCGGCGAGCTCGCCGTTGAAACCGGTGGAGCATTCCAGGACCCCACCGGGGACGGCGACGACGTAGGCCGTGCCGCCCACGACGGGCCCGCCCGGCGCGGGCTGCTGGGTCCGACGGTCGGAGGCGGGGGCCGGGGTGACGGGGTTGGGGACGATCTCGTTCATCCCGTCGATGACGGAGCCGGTTCCCGGGGTGAGACCGGCGAGCAGGTCGATGATGGTCCGCGCGGGCCCCTCGGGGATGAGCCCGGCCTCGCCGAGGAGCGCGAGGCTGGCGAGGGAGCCGGCCTCGCCGGCGGTGGCCGGTCCGGGCTCGGCCTGCGCGCCGGCGCGGGTGGTGGCGGGCTCGAGCCCGTCCACGGTCGGCCCGCCGTCGGACTGGGTCCCGCCCCCGCCCTCGCTACCGAACGGGGCGGTGTCCCACGCGGGGTCCGGGGCCTCGGTCATGTCGATGACGGCGAGGTCCTTCAGCCGCGCGGTGAGGTTCCCCAGCTGGGAGGCCTCGCCGCCACGGGTGGTGACCACCACCGCGTTCCGGGTGGGATCGACGCGCACGCCGGTGACCAGGGCCCGCATCTCCGCGGGGAGCCCCTCGACGATGGTGGCCACCTGGCGCTCGCGGGCCGAGAGCTCGTCGGCGGTCAGCGCCACGTCCTGCACGAGGAATCCGGCGGCGGAGGCCTCGGTGCGCAGCCTCTCGCCCACCTCCCCGGGGACGACGCCGACCCGGCCCGTGCCGGCGTCGTCGAGCCAGACGCCCCCGAACGCCTCGCGGAACTGCTGCTCCCAGCGGGGCCGGGCCTGGGCGAGGCGGTCGCCCACGCCGGCCTGGGCGAGGAACTGCTCGGGGGTCAGGCCCAGATCCCGCTGGAGGGCGTCGACCAGGGAGGTCAGCTGCGGCCCGAGGGCCTCGGCGAGGGCCGGCAGCGTCGTGACGACAGAGGGCGACGGGGTCGCGGGGGCGGGTGCGGCTCCGGCGGGGGTCGCGGAGACGACCAGCGCCGCGGCGGCGACGAGGGCGGTGAGCGTGGAGGTGGTGCGCATGATGGCCTTCCGTGGTGCACGGGCGGACGACGAGGTGGTCCAGTTGCGGCCCAGATTACGGAAGTGTGATTAGCGGGTCCAGTGTGACACGTGTGGTTTGTGTGATTGATGTGTCAGGAGGCGCCCACCTGGAGGCCGGGGAAGCGGTTCTCGATGGCTCCGACCGTCACCCCGACGATCATGGGGACGGTGCGCCAGCGGGCGAGGGCGTCCCGGGCGGTGGCGCAGTCCTCATAGGGCACCCCGTACTGGTCGAACGCGTTGGACAGGCTCGTGACGGCGACCGCCCGGGTGCTGGAGAACACGACGCCGCCGCTGTCGCCCGCGATGGCGCACAGGTCGACCTCGACGTTCGTGGTGCCGCCGGGCGAGGCGGAGTCGACGCCGGACACCTTTCCGCAGGTGTACCCGGTCCGTTGGCCGTATTTGCAGAGGAGCTGCCCCACGACGGGCCGCTGGGAGCCGGACAGCGCGAGGGGCTGGGCGTCGGCGGCCAGGACGTGGGAGTTGCGGAAGCGGGTCTCCGCGGCGGGGTCGATGGAGACCAGGGCCGCGTCGAGCCCCTCGTCGACCTCGGCGGCGGTGAACGCGCCCAGGCGCGGCGACGACGGGCCCTCCGACACCGTCCCGGGGCGGAAGACGGTGCGGGACGTCACGCGGTCGGGGAAGGTGCTGCAGTGCGCGGCGGTGATGTTGACGACCCGGCCGCCGCGGAGTCCGTTGAACCCGAGGGAGCACCAGTTGGCGATGTCGCCGGCGGGGGAGGTGATGAGGACGCGGGTTCCCCCGGCCATGGAACCCGGGGCCGGGGGAGAGGGGGGAGGCGTCACCGGCGGGGCGTCGGGCGGGGCGGCGGACCCGAGCGAACCCTGGGCGGGCAGGAACCCCGCCGCCCGCACGCCCGTTCCCAGGTCGGCGGGGGGGACGGGCGCCGCCGGCGAGCCGTCGACGAGGACCGTCACATCGCCGCTCAACGGATCCACGTCGACGGTGGTGATGGCCTCGCGCTGCTCGGTCGGCAGGGAGTCGGCCCAGGCCTGGACCCGTCCCGCCGTGTCGTCCAGGTCCCGGGCGGCGGCCGGGGCTGCGAGGACCACGAAGCCGCGGGCACGTGCATCCGCCGCGAGCGCGTCGGCGTCGTGGCCGTCGCGCACCACCGCGACCTGGCCGGCGCCGCCGTCGATCCGCACCCCGGCGAAGGCGGCCGGGAACCTCGCGGCGTACTCCTCGGACGCCGCGGCGAGCCGCTCCGCGAGCGCCGAGTCCGACCGGAAACCCTCGCGGGTCGTCCCGGCCGCGACGAGCGCACCGTCGAGGGAATCGTGTGCGACGACCTCCGACGTCCGGGAATCGTCCGCCGGAGGGGCGCCGTCCGCGGGTTGGGCCAGGGCCGCGACGGGCGCCGTGACGACCGCGATCGCGGCCACGGCACCGACCCACCGGAATCGGGTGCGGTTGGGGTGGCGCATGGGGATGTCCGTTCCTGTGGGCGGGGGCGGGGCGGGCCCCGAGGTGCGGATGTCGAGCGTAGTGCCGGGTCGGCGCGGGCGGGAGGAAAGCGGGGGCGGGCGACGATCCCGGTCGGGCTGACTCGGAGATCCGGGGGTGCAGCCGCTAGGCTGCGCCACGGCGATTACACAGTCCCAGCAGTGTCGGGTTCTCCGCACCGGCGGCTCGAGGTGTCGCCCAGTTCGAGTTGCCCGTAGACCGGAGGTCCCATGTCCGACGCCGACGCCGCACTGCATGATGCGCTTGCCACCGTGGTGCGACGCAACCCGGGGCAGCCGCTCTACCTGCAGGCCGTCCACGAGGTGCTGGAATCGCTCGTCCCTGTGGTCAGGCAGCACCCCGAGTACATCGAGGGCGGGATCCTCAAGAGGATCATCGAGCCCGAGCGCGTGATCTCCTTTCGGGTGCCGTGGGTGGACGACTCCGGGACCATCCAGGTCCAGCGCGGCTACCGCGTGCAGTTCAGCTCGGACCTCGGCCCCTACAAGGGCGGGCTGCGGTTCCACAAGTCCGTGGACGAGGACACGCTGAAGTTCCTCGGCTTCGAGCAGGTGTTCAAGAACGCGCTCACCGGGCTCGGGCTGGGCGGCGGTAAGGGCGGCTCGGACTTCGACCCCCACGGGAAGAGCGACGGCGAGGTCATGCGCTTCTGCCAGTCGTTCATGGGCGAGCTCGCCCATTACATCGGCGCCGACCTCGACGTGCCGGCCGGCGACATCGGCGTGGGCGGCCGGGAGATCGGCTACCTGTACGGGCAGTACCGGAAGGTGACCGGCCGGAACGAGGCCGGGGTCATCACCGGTAAGGGCGTCGGCTACGGGGGCTCGTGGGCCCGCACCGAGGCCACCGGGTACGGACTCGTCTACTTCGTCCGCGAGATGCTGCGCGACACCGACATCAGCCTCGAGGGATCCCGCGTGGTGGTCTCCGGCTCGGGCAACGTGGCCCTCTACGCCGCCAAGAAGGCGGCGCAGCTCGGCGCCACGGTCGTGGCCTGCTCCGACAGCTCCGGGTACGTGGTGGACGAGGACGGGCTCGACCTGGAGCTGCTCGCCGACGTCAAGGACGTCCGCCGCGAGCGGCTCTCGGCGTACGCCCGCGAGCGGGGCAACTGCACGTACGTCGAGGGCGGGTCGGTGTGGGGGGTCGAGTGCGACATCGCGCTGCCCTGCGCCACCCAGAACGAGCTCCACGGTGACGACGCGCGCACGCTCGCGGAGAACGGCTGCCGCCTGGTCGCCGAGGGTGCCAACATGCCCTGCACCGAGGAGGCGATCGAGGTCATCCACGAGAAGGGCATCCTCTTCGGCCCCGCCAAGGCGGCCAACGCGGGCGGCGTGGCCACCAGCGGCCTGGAGATGCGGCAGAACGCCGGTCGCCTGCAGTGGGACTTCGAGCGGGTCGACTCCGAGCTCGACCGGATCATGACCAACATCTACGCCACCTCGGCCGCGACCGCCGAGGAGTACGGCGCCCCGGGCGACCTCATCGCGGGCGCCAACATCGCGGGCTTCCGCCGGGTCGCCGACGCCATGCTCGCCCAGGGCGTCATCTGACCCGATCCCGGCCGGCGGCGCGCCTCGTCGTCGTCGTCGTCCCCTCCCGGTCCACCACTCCAAGGGCGTTCCGGTCACCCCCGCCTGCGGGCCGGTGACCGGAGCGCCCTTTCCGGTTGAGTCGGGCGCGCGCAGGATGGGGCGTGATCCGCGTCACGCCGGGAATCCATCCGGCCCGCCGCGAGTTGTACAGGGCGTCAAACCTCAGCGGATCAGACTCAAGTTGGCTTGACTCGCGCTCCCCCGGAAGGCAGGGTGGAGGTAACGGTCCCAGCCTTGAGCCGGGTCTGCTGAACAACAGGATCTTCCAGTCCACACCCCGTCCGCGCGGACTCGTCGCGGAGAGAAGGAGTTCACCATGGGACGTGCAGTCGGTATCGACCTCGGAACCACCAACTCGTGCGTCGCCGTCCTCGAGGGCGGCGAGGCCAACGTGATCGCCAACGCCGAGGGGTCGCGCACGACCCCGTCGGTGGTGGCGTTCGCCAAGAACGGCGAGGTCCTCGTGGGCCAGCCCGCCAAGAACCAGGCGGTCACCAACGTCGACCGCACCATCCGCTCGGTCAAGCGCCACATCGGCACCGAGTGGAAGTCGCCGGACATCGACGACAAGAACTACACCCCGCAGGAGATCAGCGCCCGGACGCTGCAGAAGCTCAAGCGCGACGCGGAGTCCTACCTCGGTGAGGACGTCACCGACGCGGTGATCACCGTCCCCGCCTACTTCAACGACGCCCAGCGCCAGGCCACCAAGGACGCCGGCCAGATCGCCGGGCTCAACGTCCTGCGGATCGTCAACGAGCCCACCGCGGCCGCCCTGGCCTACGGCCTCGACAAGGGCGACAAGGAGCAGACCATCCTGGTCTTCGACCTCGGCGGCGGCACGTTCGACGTGTCCCTGCTCGACATCGGCGACGGCGTGGTGGAGGTCCGCGCGACCTCGGGCGACAACCACCTCGGTGGCGACGACTGGGACCAGCGGGTCGTGGACTGGCTGGTGGAGAAGTTCAAGGCGCAGAACGGCATCGACCTGACCAAGGACAAGATGGCGCTGCAGCGTCTGCGCGAGGCCGCGGAGAAGGCCAAGATCGAGCTGTCGAGCGGTCAGTCGACCTCCATCAACCTGCCCTACATCACCGTGGACGCCGACAAGAACCCGCTCTTCCTGGACGAGACGCTCTCGCGCGCCGAGTTCCAGAAGATCACCCAGGACCTGCTCGACCGCTGCCGTAAGCCGTTCCAGGCCGTCATCAAGGACGCCGGCGTCTCGGTCTCGGCGATCGACCACGTGGTCCTGGTGGGCGGGTCGACCCGCATGCCGGCCGTGACCGACCTGGTCAAGGAGCTCACCGGCGGCAAGGAGCCCAACAAGGGCGTCAACCCGGACGAGGTCGTGGCCGTGGGCGCGGCGCTGCAGGCCGGCGTCCTCCGTGGCGAGGTCAAGGACGTCCTCCTGCTCGACGTGACCCCGCTGTCGCTGGGCATCGAGACCAAGGGTGGCGTCATGACCAAGCTCATCGAGCGCAACACCACCATCCCGACCAAGCGCTCGGAGACCTTCACCACGGCGGACGACAACCAGCCGTCGGTGCAGATCCAGGTGTTCCAGGGTGAGCGCGAGATGGCGGCGCAGAACAAGCTGCTCGGGTCGTTCGAGCTCTCGGGCATCGCCCCGGCCCCGCGCGGCGTGCCGCAGATCGAGGTCACCTTCGACATCGACGCCAACG
>NZ_CALMYY010000120.1 GCF_937873725.1 uncultured Dietzia sp.
TCGGCGGGGGCGGAGGACGACGGTTCGGCGGGGGCGGAGGACGACGGTCCGGCGGGGGCCGGGGACCGGTTGGCCGGCGACCGGCTGGCCGAGGCCGTGGAGCTGATGGCCCGGATCCGCCGCGACGGCGAGTGGGAGTCCGCCCAGACCCACGACTCGCTCCTGCCGTACCTGCTGGAGGAGTCGTGGGAGCTGGTCGACGCCGTGGCCGACGGCGACCGCGACGAGCTGGTCTCCGAGCTGGGCGACCTGCTGCTGCAGGTGCTGTTCCACTCCGCGATCGGCGCCGAGCGTGCCGAGGGGGCGTTCGACGTGCAGGACGTGGCGCAGGCCCTGCTGGACAAGCTGCGCCGGCGTGCGCCGTACTGGTTCACCGGGCCCGCGGCCGGCGGGTTGACCTCCGCCGAGCAGGACCGCCTGTGGCAGGAGGCCAAGGCCGCCGAGCGCGCCGACCGCCCGCCCCGCGGTGTGGTCGACGGGATCTCGTGGGACCAGCCCGCGCTCGCGCTGGGGCAGAAGGTGCTGGGCCGGGCCCGCGCGGCCGGGATCCCCGACGACCTGGTGCCGGAGGGGATGCGCGTGGTGCGCGTGGACCCGGTGGGCGTGTTCCACGACTCCGGCTCGGCCGAGGTCGCCTACCGCCAGGTCGTGCGCGACTTCGCCGGCAGCGTCCGCGCCGCGGAGGCGCGACTGGCCGTGCCCGCCGCCGAAGCCAGCCCGGCCGACTGGCGCGTCGCCTGGGCCTGAGCCCGCCCGCTCAGCCCGCCGTGGCTCGCGTGGTCAGCTCGGCGATCAGGGCCTCGACCCGGTCGCGGATCTCGTCCCGGATCGGCCGCACCGCCTCGACGCCCCGTCCGGCCGGGTCCTCGAGGTCCCAGTCGCGGTAGGACGTGCCGGGGAAGACCGGGCAGGTGTCCCCGCACCCCATGGTGATCACCACGTCGGAGGCATTGACCGCCTCGGTGGTGAGGATCTTGGGGTTCGCGGTGGAGATGTCGATCCCCACCTCGGACATCGCCTCCACCGCGGCCGGGTTCAGTTGGTCGGCGGGGGCGCTGCCGGCGGAGCGGACCTCGATCCGGTCGCCGGCGAGCGCGGCGAGGAAGCCGGCGGCCATCTGCGAGCGGCCGGCGTTGTGGACGCACACGAACAGCACCGACGGTCGAGCGGTGTCGGCGGGGGAGTCGTCGGTCATGGAGGGCGGTGGTCCTTCCGGTCAGGCGGCGTCGGCGGTGAGTTCGGTGAGCAGGTGTCGGACACGGGCGTCGATGTGGTCCCGGATCTCGCGCACGGCCTCGAGAGACCTGCCCTCCGGGTCGTCGAGCGTCCAGTCGAGGTAGCGCTTGCCGGGGTACACGGCGCAGGCGTCCCCGCAGCCCATGGTGACCACCACGTCGGCGGCCGAGACCACGTCGTCGGTGAGGGGCTTGGGGAACTCGTCGCCCAGATCCAGCCCCAGTTCGGACATCGCCTCCACGACCAGCGGGTTGATCGACGCGGCCGGGGACGAGCCCGCCGAGCGCACGTGCACCCGTCCGGCGGCGAGGTGGGCGAGCAACGCGGCGGCCATCTGCGACCGGCCGCTGTTCTGGACGCAGACGAACAGCACCTCGGGCACGTCCTTGGCGATCGCGCCCTCGGACTGCGCGAGGGCGGTGAGGCGCTCGTTGGCGAACCGCGACGCCAGGGACGGGAGGTGGGTCTGGATCCGGGCGGTGCGGCGCAGCGCCGCGTAGGACTCGAACACCACCCGCTCGACGGTCTGCGGGGAGAAGATGCCGCCGAAACGCTCGGCGAGGTGTTCGGCCGAGCGCTGCAGCACGGCTTGGGGCATGAGTAGTTCGGGCTGGACGGGGTGGGCGGTCTCGGGCACCGTCGCCTCCTGGCGCTGTATCGGCGATCTCATCGACATATGTCTATATTGACGTTCATCGATACGTTGGTCAAGGGCAGGCCGGTCCTTATGCCCTGCGGATCATGGCCGTCGAGGCCTGGCCGGGCTGTGTGGGTACGGACCCGACCGCCTCGAAGCCGAACCGCTCGTATAGCCGGCGGCTGCCGGGAGTCGTGGCCTCGAGGAACATCAGGGCGGTCCCCGACTGGTCGACCAATCCCAGTCGGTGCTCCAGCAGGGCCGAGCCGACGCCCCTACCCCGCGCCTCGGGTCCCGCGCCGATGTCGTGCAGGTACCAGTGGGGCTCGGGCGGACGGTGGGAGTCCACCTCGCGGGTGTGCCTGATGCCGCGTCCGCCGGGGAGTCGGCTCCGCGCGGACTGGATCGCCTGTGTGAGGACGCGGCGGATGGCGGCCCCTGCGCCGGCGGCCTCGGGGGGTTCCCACAGGAGCGCGCCCACCACCCGGCCGTCGTCCGTCGCCACGTCGACGCGCTCGGGATGGCGCCGCACGCTCCGCCGGTAGTGAGCGGTCAGCCTCTCCGCCCTGGTGGCGGGGTCGGGGTAGAACTGCGCCCAGGCCGGGTCGTCCCGGAAGCCCTCGCCGAGCAGCCGGCCCGGGGCCGGGGCGTCGTGGGCGGTGGCCGTGCGGATGGTGATCACTGAGGTCTCCTGGCGGGTCGTTGGGGGGTGAGGGGGTCGGGGCGGGATCAGGTGACGGCGTGCAGGATCGCAAGGCCGATGGCCCCGCACGCCGCCGCGACGAGCAGCGAGGTGAGGGTGCCGATGATGAACCGCTCGCTCACGGCCGGGTTCTCGCGGATCTCCGGGTAGCGGCCCAGGGCCTTGATCGCCACCACCACGGCGGCCAGCTCGAACCGGCCCGCCAGGATGGCCGCGGTGAGCCCGACCCGCTCGAGGATCCCGATCCACATCCCGCCGCGCAGCACCTCGCGGACGTGCGGCTCCGTGGTCTCCCGCCGCTGCACCAGCGGCGTCCGCGCGTCGCCGCTCACCTCGACGGTCGGGGGCTCCGGCACGCGGGCCGAGCGCAGGACCAGCGAGGCCAGGGGCGAGCCGAGCCCGGCGGACACCGCCAGGCTCGCGGCCACCACCAGCGCGGTGACGAGCCACCCGGGCCAGCTCATCGCGCCCCTCCCGTCGCCGCGGCGTGCGTCCCGGCGAGGAGCCGGTCGAGCGCCGGGTAGGCGGCCCGCTCGTCCCTGATCCTCGACAGACGTAGTGCACCGGCCACCGAGGTCGGGGTGATGTCCAGATCCCGGGCGGGGGCGGCGGGGGTGGGGGGGCGGCCGCGGTCCTCCCCCCCCCGCCACTGCGCCTCGGTCCGGTCGAGCACCAGCGGGGCGACCAGCGCCCACACGGCCTCACAGTCGCGGGCCCACGCGCTCGCGGCCTCGCCGGCCTCTGCCGGGACGCGGACCGCGACGGAGCCCGGCATGGACTTGGCGTCCTCCACGGCCGTGCGCGCGGCGAGGTAGGCGGGGCCGCGGCCGGCCCGCGTGCCGGAGGCGTAGGACTCGTCGTCGACCCCTCCCACCCCCAGGCCGCAGTGCCACTCGCCGGCGCGGAGCGCGACGAGCAGCGCGGACCGCGCGGCGGCCGGGTGGTCGAGCAGGCCCTGGACCTCGTCCCCGGCCGTCCGCTCGAACGCCGTCACGCAGGGCACGCCGGCCAGGGCGTCGAGGAGCGCGGGCACGCGGTCGTCGGAACTGCGGCTGTGCCGTTGGTCGATCGTCAGCACGTACATGAGGCGATCGTGCCACACCCCGCCGACATGAGGTGAATATGCCTCATTGTGGCAAATGTGCCGAAATCACCTCATGTGGGCGCGGGAGGCGCGGAGGCCGTTGAGGATCACCACGACCTCGGCGACCTCGTGGATGAGGACGACCGCCGCCAGCCCGAGGGTGCCGGTGATCGCCAGCGGCAGCAGGGTCGCGATGAGGACCAGGGAGAGGACGATGTTCTGCGTGATGATCCGCCTGCCCCGCCGCGCGTGGGCCAGGGCGTGCGGGAGGAGCCGGAGGTCGTGGCCGGTGAAGGCGACGTCGGCGGACTCGACGGCCGCGTCCGAGCCGGTCGCGCCCATGGCGATGCCGAGGTCGGCCGTGGCCAGCGCGGGGGCGTCGTTGATGCCGTCGCCGATCATCGCGGTGGGGCGCGAGCGGGACAGCTCGGCGACCGCGGAGGCCTTGTCCCCGGGCGAGAGGCGCGCGCGGATGTCGCGGATGCCGGCCTGCGCGCCGAGGGCGGCGGCGGTGCGCGGGTTGTCGCCGGTCAGCATGGTCACCCCGATGCGCTGGTCGGCGAGGGCGATGACGACGACGGGGACCTCGGGCCGGAGCTCGTCGCGGATGCCGATGGCGCCGATCGGTCCGCCGTCCCGGTGGACCACCACGACCGTCATGCCCGCGCTCTCGAGCTCGGCGATCTGCTCGGTGAGCCCGCCCGCGGCGAGCCGGTGCGGGCTGCCGACCGCGACGGCGGACCCGCCGACCACCCCGGAGATGCCGCGCCCGGCGGTCTCCTGGACCCGCTCGGCGTACGGAGCGTCCGGGGCGGCCGCGGTGATCGCGGAGGCGAGCGGGTGCGTGCTGTGGCGCTCCAGGGCGGCGGCCGCCGAGAGGACGTCCGACTCGCCGGCGCCGGGCGCGGTGAGGACGCGGATGACGGAGGGCGTGTTCCGGGTGAGGGTGCCCGTCTTGTCCACCGCGAGGTGGCGGATGGTGCCGAACCTCTCGAACGCGGCCCCGGACTTGATCACCACGCCGAACCGGCTGGCCGCCCCGATCGCGGAGACCACCGTGACCGGCACGGAGAGGGCCAGGGCGCAGGGGGACGCGGCCACCAGGACCACCAGGGCGCGGGTGATCCACAGCTCCGGATCGCCGAGCAGGGAGCCGAGGACCGCGACGAGCACGGCCAGGACCAGCACCCCGGGCACGAGCGGGCGGGCGATCCGGTCGGCGAGGCGGGCGCGGTGGCCCTTCTCCGTCTGGGCCCGCTCGACCAGGTGGACGATCGTGGTGATCGAGTTGTCGGTGCCCGGGGCGGTGGTGGTGAGCTCGAGCAGCCCGGAGGTGTTGATCGAGCCGGCCGGCACGGGGTCGCCGGGTGCGACCTCGACCGGGATCGACTCGCCGGTGACCGCGGAGGCGTCGACGCTGCTGCGGCCGCGGGCCACGATCCCGTCGGTGGCGACCCGCTCGCCGGGCCGGACCACCAGCGTCTGGCCGACGAGCAGGTCCGCGGCCGGGATCTCCACCGTGCCCGCCCCCTCGGTGCCCGCGCCGTCCGTGCCCGAGCCGTCGGCCCCGGAGCCCCGCCGGATCGTCGCGGTGTCGGGGACCAGCGTGAGCAGCGACCGCAGTCCCGCCCGGGCGCGGTCCATCGCCTTGTCCTCGAGCGCCTCGGCGATGGAGTAGAGGAACGCCAGCGCGGCCGCCTCCTCCACGTGGCCGAGCAGGACGGCGCCGACCGCGCTGATGGTCATGAGCAGGCCGATGCCGAGCTTCCCGCCGGTCACCAGGGCTCGGACCGCCCCCGGGGCGAAGGTGTATCCGCCCAGGAGGAGGCCGATCCAGAACGGGATCCGGCCGGCGAGCCCGACCCCCGACCACTCGGCGGCCAGGCCGGCGAGGAACGCGACGCCCGAGAGCGCGGGCAGCAGGATCCCCGGGTCCCTCCACCACGGCAGGTCCCGGTCCTCGGGGCCGCCGAGTTCCGGTGCGTCGCAGCCGCACGCGGACGTCATGGCGTCTCGCAGGCGGTCCGCTCCGTCAGCACCCGCTGAACACCACAGCGGACCCGGACACGGTCGGACTCCCGCGGCGGCCGGCGCGGGTGCGGATCAGGCGGTGGCGGGCGCGGGGCGCGGATCAGGCGGTGGCGGGGCGCCCGATGTCCGGCCGGGCGTCGCCGAAGACCTCCTTGCGCTCGCGCGCCCGGACCTTCTCGCCCCACTGCTCGAGCCGGGCGCGGCCCATCGGGGTGCGGTAGCGCCAGGTGTTGAGCGGGATGAGGTAGGCGTGCGCCCACGGCGGGCGGACCGGCAGGCCGAACTCGCGCATCGACTCGCGCCCGAGCAGCACGGTGAGCATGCTCAGCAGCCGCTCGTGCCCCAGGCGCGCCCGCAGGCGGGGGAGCGGCCCGCTGCGGTCGCGGCCGCGCTGGGCCTCGACCAGCGCCCGGGTGAGCCTGGGGCCCGCCTCGGAGATGTCGGCCTGGGCGAGCAGGATGTGGTAGTTGACGCGGTGGCGTTCGCGCTCGCCCTCCACCAGGTAGTGGTCGGCCACGCCCATCAGCCAGCCGACGTAGCGCCACATGTGCATCACCGCGTCGGACTCCCCGCGGGTCACGCGGACGCCCAGGGTGCGCACCCCGAGCAGGACCACGGCGTCGAACAGCCCGAGGGTCGAGGCCAGGTCACTCTGGTTGATGGGCAGGCCCCAGCGCGCGCTGTCCCACCGCGGCTCCATGGCGTTGTTGACCACCGCGTGCATGGCCCGCACGTGGCCGGTCAGCCGCCACGCCTCGCCGCCCGGCCGCAGCCCGTCGGGGATGGACAGGGACATGGTCCAGTGGCTGGTCTCGGCCAGGCGGCGGAGCGTGGTCTCGCCGGTCAGGCCCCCGGTGGCCACCAGCAGGTCGGTGGGGCCGCCGAACCGGTAGCCGCCGATGAGCGACAGTTGCAGCAGGATGTCGGCGGCGTTCTGGCCCAGGCGCAGGTAGGCCTTCTGGCCCTTCTCGATCTTCTCCCAGTCCACCCAGTCCGGGGTGTCCTCCAGGTGGGCGATGTAGTCCCGCAGGATCTGGGGGGCCTCGTCGGGCAGGCCGGCCGAGCCGGTCGTCAACGCCTGGTCGAGCTGGCGGCGCGTCACCGCGCCGGGCTCCCCGGAGCGCAGCCGCATGGCGCGGGCCAGCCGGTCGCCCAGCTCGTCGCGCTCGAAGAAGTCGCGGCCGATCCGGTCCATGAGGGCCTCGTCGAGGTCCCCGACGCGGGCGATGGGCTTGAGCGCGCGACCGAGGCGGCGGCCCCGCGCCTCCCCCTCGCGGTGGCGCTGGGGGTACGGCGTGGTCCGGGTGGTGGCCGGGGCAGTGGTCATGCCACGACTATGACGCGAGTATTTACTCGCATACAATTCGCGTTCATGAGAAGGGTCCCCCAGCAGGCACGATCCCGGGCGATGGTGGAGCGGATCGTGGAGGCGGCTCGCGTCGTGCTCGTGCGCGACGGCTACGAGGCGTTCACCACCAACCGCGTGGCCGACCAGGCGAGCGTCAGCCCGGGCTCGCTCTACCAGTACTTCCCGGACAAGTCCGCGCTGGTCGCGGTGGTCATGGACCGCTGGTCCACCGAGATCTCCGACCGGATCGCGTCCTCGCTTGTCGGCGCCGGTCCGGTGGACGTGCAGGACCCCGGAACGGTCCGCGCGATCGCCGACGCCCTGCTGGCCGCGCTCGAGGCCGACGCCGGGCTGCTGCGGATCATGTGGGAGGAGCTCCCCGCGGTCCGGCACCGGACCGCGCAGCACGCGCTGGAGCAGCGGGTGCGCGAGCTCCTGGCCGTGTACCTGGCCGCCGCGGGGGTCGGCACCGCGGACCCCGCCGCGCGGGCGTGGGTGCTCGTCATGGCCGTGGAGAACGTGGCGGTGCGGTGGGTGCTGGACCGGCCCCCGGTCAGCCGCGATGCGCTGCTGGACGAGTTCACCGCGCTGGCCGGGGGATCCTCGCCGCGCGGCCGCCCCGGGTTCCGGCAGGATGGCGGGCGATGAGCCCTCACTCCCGGCACGGCCTCGCCGTCACCCTGTCCCTCG
>NZ_CALMYY010000121.1 GCF_937873725.1 uncultured Dietzia sp.
TCCCCCCCCCACATGCCCCCGGGGCGCGCGCGGCTGCGCCCGCCGGGGGGGGGGAAGAACTCGGCGGTAATGGCGGGCGCCCCCACCCCCGACGGGTGGGGGGTGGGGGGCCGCACCGTCCCCCCCGCCGCGACGCCCACCCCGGTGGGGCGCTTACGAAATCTGGGCATTCCGGGCACGAGGGTCCTCCACGGGTTGGACGGGACAGGGGTCGACCGCTCCGCGGTCGACCAGGGGCAGGCTGCGCAGGTCTCGCTCGAGGTGCCACTGCAGGTGCGCCGAGGCGATCCCGGAGGCCTGACGGACGACGGCGGGCGACGACGTGGCCACGGCGTCCCACTCCCCGCCCAGCAGGGCCGACAGGTGCTCGGTCACCCCGGGCGAGAGCATCGCGCACCCCTGCGGCCGGCAGTGGACGCACACGGTACCGCCGGAGGCCACGTGGAACGCGCGGTGTGGGCCCACCACCCCGCAGCGCACGCAGCAGTCCAGGACGGGCTCCCAGCCGGACGCCGCCATCGCCCGCAGGAGGAAGGCGTCGGCGACCAGGCCGGGCGCGCGTCGGTGTTCGGCGAGGGAGCGGAGGGCCCCGACGGCCAGGCCGAGCAACCGCGGGGCGGGTGCACCCTCCTCGCCCGCCAGGCGTTCCGTGGTCTCCAGGACCACGCAGCCGGAGGTGTAGGCCGGGTAGTCCGCGACGAGCGGCCGCGCGAGCGACTCCCTGCTCGACGCCTGCCTCACGGTGCCCAGGCCGCTCCGTCCCCGTCCCGGGGCGATCTGGACCTCGACCACCGCGAACGGCTCGAGGCTGGCCCCCATCCGCGACCGGGTGCGGCGCACCGCGCGCGCGACCGCACGGACCAGTCCGTGCTGCTCGGTGAGCAGGGTGACGATCCGGTCCGCCTCACCGAGGTCGTAGGTGCGCACGACGAGGCCGATGTCGGTGAACGGGTGCATCGTGGCCTCCTCCCCTGCGTGTGTCGGACGACCATTGTCCCACCCGCCGCCGTGATCGGCGCCAGGCTGCGCCGGTGGGCCGGCCGCCGGGCCTAGAAGCCCAGCCTGCCGAGCATCTTGGGATCGCGCTGCCACTCCTTGAGCACCTTGACGTGCAGGTCCAGGTACACCTTGGTGCCCAGCAGCTTCTCGATCCCCGCCCGCGCCTGACTACCGACGTCCCGCATGCGCGATCCGCCCCTACCCAGCACGATCGCCTTCTGGCTCTGCCGTTCGACGTAGACGATCGCGTGGACGTCCATCATGTCGTCGCGGCCCTCGTGCGGGAGGATCTCCTCGATCGCCACCGCGATGGAATGCGGGAGCTCGTCCCGGACGCCCTCCAGCGCCGCCTCCCGGATGAGCTCGGCGATCCGGGTCTCGTCGGACTCCTCGGTGACCACGTCGTCGGGGTAGAACCGCGGCCCCTCGGGCAGCAGGGAGGCGATCACGTCGGCCACCACATCCACCTGCTCACCGGACGCCGCCGACACCGGGACGACCTCCGAGCCCGGCCCGAGCAGGGTGGAGACCGCCATGAGCTGCTCCATGACCCTCTTCTTGGAGACGGTGTCGATCTTGGTGACCAGACCGAGGATCGGCGTGGTGGGGCAGAGCTTGCGCACCTGCTCGAGGATCCACCTGTCGCCGGGCCCGATCCGCTCCCCGGCGGGAATGCAGAGGCCGATCAGATCGACGTCGGAGTAGGTGTCCTCCACCAGCGCGTTGAGCCGTTCCCCGAGGAGGGTGCGGGGCCGGTGGAGACCGGGGGTGTCGACCAGGATGATCTGGGCGTCCGGGCGGTGGACCAGGCCACGGATCGCGTGACGCGTGGTCTGTGGTCGCGAGGACGTGATGGCGATCTTCTCGCCGACGAGCGCGTTGGTCAGCGTGGACTTGCCGGTGTTGGGTCGGCCCACGAAGCTGACGAACCCGCTCCTGAATCCCTCTGGGGTGGTCATCGGTTCCCCTCGCCTCTGCGATCGGAGTCGTCCTCCGGGTCGGTCGACCCGGTTCGTCGTGCAACCACGGTGACCACCTTGACGCGGCCGCGGCGGTCGTGGCCGCCCTCGGCGCGGAGGTCGAGGCCGGTGGAGACCACGTGCGCGCCCGGGAGCGGCACCCGACCGAGCTCCAGGGCGAGCAGCCCGCCGACGGTCTCGACCTCCTCGGTCACCTCGTCCGGGAACTCCAGGTCGAACAGCTCGGCGACCTCGTCGAGCCCGAGCCTGGCCGAGAGCCGGTAGACCCCGTCCCCCATCACCTCGATGGGTGCCACCTCGGTGGTGTCGTACTCGTCCACGATCTCGCCGACGATCTCCTCGAGGATGTCCTCGATCGACACCAGCCCGGCGGTGCCGCCGTACTCGTCGACGAGGATCGCCAGGTGGTTGTGGTCCCGCTGCATCTCCGCCAGGAGGTCGTCGATCGGCTTCGCGTCCGGCACGAACACCGCCGGCCGCATCACCTCCGCCACCGGGGCGGCGCGACCGTCCGGGTCGTCGAGCCGGGCCACGATGTCGCGGAGGTACACCACGCCCACCACGTCGTCGGAGTTGTCGCCCGCCACCACCGGGATGCGTGAATACCCGGACCTGACAGTCAACCGGGCCGCCTGCCCGACCGTCTTGTCCGATTCGATCCACACCATCTCCGTACGCGGGGTCATCACCTCGCGTGCGGTGGTGTCCCCGAGTTCGAACACGGACTGGATCATGCGCGACTCGTCGTCGGCGACCACTCCGCGTTCCCGCGCCATGTCCACCATCTCGAGCAGCTCGATCTCGGACGCGAAGGGGCCGTTGCGGAAGCCGCGCCCCGGGGTGACGGCGTTGCCGACGCCCACCAGCAGTGTGGCCACCGGCCCCAGGATGAACCCGGTCAGGGAGAGCGGCGTCGAGGAGCCGAGCGCGAGCGAATACGCGTGCTGGCGCCCCAGGGTGCGGGGACCGACCCCGGCGACCACGTACGCCGCGATGGTCGTCACCGCGATCGCGGCGGCCAGCGCCCAGGCCGTCGACGCGATCAGCTCACCGAACACCATGGTGAACAGTGCCGCGCTCGCCACCAGACTCAGCAGGTGTAGTAGGACGGTGACGTTGATGTAGCGGGGACGGCTGACGAGCATCCGGGACAGCCGGGCCGCGCCGTAGCGGTTCTCCTTGGCCATCTCCTCGACACGGGCCACCGAGACGGTGCTCAGCGCGGCGTCGAGGGCGGCGAACACCCCGGCGACGGGGATGAGGAGGACGGCCGCCGCGGCCGTGAGGATGGTGTCTTCCACTGGTCAGGCGTCCTCACGCGGAGCGTCGGCGCGGTGGTCGTACCACTCGCCCAACAGCTCGTTCTGCAGCCCGAACATCTCGCGTTCCTCGGCCGGCTCGACGTGGTCGTACCCCAGCAGGTGCAGGCACCCGTGGACGGTCAGCAGGGCGAGCTCGTGCGCGAGCGGATGACCGGAGCTGGCGGCCTGGTCGGCGGCAAACGCCGGGCACAGCACGATGTCGCCGAGCATCGCCGGCCCGGGATCCGGCAGGTCGGGCCGCCCACCGGGCGTGAGCTCGTCCATGGGGAAGCTCATGACGTCGGTGGGGCCCGGCAGGTTCATCCACGTCACGTGGAGATCGGCCATCGTGTCCTTGTCCACGAGCGTGATCGACAGCTCGGCGGCCGGGTGGACGTCCATCCGGCCGATCACGAACGCGGCCACGTCGATGAGTTCTGCCTCGTCGACCTCCACGCCCGACTCGTTGGCGACCTCGATACTCATCGGTGGCGGTGCTCCCTCTTCCTGTGGACTGCGGTGGGTTTCTCGCCCCGGTCGAGGCGCTCCTCGTGCTTGGCGTAGGCGTCGACGATCCGGGCGACGAGCGCGTGCCGGACCACGTCCTTGGAGGTGAGTTCGGAGAAGTGGATGTCGTCGACCCCGGCCAGGATGTCGCGCACCACCTTGAGCCCCGAACGCTGGCCGCCGGGGAGGTCGATCTGGGTGATGTCGCCGGTCACGACGATCTTCGATCCGAAGCCGAGGCGGGTGAGGAACATCTTCATCTGCTCCGGCGTGGTGTTCTGCGCCTCGTCGAGGATGATGAACGCGTCGTTGAGGGTGCGCCCGCGCATGTACGCCAGCGGCGCGACCTCGATCACCCCGGCCGCCATCAGCTTGGGTATCGTCTCGGGGTCCATCATGTCGTGCAGCGAGTCGTACAGCGGGCGCAGGTACGGATCGATCTTCTCGTGCAGGGTGCCCGGCAGGTAGCCGAGCCGCTCCCCCGCCTCGACGGCCGGCCGGGTGAGGATGATCCTGCTGACGTCCTTGGCGCGGAGCGCGGCGACGGCCTTGGCCATCGCGAGGTAGGTCTTGCCGGTACCGGCGGGGCCGAGCCCGAACACCACCGTGTGCTCGTCGATCGCGTCGACGTAGCGCTTCTGCCCCACCGTCTTGGGCCGGATCATGCCCCCCCGCCGGGAGAGGACGTCGGTGCCCAGGACCTCCTCGGGGGTGAGGGGGCCGGAGTCGGCGAGGATCTCGACCGACCGACGTACCGAGGCCGGGGTGATCTCCACACCCCTGCGCGCCTGCCGCAGCAGGTCGGCGACCACCCGCGAGGCCTGGTCGACGGCCCTCGGGGCACCGGAGATGGTCATGGTGCCGCCCCGGACGTGCAGGTCGGCGTCCAGCAGATCCTCAAGGGACCGCAGGTTGGCGTCCGCCGCACCGAGCACCGCCATGGCCAGGTCGGGGTCGAGTTGGACCGCGGTGCGGGCGGGCGAGTCGCCGGAGTTCCGGCGGGCGACTCCCGGATCGGCCCCGGCCGTCCCGGTGACTGCGTCGTTCTCTGGGGTGCTTACGTGGATCACTCCCTGGGTGGTGGTGCGGATGAGTCGAGTGTAGTCCCCGGGGCGGCCCATCTCCGCGTGAGAACGCCGAGGGCCGAGAGGGCGACCGCGGCGGCCGTGGACGTGCGCAGGACCTCGGGTCCCAGCACCACCGCGCGTGCCCCGACGTGGGAGAGGGAGTCGATCTCGGCGTCCGAGACGCCGCCCTCGGGTCCGACGACGAGGAGGATCCGCTCCCCGACCGGCCCCGCGGTCACCGCGTCGGCGAACGGGACGGAGCCGTCCTCGTGGAGCACCAGCGCAGTGGCACCGGCGGCGACCTCGGCGGCCACGAGCGCGGTGAGGGCCGTGGAGTCGACCAGCTCGCCGATCTCCGGCTCCCACGCCCGCCGCGACTGCTTGGCCGCGGCCCGCGCCGCGTTCTCCCACTTCGCCCGACCCTTGTCGATCTTGGGACCGGCCCACCGGCTCACGCAACGGTCGGCCTGCCACGGCACGATCCGGTCGGCGCCGGCCTCCGTGGCCAGCTCCACCGCGAGCTCCGAGCGCTCGGACTTCGGCAGCGCCTGCACCACCGTCACCTCGGGCGAGGGCCGGCGCACGTCCTCGCGGGCGATCACGTCCGCCTCGACCCTGCGCTGGTCGGCCGTCGTGACCCGACAGTCCGCCACGGCCCCGCGGCCGTCCCCCACGCGGACCCGCTCCCCGGGTCGCACGCGCAGCGCCGCCCCGGCGTGTCTGCCCTCGGCGCCGTCGAGGACGACGGACCCGCCGACCGGGGGGACGGCCGAGACCCGGAAGAGAGGCGGGGTCACCGGGTCAGTGGCCCGCGACCGCGTCGCGCAGTCGGGAGAACAGTCCGCCGCGCCGGGCGGTGTCCTCGTTGACGACCTCGGTCGACGCGCCGCCGAGCGTGCGCAGCTGCTCCACGAGGTCGCGCCGCTTCCGGTCGAGCTTCTCGGGGACGACCACCTCCATGTGCACGGTGAGGTCACCGGCCCCGCCCCCGCGGACCCGCGGCATGCCGCGGCCGGTGAGGGTGACGGTGTGTCCCGGCTGGGTTCCCGCGGGGATCTCGATCTCGAGGTTCTCGCCCACCACGGTCTCCAGCTCCACGCTGCCGCCGAGGATGGCGTCCACGACCGGGACGCGGACCGTGCAGTGCAGGTCCTCCCCGTCTCGCACGAACACGGGGTGAGTGCGCTCGTTGACCTCGATGTAGAGGTCACCGGCCGGGCCTCCACCGGGCCCGACCTCGCCCTGACCCGCCAGCCGGATGCGCATCCCGCCGCCGACGCCGGCGGGGATCTTGGCGGAGACGGTGCGGCGCTTGCGGACCCGTCCCTGCCCGGTACAGGACCCGCACGGGTCGGTGATGACCTCGCCGGTGCCCGAGCAGGTGGGGCACGGGCGGCTGGTCATGATGTTGCCCAGCAGCGAACGCTGGACGGACTGGATCTCGCCCTGCCCCTGGCACATCCCGCACTTCGCGGGCGGGGCGTCGCCGGCGGAGCCCTTGCCGTGGCAGGACTCGCAGAGGACCGCGGTGTCGACCTGGATCTCCTTGGTGACGCCGGTCGCGCACTCGTCCAACGTCAGGTTCACACGGATGAGCGCGTCGGAACCCGGCTGCACGCGGCTGCGCGGCCCGCGGCCACCACCCCCGCCGCCGCCGCCGAAGAACGCCTCGAAGACGTCGCCCAGGCCACCCCCACCGAACCCGCCGCCGCCGAAGCCGCCGCCGTACCCGCCGCCGGGCGAGGAGTCGAGTGGGTCGCCACCCATGTCCACGATCCGGCGCTTTTCCGGGTCCGTGAGCACCTCGTACATCGCCGTGATCTCGGTGAACCTCTCCCGCGCCTCATCCGACGGGTTGACGTCGGGGTGCAGCTCACGGGCGAGCTTGCGGTAGGCGCGCTTGATCTCGGACTCCGAGGCACCCCGATCGACCCCGAGGGTTCCGTAGTAGTCGCGTGACACGTGTCGCCTTTCGTCTGAACTGGATCTGAAACCGGATATGGGACGTGGTCCCGGACGAGGCTACGGGCGTCAGTGCCCGGACAGGATCTCGCCCACGTAGTGGGCAACAGCGGCGACCGAGGCGATTGTTCCCGGGTAGTCCATCCGTGTGGGCCCGAGCACCCCCATCCCGCCCAGCATCTGCCCGTCGGAGCCGTAGACGGAGGAGACGACCGACGCGCCCCTGATCTCCGCCGCCTGGGTCTCCTCGCCGATCTGGACCGTGACCCCCGCGGGGCCGCCCCGACCCACCGCCTGCGCGGCCGAGAGCAGCCTCAGGATCACCACCTGCTCCTCCAGCGCCTCGAGGACCGAGCGCAGGGAGCCGTCGAAGTCGGCCGCGTTCCGGGTGAGATTGGCCGTCCCGCCCAGGACGATCCGATCGTCGGGCTGCTCGACGAGCGTCTCCACCAGCACCGTGACGCATCGCGCCGCGGCGTCGCGGTACCCGGGCCGAGCGCGCTCCGGTGTCGCCGAGAGCGACTCGGCCGCGTCCCCGAGCCGCTTGTTGGCCACCGCCTCGGACAGCAGCGTCCGCAGCTCCGCGAGGTCCTCGCCCGCCAGCGGGGCACCGAGTTCCACGGCCCGCTGGTCCACGCGTCCGGTGTCGGTGATGACCACCAGGAGGAGGCGGGTCGGCGCCAGGCTCACCACCTCCAGGTGGCGGACGGTGGAGCGCCCGAGGACCGGATACTGGACGACGGCGACCTGGCGGGTGAGTTGCGAGAGCAGGCGCACCGCGCGCCGGAGGACGTCGTCCAGGTCGACCGCGCCCTCCAGGAATGCCTGGATGGCCCTGCGTTGGGCGCGGGACAGCGGCGTGATCTCCTCGATCGAGTCGACGAAGTGCCGATACCCCTTCTCCGTGGGGATCCGCCCGGAACTGGTGTGGGGTTGGACGATGAAGCCCTCGGCCTCGAGGACGGCCATGTCGTTACGGATGGTCGCGCTCGACACGCCCAGGGAATGGCGGTCGACCAGCGACTTGGACCCGACCGGCTCCTGCGAGGCGATGTAGTCGGAGACGATCGCGCGCAAGACCTCGGTCCTACGATCGGCCGTACTCGACATGGGTTCCTCCTCCTCGCGGTCGCGTCCCGTCGATTCTAGGACAGGCGCTCAGAGGAGCACGTCGCGCACGACGCCGTCCGCGAGCAGCCGGCCCGCCTCGGTGAGCGCGTATCCGGGCCCGAGCCCCGCCCCGGACCGACGCCGGAGCAGGCCCGCCTCGACCTGGAGGTCCGCCCGCGTCCGCTCACCGGTGGTGAACGCCTCGTCCGGCAACCCCTCCGCCAGGCGGAGCCCGGTCATGATCCGCTCGAGGTGACGGTCGGCGTGGTCGAGCGTCTCCCCACCCTCGACGGGCAGGTCCCCCGCGTCGCACGCCGCGGCGTAGCGGGCCGGGTGCCGGAGGTTCCACCACCTGTGTCCGGCGACGTGGGAGTGCGCACCCGGGCCGATGCCCCACCAGTCCCCGCCACGCCAGTACCCCAGGTTGTGTCGGCAGTACCCGGACTCGCCGGTCGCGAAGTTGGAGACCTCGTACCAGTGGAACCCGGAGCGGGACAGCCGGGCGGCGACCTGCTCGTAGCGGTCGGCCAGCACGTCCTCGACCGTCCCCGGGAGTTCACCCCTGCGGATCCGCCGGGCCAACGCGGTGCCGTCCTCGACGATGAGGGAATAGGCGGACACGTGGTCCACGCCGGAGGCCACGACGGCGTCGAGGGTGCGCGCGAGGTCGTCGTCGGTCTCCCCCGGTGTCCCGTAGATCACGTCGAGGTTGACGTGCTCGAAGCCCGCCCGTCGCGCCTCGGCGACCGCCTCCTGCGGGCGGCCCGGGGTGTGGACCCGGTCCAGGACGCGCAGGACGTGGGCGGCGGTGGACTGCATGCCCAGGGAGATCCGGGTGTACCCGCCCTCCCGCAGCCGGTCGAAGAACTCCGGCGACGTGGACTCCGGGTTGCTCTCGGTGGTCACCTCGGCGCCGGGGGTGAGTCCGAAGGTCGACCTGATGCGGTCGAGCATCCCCACCAGGACGTCCGCACCGACGAGGGACCGCGTCCCCCCGCCGACGAAGACCGTGTCGACCGTGGGCGGGGTTCCGGCCCCGGCGAGGACCGCCGCGGCGCGCTCGATCTCCAGGGTGGCGGCCCGTTCCCAGTCGGCGGGCGAGGTGGCCGAACCGAGCTCGCCCGCCGTGTAGGTGTTGAAGTCGCAGTAGCCGCAGCGGGACGCGCAGAACGGGACGTGCAGATAGATCCCGAACGGGGCGTCCGCATCACGCTCCGGTGGGGACAGCGCGAGCCGGACGGGGTCGTGGGGCCCGGCGGTCACGCCTGACCGGACGCGGATCCCGTCCCGATCTCACCACCCGTCGGAGTGCTGGCCGAGTCGGAGGCGGCGGGAGCGGACACGGTGGACGTGGGTGCTGCGGGGGTGGGCGCTGCGGGAGTGGGCGCGACCGGCTTCGATCCCGTCGGCTTGGCCGCGGCATTCTTCGCGCGCGTGGCACCCTTGGCCGCGGCCTTCTTGGCGGGCGCGGCCTTCGTCGCGGGCGCGACCTTCGTCGCGGGCGCGGCCTTCGTCGCCAGCGCCTTCTTCGCGGGGGCTTTCTTAGCCGGCGCCTTCTTGGCGAGTGCCTTCTTCGCGGGGGCCTTCTTCGCGGGGGCCTTCTTCGCCGGCACCGCGCCCTGGTCTGCAGCGGAGTCGGTGACCGCCGACGACTGGCGCCCCGACGCCTGCCGCGAGGACTTCCGTCGTTCCTTGCGCGCCGCCGCCAGCTCCCCCGCGGACCGGCGCTGGACTGTGGGTTCGCCGCTGGCCTCCCGCTCGGCCGCGGCGTCCACGTACTCCTTCATGGCCTCCTCGACCGCCTCCGCGAGCGGCCACGGGTCGGGGACGAGGTCCTTGCACGCGATGAACCCGAAGTGCAGGCTGCCGTCCAACGACATCACCGTGCAGTTCAACCCCGCACCGTGGAAGACCGGTCCCATCGGCAGCATGCTCTTGATCCTGGCCCCGAGGAAGTACAGCGGGATGTTGGGGCCCGGAACGTTGGAGATGACGAGGTTGTGGACGACGGGATGGCGCTCGGACAATCGAAGCCGCGAGTACATCCGCACGGCCGAGCCGAAGACCGAGGGCGCGGCGAACTGCGCCCAGTCGGTCAGGAGGTTGGCGTCGAGGGCGTTGGTGTGGTCCTTGGCGACCGTGTTGGCGTCGCGGATCGCCTCGAGCCGCTCGACCGGGTCGTCGATGTCCGTGGACAATGACATGAACATGCCGGAGACCCGGTTCGTGCCCGGGCGCGACTCGGCGGCGTGAACCGACATCGGGACCATCGCGATGAGCGGCTTGCCCGGGAGTGCGTCCAGGTCGTCGAGGTACTTGCGCAGCGCGGTGGAACACACCGCCAACACGACGTCGTTGACCGTCGTGCCGAAGGCGTTCTTGACCCGCTTGATGTCCTCGAGGTCGACGCTCACGTACGAGATCGACCGGTGTCCGGTGATCGTGCGGTTGAACGGCGTGCGCGGGGCGGTGAACGGCGCCGGCATGGCGAGCCCCTTGCGGGCCCGGTTGATCCACGACGGCAGCACCCCGAGGGTGCCGGGCAGCAGGGACGCCAGCCGCCACGGTGTGGCCAGCCGCGACAGGGCCCCGCCCACCGCGAGTTCGAGTGCACCCGAGCCGCCGGCGGTCTCCTCGACCAACTCCCGGTCGAGCGACGGATCGTCGGGGGTGAGGGTGCACAGCTGAGACATCATGTTGGCGCCCGTCACGCCGTCGACCGTGGAGTGGTGCATTTTGGCGAAGACGGCGACTCCCCCGTCGGCGAGCCCCTCGATGACGTACATCTGCCACAACGGCATGGACCGGTCGATCGGCTGGCTGGCCAGATGGGCGCACAGCTCCGCGAGTTCGCGATCCCCGCCGGGCTGGGGGATGCCCACCCGGTGGAGGTGGTGGTCGATGTCGAAGTCCTCGGCCTCGACCCACACCGGGTGATCCACGTTGATCAGCGAATCGTGGAGCTTGCGGCGGAACGTGGGCATGCCGGTGACCCGCCGGTTCAACTCCGCCCGGAGCGCGCCGAACGAATACCCGTCCTCCATCTCCGAGACGTCCAGGACGATCAACCCACACACGTGGAGGAGCTGGGCCCGGGTCTCGAAGTACAGGAAGCTGGCGTCCAGTCCACTCAAGCGCTGCATGGAGGGCAGTGTACGTGCGCGGGTCGTTCCACGGCGGTCGATCCCTCGACCGCTCCACGTCAGAGGACGTCGATGAGGATCCAGGCGATCACGACGAGCGCGATGAGCAGGATCAGCGCGAGAGTCACACGCGACCGGGGCATCAGAGAACCTCCTTCCCGGTCTCGGCGGTGCCGGCGGAGTCGGCGGCGACGAGGCCGCGGAACCGATGGACGAGCACGTCCGCCACCTTCTCCACCGGTACCGCGACGAGGGCGAACAGCGGGACACCCGCCGCCAGCATGATGAACACCTGGATGGGGAACGGCAGGGTGGCGAGCCAGAGCTCGACCCTGTCCCAGAACTCCAGGAACGCCGTCACGGGCTGATCCTACGACCGCCCCGCGGCCGCGACCTCACGGCCACCCACCACGGAACTGTCGAGCCCCCGGCGGCGCAGCAGCGCCGCCGGGCTCGGGTCCGACCCGCGCAGGGCGCGGTAGGCGTCGAGGAAGTCGATGGCCCCGCCCCGGGCGAGCACCTCACGACGCATCGCGTCCCCGGAGGACCGCTGCAGCCCGCCGCGGGCGGCGAACCACTCGGCGGCGTCCGCGTCGAGGACCTCCGCCCAGAAATAGGAGTAGTAGGCGGCCGAGTACCCGCCGGCGAAGATGTGCTGGAAGTACCGCGAGCGGTACCGGGGTTCGACGCCGGGGACGTCGAGCCCCGCCTCGGCGAGCACCCCGGCCTCGAACCGGTCGATGTCGGTGACCGCCTCGGCCTCCTCGGGGGACAGCGAGTGCCACGCCAGGTCGAGCAGCGCGGCGGCCAGGTACTCCACCGTGGCCTGACCCTCCCCGAAGCGCTCCGCCTCGCGCATCCGCGCGACGAGGTCCTCCCCGATCGTGTCGCCGGTCTCCACGTGCCGGGCGTAGTGCGCCAGCAGTTCGGGTCGTCGGGCCCACATCTCGTTGACCTGGGAGGGGAACTCCACGAAGTCCCGCGGCACCGAGGTGCCGGAGAACACCGGATACCGCACGTCGGAGAGCAACCCGTGCAGGGCGTGCCCGAACTCGTGGAACATCGTGGTGACCTCGTCCATGGTGAGCAGCGTCGGTTCACCCGCCGCGGGACGCGCGAGGTTCATGACGTTCACCACGACGGGCCGCGAGTCCAGGAGCCGGGACTGGTCGCGGAACGACGTCATCCAGGCACCGCCACGCTTGGTCGGCCGGGCGTAGTAGTCGAGCAACAGCAGCCCGATCCCGGCGTCCTGCTCGTCGTGGTCCTCGTCGAAGACCTCGAACACCCGGACGTCGGGGAGGTACCCCGCCAGGTCCGCGCGTTCGGAGAACCGAAGCCCGTAGAGCTCGGTCGCGGAGTACATGACGGCGTCGCGGAGCACGCGTTCCAGCTCGAAGTACGGCCGGACCGTCGCGTCGTCCACCTGGAAGCGGTCGGCGCGCAGGCGCTCGGACGCCCAGGCCCAGTCGGCGGGGTCCACCTCGCGGTCGTCCCCTCCGAGCAGGTCCTTGGCCTCGCCCCGCGCATTGGTGACGGCCGCATCCACCACGTCGAGCAGCAGACCGCGCGCCGCCTCGGGTGACCCGGCGGTCTCCACGGCCAGGACGTGCTCGGCGTGGCTGCCCAACCCGAGCAACCGGGCGCGCTCGGCACGGAGACGGACGATCTCCAGCACGATCGGGGCGTTGTCGTGATCCGGGGTGGCCCCCCGGCGCAGCGACGCCTCCATGACCCGACGCCGCAGGCCCGCGTCATCCAGCCACGCCGTGATCGGCTGCACGGTGGGCAGTCCCAGCGGGATGAGCCACCCGTCGAGGCCCGCGTCGGCGGCACCGGCGGCGAGCGTCGACCGCGTCGACGCGGGCAGGCCCGCCAGCTCGGACTCGTCGGTGACGTGGACGGCCGACTCACTGGTGGAGGCGAGCAGGTTCTCCCCGAACGCGGTGGTCAGTCCGGCGAGCCGGGTGTCGATCGCGGTCAGGCGTTCGCGGCCGGCGTCGTCGAGCCCGGCGCCGGCGCGCAGCAGGTCACGGTGGTGTCGACGGATGAGCCGGCCGGTCTCGTCGTCGACCCCGGACTCCGCCTCCGGCGACCCGTCCGCCCCGAGCGCCGAGTGGACGGCGTCGACCCGCGCGAACAGTCCCTGATCGGTCATCACCGCCGAGTGGTGCGCCGCCAACAGCGGCGAGACCACCCTGTCGATGTCCAGGCGCGCGCTCGTGGCGTCCGGCCCGAGGAGACCGTAGAAGACGGACAGCACCCGGGTGAGCGCGAGACCGGAGCGTTCGAGCGCGATCACGGTGTTCTCCACCGTCGGCGCCTCCGGGTTGGAGACGATCGCGGCGATCTCGGCCGCGTGGTCGTCGATGGCGGTGCGGATCGCCGGTTCCAGGTCCGAGTCCTCGATCGCCGCGAAGTCCGGCAGCCCGTACGGCAACGGTGACTCGTCGAGCAACGGGTGGCGGTCGGTGTCTGGGGTCGGGAGGGTCATGGGGCCGAGTCTACGTCGGCACTCCGACCGAGCCCCCTGCCCCGCGCCCGGCCCCGCGCCCGGCCGTCAGCCCGTCCACTGTGCGACGGTGTCCCAGGCCAGCTTGATCGCCAGGACGCCGATGACCACGAGGAACACGGTGCGGATGAACTCGTTGCCGTGGCGCATCGCCATCTTGGCGCCGATGAAGCCGCCGGCGAGATTGGCGATCGCCATGCAGCCGCCGAGGACCCAGAGCACCTCGCCGTGGATGCCGAACACCAGGATCGAGGCGAGATTGGTGGTGAGGTTGGCGAGCTTGGCCGCGACCGTGCCCTGGAGGAAGCCGAACCCCAGGAACGCCACGATCGCGATGACGAAGAACGACCCCGTCCCGGGTCCCAGCACCCCGTCGTAGAAGCCGATCACCACGCCGATCAGGCCGGAGCGCCAGGCCCGCGACCAGCCGGAGTGCCGCTCCTCGTGGACGCGGCCCAGCGTCGGCTTGAGATACGTGTACGCGCCCACGGCGACCACCGCCACCAGGACGACGGGGGTGAGCAGGTCCTTGGGGATGAACCGGGCCACCGACGAGCCCGCCGCCGAGCCCGCGAAGGCCGCCACCACCAGCGGCAGGACCATGCCGACGGGCACCCGGATCGTGCGCAGGTACGTCAGGGTGGCGACCAGCGTCCCCGCCACCGACGAGAGCTTGTTGGTCCCGAGGATCTCCGGGGTCGAGGCGTCCGCGGGCAGCGCGATCACGAGCGCCGGCAGCTGGATGAGCCCGCCGCCGCCGACCACCGAGTCGACCCACCCGGCGACGAAGGCCGCCAGGACGAGCGCGGCGAGCACCCACACCGAGATCCCGACGGCGGGGGACGCGGCGAGGCCCGCGAGCGACTGAGGCATGCGGACCACTGTGCTGTAATCGGTTTGTGTATATCAACCCTTACGGCGCCGATCCGGTCACCCTCGCCGCCGACCTGGCCAATCGCCGCCCCCGCACCACCCGCGAACTGGTGGACCGCTGCCGCGAATCGGGGGTGACTATCGATCGGACCGCCTCGGACGCGGACCTGGCGGAGGTCGACCGGTTCCTCGACGCGTGGCTCGTCGTCGTGGACACCACCGCGCCGCACGGGCGCGCCGACGCCCTCAACGCCCTGCTCGCCGAGCACTCGGCGCCGCCGCGGCTCACCGACCACGACGGGCACTGGCACGTGCACTACCGCGCCGACGACGTGTCGTTCGCGCGCCTGCTCACCGCCATGTTCTCGGTCGGCACCGCGCTACACCTGACCTCGCGCGGGATCGACCGGCTGGCCCGGTGCGCGGCCGACGACTGCGAGCGGGTCTTTGCCGACGTCACCCGGAACGGCCGCAAGACCTACTGCTCGACGCGCTGCACCAACCGCTGCGCCGTGCGGCGCCACCGCGCCCGGACGTGAGGGACGACGACGACGAGCCGGCGGCTACTTCTTGTCCGCGCTCGACTCCGCCGACAGCGCGGCGACGAAGGCCTCCTGCGGCACGTCCACGCGGCCGATGGACTTCATGCGCTTCTTGCCCTCCTTCTGCTTCTCCAGCAGCTTGCGCTTGCGGCTGATGTCGCCGCCGTAGCACTTGGAGAGCACGTCCTTGCGGATCGCGCGGATGTTCTCGCGGGAGATGATCTTCGCGCCGATGGCGGCCTGGATCGGCACCTCGTACTGCTGGCGCGGGATGAGCTCCTTGAGCTTGCCCGTCATCTTGTTGCCGTAGCCCTGCGCGTAGTCGCGGTGCACGATCGCACTGAACGCGTCCACCGCCTCGCCCTGCAGCAGGATGTCGACCTTGACCAGATCCGCCTGCTGCTCGCCGGCCTCCTCGTAGTCCATCGACGCGTAGCCCTTGGTGCGCGACTTGAGCGAGTCGAAGAAGTCGAAGATGATCTCGCCCATCGGCATGATGTACCGCAGCTCGACGCGGGTCTCGGACAGGTAGTCCATGCCCTTCATCTCGCCCCGCTTGGACTGACACAGCTCCATCACCGTGCCCACGAACTCGCTGGGGACGATGATCGTGCACTTGACGATCGGCTCGAAGATCTCGCGGTGCTTGCCCTCGGGCCAGTACGACGGGTTGGTGACCTGGTGCTCGGTGCCGTCCTCCGCGATCACGCGGTACACCACGTTCGGGGCGGTGGAGATGAGGTCGAGGTCGAACTCGCGCTCCAGCCGGTCGCGGGTGATCTCCATGTGCAGCAGCCCCAGGAAGCCGCAGCGGAAGCCGAAGCCCAGCGCCACCGAGGTCTCCGGCTCGTAGTCCAGCGAGGCGTCGTTGAGCTGCAGCTTGTCCAGGGCGTCGCGCAGGACCGGGTAGTCGGACCCGTCGATCGGGTACAGCCCGGAGAACACCATCGGGTTGGGTTCCTTGTACCCGGCCAGCGCCTCCTCGGCGCCACCCCGCGCGCTGGTCACCGTGTCGCCGACCTTGGACTGGCGGACGTCCTTGACGCCGGTGATGAGGTATCCCACCTCGCCGGGACCGAGCCCCGTGGTGGCCTTGGGCTCGGGCGAGATGATCCCCACCTCGAGCGCCTCGTGGGTGCTGCCCGTCGACATCATCCTGACCTTCTCGCGCGGCCGGAGCGAACCGTCGAACACCCGGACGTAGGTCACCACCCCGCGGTAGGTGTCGTAGACCGAGTCGAAGATCATCGCGCGGGCCGGGGCGTCGGGGTCGCCGACGGGCGCCGGGATCACGTCGCAGACCTTGTCCAGCAGCGCGTCCACGCCCTCGCCCGTCTTGCCGGACACGCGCAGGACGTCGCCGGGCTCGCACCCGATGATGTGCGAGATCTCCTCGGCGAACCGGTCCGGGTCCGCCGCCGGCAGGTCGATCTTGTTGAGCACCGGGATGATCTCGAGGTCGTTCTCCATGGCCAGGTACAGGTTGGCCAGCGTCTGCGCCTCGATCCCCTGCGCGGCGTCCACCAGGAGGATCGCGCCCTCGCACGCCTCGAGCGCACGGGAGACCTCATAGGTGAAGTCCACGTGGCCGGGGGTGTCGATCATGTGCAGCACGATCTCCTCGCCGACGTGGGCACCCGAGCGGGGCACCCACGGCAGGCGGACGTTCTGTGCCTTGATGGTGATGCCGCGTTCGCGTTCGATGTCCATGCGGTCGAGGTACTGGGCCCGCATGAGCCGCTCCTCGACGACGCCGGTCAGCTGCAGCATGCGGTCAGCCAACGTCGACTTGCCGTGGTCGATGTGCGCGATGATGCAGAAGTTCCTGATCCTGGCTGGATCGGTGAACGTCGTCTCTGCGAAGTTGGGAATCTCGATCACTCCTGGGGGCGGGCCCGGACGTGGCTGGGTGCGGTCCGACCGGGCGATGACTCCCATTGTCACATGTGTGGACCCCGGATACGCATCACGTACCGCCCGGTGGGGATCGCATCGACCGTGCCGTCATCGAGGAACCGTGCGGTCGAGGCGCCCATGGCCTGCATGTTGGCCGCCATGCGGGCCTCGTCGCCGGGGGCACCGAAGAACACCGTCAGGTCGGTCGCCGCGGCGAGCGGGAGGACCTCCTCCACGATCGCGTCGATCCGCGGCGCGTCCTCGGTGAGGGCCCGCACCACCACGTGCTGGAGGTAGCCACTCGTGGACTGGGTGTCGACCGCGACCGTGGTGTGCTCCTCAAGCCACGTGCGCAGCCACTGTTCGCGCTCGATCCGCTCGGGCCGGCGCAGGATCGCGATCTGGGACATCCCCTCGCACCGGTCCCCCTCGGTCGGGTCCGCGATGGGGAGCGGCTCGGACGCCGTCACCGACCACGCCGACACCGGACCGATCGCCCGCGCCCCCTCGAGCAGATCCGCCAGCGCCGTGGCCGAGGCGACCGGCACGCGGGCGCGGACCACGGCGAGCACGGGCCGCTCGGTCACCTGCACGTCGATCATCGCGCCGGCCACCGCCTCGTCGCGAACGTTGACCAGGTACCGCTCCACGCCCAGCGCGGCCAACGGCCCCTCGACCGCCGCCCCGATCCTCGACCGCAACCCCGCCGGGTCCCCGGTTCCCGCGTCCGCATCCGACGCCCACACGATCACGCACACCATGTCCATAAGTCACGATCTTAATCCGCGCCGGTCGGGAGCACCTCGTTACCCTGGCATCCATGGCAATCGACTGGTCCCGCATGGGCCGCTCCGCGCTTCGGATGGGTCAGAGGTACGGACCGACGGTGGCGCGCGAGGTGCGCAGGCGCCTCGATGAGCGCGGCCTCTCCCCCGCCCTCTCCCGCGACCCCGGCGGCGGGGGCCGGCCCACCACCACCGGCACCGCTCACACGTCCAGCCGCGCCCGGACGATCGCGTACGCGCCCGACCTCGACGGTCGCGCGGACCCGGGCGAGATCGTGTGGACCTGGGTGGAGTTCGAGGAGAACGACGGCCGCGGCAAGGATCGTCCCGTCCTCGTGGTGGGCCGGGACGGGGACCGTCTGCTCGGCCTCCAGCTCTCGTCGCGGGACAAGCGTGCCGACGACGAGGGGTGGCTGGGGCTCGGCAGCGGGCCGTGGGACCCGGAGGGCCGACCGAGCTGGGTCCGCCTGGACCGCGTGCTGGACGTGCCCGAGGCCGGGATCCGGCGGGAGGGCGCGATCTGCCCGCGGGAGAGGTTCGAGGAGGTCGCCGGCCGGCTGCGGTCGGACTACGGCTGGCGCTGACCCACGGCCGGCGGGGGATCGCGGAGCGTTTTGGCCGGTGACACCGCCGCTGGTAAGGTGGGCCGTCGGTGTCCACCGGATCACGTTCCACGTGTCCGGACGGACTAGAGACATGACATCAGCTCGGCGGGATCCTCAGGGCCCCGCCGACACACGACCGAAGGTGCGACGAGTGGCCAACATCAAGTCCCAGATCAAGCGGAACCTCACCAACGAGCGCAACCGCCTCCGCAACCAGTCGACCAAGTCGGCCCTGCGCTCCGCCATCCGGAACCTGCGCGAGGCCACCGAGGCCGGCGACAAGGCCAAGGCCGGCGCGCTGCTCGTCGCCACCTCCCGTCAGCTCGACAAGGCCGCCACCAAGGGTGTCATCCACCAGAACCAGGCCGCCAACAAGAAGTCGGCGCTCGCCAAGGCCGTCAACGCGCTCTGATGCACTCCCCGGCGCCTCTCCCCTGAGGCGCCCAGCCCCGCGGCGGCCACCGCCGCGACGCGGCTCCGAGGGCCCACCCCGCACCACCCGAGTGCGCGGCGTGGGCCCTTGTCGTTGTCCGCGGGCCGGGCCGTTGTCCGGCCGGCCTAGCCGACCCCTCCCGAGGCGGCCAGCGACCCCACCCGTCGGATGGCGCGTTCCAACGCGTAGGACGTGTCCTCCGCCTGCCCCTTGACCTCGCCGTTCAGACGTGCCACCACCTGCAGCGCGGTGCCCAGCGTCTCGATGGACCAGTGCCGGGTCTGGGCGGTGACCTTCTTGACCTTCCACGGTGGCAACCCCTGACGGGCCAGGTCCGCGGGGGCGGCGCCACGCTGGGTCCCGACCAGGGCGATCGAGTTGACCGCGTCCGCCAGGGCGTCGGCGAGCACGACGTGCGGGACCCCCGTGTGCATCGCCCACTCGAGCGCCTCGATCGCCCCGGCCACGTCGCCGACCACCGCCCGCTCGGCCACGGTGAAGCCGCTGATCCCGACGACCCCCGAGTGGTAGCGCCGCACCGCCTCCACGTCCACCTTGCCGCCGGTGTCGGCCACGAGCTGTCCACAGGCGGAGGCCAGCCGGCGCAGGTCGGTCCCCACCGCCTCGACCAGCGCCTCGCAGGCCTCGGGGGCCACCCGGACGTCCAGCCCGCGGAACTCCGAGCGGACGAAGCCCACCACGTCCATGTGTCGGGAGAGCTTGCCGGCGGCGTGCTCCTCCGCCCCGGCCTTGCGCAGGTCGGGGACGAGCGTCTTGGCGCGTCCTCCGCCCGTGTGCTGGACCACCAGGACCGTCTCCTCGGGCAGATCGTGGGCGGCACCCATCACCGCCGCCTGCGCGTCCTTGCCCAGCTCCGCCGCCCCGGTGATCACCACGATCCGGGCCTCCCCGAACAGGGACGGGGAGAGCAGCTCGAACAGCTGCGGCGCGCTGACCTCCGGCCCACCGAGACGGGAGACAACCGGCGGTTCCTCCCCGGCGGGTGCGGCCGCACGCACGGACGCGACGATGCCCATCGTGGCGCGCTCGGTGAGGAACTCGTCCTCCCCGAGAATCAGGTGCAGCGCATGCGGACCGGACCCTGCTGCCATCCGCCGCTCTCCTCGTCGTCGTCACCGTCGATGTCACCGTCGATGTCACCGTCGTCGTCCCCGCTGTGGTCTACCTCCGACATGGTGCCACGCGGGCCCGACACGTCCGGTCCCGCCTCGGGGTCATCCCGGTCCCGGCGGCGCCGGGTGCGGCGACCCCGGCAGGGCGGCCACGATCCCCGCGACCGTGTCGAGCCACCACAGCGCGGGGGCACACGCCGCGGCGAGCAGCACGGCGCCGCCCTCCCACACCGGCCCGAGCGCGGCGGCGGCCGTCCCGAGCACCGTGACCACCGGCACCGCCGGCGCCACCGCGAGGTTCGCCGGCAGGGACCACGGCCCCGTCCCGAGCCCGGCGGCCACCACCACCGGCAGAGTGGCCACGTGGGCCACCACGCACACGGCCAGCACGTCGGCGACGGGCCCGGGCATCCACGGTCGGCAGATCCGTACCGCGACCGGGCGTGCCGCCAGGACGAGCGCCGCGGTCGCACTCACCGACAGGAGGAACCCGGCCCCGGTGGCGGTGACGGGATCGAGGAGCGCGACGAGCAACACCACGCCCGCCAGGGCCGCCAGCGGCCGCCCCTGGCGGTGTGTGCTGAGCGCGGCGAACCGCCCCGGTGCCGCCGGCGCGGAGCGCGGCGGGTTCCGGACCCACCACGCCCACGAACCCTGCCAAGGCCACCGCCGCGGCCGCGACCCGGCCCCGGCGGCCCGCACCCAGCGCCGCCGCGGCCAGGAGCACGGCCCCCACGACGTAGGTGGTGTTGGCACCCGACACCGCCGTGAGGTGGGCCAGTCCGGCCGACCGGAACTCGTCCCGGGTCTCGGTGGACACCCCGCCCTCGTCGCCCAGCACGACGGACGGGAGCAGTCCCACCGCCTCGCCCTCGAGCGCGCGGTCCGCGACCGAGCGCAGCCGCTCCCGCACCGCGGCGGGGCCCCGGCCGGAGATCCCCGGCCCTTCCACCACCCGAGGCGGGGGCCGGGCCCCCGGGCCCGGCGGGTCCGCCGGGGTGAGCGGGTCCAGGACCGCGACCGACGCCCGCACCCGCGTCCCGGGAGGCAGCCCCCGCCATCCTTCGCGGGCGAGCACCACCACGTCGAGGCGAGCGGCGCGCGCGGACTCCCCCGACCCCGTGACCTCGACGCGGACCGGGACCATCACGCCACCGCTGCGGACCGGACGGTCGAATCCCGTCACCACGGCCTCGACGCCCGTCCGCGCGCCGACCAGCGAGACCAACGGGTGCGCGGCGAGCGCGTGCGACCGCGCCGCCTGGACCCCCGCGCCGACCGCCCCGAGGGCGCACGCCATCGCGAGCACCCCGAGGGCGGCGCGGTCCACCCGATCCCGCGCGCCCACGCCCACCGACCAGGTGGCCGCGACCACCGCCGAGGAGGCCAGGACCACCCCGAGCGCAGCCCCCGTCGACGGGCGGGCCCCGACGGCCACCGCGGTCGCCGCGAACAGCGCCAGCGTCGGCAGGACGAGCCTGAGATCGCGGACAGCCGGGAGCCGCCCCGGTGGGACCCGCTCTCCCCCCGCCCCGGAGCCCTGCGGGCCCGGCGGCCGCGGCCCGCTCACACCGTGACGAGGGGCCGCAGGCGGGACAGGGTCGCGGGCCCGACGCCGTCCACCTCGGCGAGTTGATCGACGCTCGCGAACACGCCGTTGGCC
>NZ_CALMYY010000122.1 GCF_937873725.1 uncultured Dietzia sp.
CGCTGTCGGGTGGTTCGGAGGACCTCGGTTCGGTGACGGAGTCGCTGGGCACGGGTTCCGACACGGAGTCGCTGGGCACCGCTTCCGACTCTGAGTCGCTTGACGGTGGCTCGCTCGAGAGCATCATCGCTACTCTCGCCGCCGGCTCCTCGCAGCTCGGTTCGGGCGACATCACCATCGGCGGCTCCACCGGTTCCGGCGAGACGGGCTCCGACACCGGGTCCCTCCTGGCGCTCGGTTCGCTCGCCGTGGCCGGCATCGGCATCGGGCTGGTCGTTTCCGGCCAGGTCCAGCTCCCGCCGCTCCCGGAGATCAACCTGGGGATCGTTTGCACCCTGCCGCCGGAGGCCATCAACTTCCTCAAGGACAATGGCTCCATGAAGCAGGAAGAGTGCCAGCCGGAGGAGCAGCCCGCTCCCTGAGCTCGGTTCGCAGTCCGGTCTGACCGGGCGATGAACTGATCAGGCTCCACGCGATCCCCCGCTGACCACATGGTCGGCGGGGGATCGCCCATTTCCGCCGTGCCGATACGCTCGGGGCCATGAGCGTCCCCGACTTCGTCCTGGAACTCCGCAGACATGTGGGGACCGCGCCGCTCTGGCTGGCCGGGGCGACCGCCGTCATCCGCGACGCCGACCGCGCGAACGTGCTGCTGGTCCGGCGCGCCGACAATGGCTGGTGGACCCCCGTCACAGGGATCGTCGACCCGGGTGAACACCCCGCGGAGACGGCGATGCGGGAGTCGTGGGAGGAAGCGGCAGTCCGCATCCGCGTGGACCGCGTCGCCTCGATCGGCGTCTCCCGCATGGTCACCTACGGCAACGGAGACCGCGCCCAGTATCTCGACCACACCTTCGCCTGCACCTACCTCGGCGGCGAGCCGCATCCGGCCGACGGCGAGAACACCGACGTGCGATGGTTCGCCGTGGACGACCTGCCCGAGATGCGCCCCCACATGCTCGCCCGGATTGAGGCGGGCCTCGCGGACGAGGATCGCGCGCGGATGGAGCTCACCCCCGAATCGGCGACCGGCGAGTAGATCCGAACACCCCCCGGGGCATAGAATCGACCTCATGTCCGCCGACCGTCTCCGCGCAGAGGTCACACCCGTGGTGACCGCGCTGGTCGGGACGATCGTGGCGATGGTCAGTGGGGTGTTCGGCATCAGCGCCCACGGGCTGGCCGCCGGCCCCGGCGCAGGATCCCCCGAGACCGGCCAGATCCTGCTCGTGGTGGCCGCGAGCGCGGCAGTGGGCGTCGTGACCGCGACCCTCGCCCGGACCCGCGCCCCGATGGCGGTGGCGGCGAGCGGGCTGATCGCCGGGCAGGGGCTCGTCCACCTGGCCCTGGTCACCGGTCACGCTCACGGCGCCGCGGCGCACTCGACGCCGACCGGCACTGCGGCCGGGGCGATCGGGCATCACGTCACCGACCCTGCGGCCGTCCGGGCCGCGATGGACGGCGCGGCCCTCGACGCGGCCACCTCGCCTGCCGCCCTGCTCTCCCCGGGGATGCTGGGCGCGCACGCGGCGGCGATCCTGGCCACGCTCGCCCTGGTGGCGATCCTGTCCGGGGCTCTGGCCTGGGTGGCGGCGCGGGTGACGCCGCTGCCGGCGACCGCCCACCTCGTCGTCGTCGCCCCCGTCATCCCCTCCTACGACGCCGCCGCCCCGCGCGGACGGTTCCTCCTCGGCGGCGGAGGTACGCGGGCTCCACCCGTGGCTGTGTGACCTCATCTCCGCACCGGCGCGCGCTCCCGCCGCCGGGCGACCCCACACACCACGTAAGGACTCAGTCATGCGCAAGAACACCCGCGCCGCGTTCGCCGCGGCCTCAGCCCTCGCCCTCGCCGTCACCGTGACCGCCTGCGGCTCCGGCGACGAGGCCACCGAGGCCGTCTCCTCCGCCACGTCCGTCGTCGGCTCCGCCGCGGACAAGGCCGCCGAGGACGCCGCCAGGATCGCCGACGACGCCACCGGACGGGTCGTCGAGTTCTCCGACGGCTGGGCCAAGGCCACCGATCAGAAGATGACAGGGGTCTTTGGCCTCATCACCAACCCCGGCTCCGAGGACGTGCACCTGGTCGGCGTGTCCAGCGACATCGGCACGCGCCAGGAACTGCACGAGACCGTCCCCGGCGGCAGCGGCATGATGATGCGGGAGAAGCAGGACGGCTTCGTCATCCCCGCCGGCGGCGAGCTGGTCCTGCAGCCCGGCGGCAACCACATCATGCTCATGGACCTGACCGAGCCCGTCACCACCGGGCAGTCGATCGACCTGACGCTGGAGTTCGCCGACGGCACCGAGCAGGTCATCACCGTCTCCGCGCGCGACTTCCAGGGCGGCCAGGAGGACTACGTCGGCGGTATGAACCAGGATGGCTGACCCGGTCCGCGCGGACTCCACCACGCGCGGCCCGTCCCGGCGATCGGTCCTCACGGGCGGCGTCGCCGCCGTGGTGGGGGGCGGCGTGGCCGGCGGCCTCGTCGGATACGCGGGACGGGGCGCCCTGGACGACGACGAGGCGGGCCCGGACTGGAAGACCGTCGCGGACTCGCGTGCCGTGGGGGCCGCCACGGAGCCGTTCTACGGCCCGCGGCAGTCCGGCATCACCACGCCGCCGCAATCGCACGCCGCGTTCGTGGGGTTCGACATCGTCCCGGGCGCGACCCGGGCCGAGATCCAGGGCGTCCTGCGGGCGTGGTCGCAGGACGCCGCCCGGCTCACCTCCGGTCGCGGGGGGTTGGCGGACCTCGAGCCCGAGCTGGCGGAGGACCCGGCCCGGCTCACCGTGACGATCGGGCTCGGTCCACGGCTGTTCGACCTCATCGGGATGCCGGAGAAGCGGCCATCGTGGCTGCGGCAGCTGCCGGCGTTCCCGCAGATCGACAGGCTCGAGGACCGGTGGTCGGAGGGGGACCTGCTGCTGCAGATCTGCGCCGACGACGCCCCGGTGGTCTCGCACGCCGCGCGCGTGCTGGCCTCCGGGGTCCGGGGCGTGGCCGAGCAGAAGTGGGCTCAGCGGGGCTTCCGGAAGGCCGTGGGCACCGATCCGACCGGGCGGACGCAACGGAACCTGTTCGGGCAGGTCGACGGCACGGTCAACCCCTCCGCGCAGGACGTGGACGTCGACCAGGTCCTGTTCTCCGACGGCCGCTCGTCGGACGGGCAGGTCCAGAGGTGGATGCGTGGCGGGTCCTCGCTCGTGTTGCGGCGCATCCGCATGACCCTGGACACCTGGGAGCAGATCGACCGCACCTCGCGCGAGCTGAGCGTGGGCAGGACGCTCGACACCGGAGCCCCGCTGACCGGCACCGCCGAGGGTGACCCCGCCGACTTCGAGGCCGTCGACGAGGTGGGGCTGCCGGTGATCCCGCCCGAGTCGCACATGGCTCGGGCGCGGCAGCGGAACCGCGGCGAGGCGATGCTGCGTCGGCCGTACAACTACGACGACCCGCCGGAGCGGGGCGAGATCAGCAACAGCGGACTGATCTTTGCCGCCTACATGGCCGACCCGGTGCGCACCTACGTCCCGGTCCAGCAGCGGCTCGCCGAGCAGGACGCGCTCAACACGTGGACGATCCCGATCGGGTCGGCCGTGTTCACGCTCCCGCCCGGCGCTCCGGAGGGTGGGTACGTGGGGCAGGGGCTGTTCGAGGGCTGAGTTCTCGCGGGCTGGGTGGGCTGGACGGGCTGAGCGGGCTGGACGGGCTACAGCGCGTCCGCGATGGCCCCGGCCATGGCCTGCTGGCCCAGGGCGGTGGGGTGGAACGGGGCGGCGTTGGTCGGCGGCCCCCCGAGGAAGTCGGTCCAGCGCTGGTCGGCGGGCGCGCAGGCGCTGCGGTCGTCGACGCTGGTGGGCAGGACCGAGACGTGGCCGTTGCGGGTGGCCGCGATGTTGACGGCGACGTTGATGGCCGCGCCCACCGCTCGGGCCCAGGCCACGTCGTCCGGGTTGAGTGAGTCGGTGAACGCGCAGCTTCCCCCGGCGGCCGGCATGAGCGGCAGGTACCGCGTGGCGATGACTTTCGCCTGTGGCGACCGCTCCTCGATCGCGTCGTAGACGTCATCGATCTGGCCGCCGGTGCCGAACACGGCGTTGATGGCCAATTCGACGTTCCCACCGATCTGGGACTGACACGTGGACGTGGGTGGCAGCTGGGCGAACGGACCCTGCCTGGTGATGCAGCCGACGATCATGCTGAAGCCCACGTCGTTGCCGCCGATGGACAGGGTGACCAGGTCGGTGCCGACGTCGAGCGCGTCGAACTGCGCCGGGATTCCGGGGGCCTGCCCGGCGGCGAGGTCCGGGATCCTGGCGCCGCCGCAGGACACGTCGGTGAGATCGCCGACGGCCGGGTTGGCGTCGAGGGTGCTGGCGTAGTTGGTCGTGCTCCGGTCGCAGCTCGCGGGGCCGAGGGTCTCGGTCTGGTCACCGAAGGCCGCGTACGAGTCGCCCAGCGCGACGTAGTCGGCGTACGCGGGCTGAGCCAGGGAACCGAGCGAGCCCGACGCGGAGGCGGGCAGGTCCGCGGTCGAGCCGAGCGAACCGACGGTGATCGTGCCGTCCGCCTGGGCGGTGGACTGCGCGGACGCCAGGGGCACTGCCGCGAGGCAGGCGGAGGCGGCCAGGGCGAGGGTGGGGACGAAGCGGGAGCCGGTGCGGCGGCGACGGGGAGTGGGCATTCTCACATTCTGCTGTCCCCGTCGCCGCCGCGCAGGCGGTTCAGCCGCCTGGGTTCAGCCAAGCGCAGCGAGGACACGGTTCGCGACGTGAGCGTGTCCGGCGGGGGTCGGGTGCACCGGCACCGCTCCCGTGTCCAGTCCCGTGAAGTCGACCCAGCGGGTCTCGGGCGACGCGCACATCGAGCGACCGGGCTCGTCCGGGATGACGACGGTGGCGCCGTTTCGCTCGGCGGCCTCGCGGACCACCCGGTTGACGCTCTCCTGGAAGCCGCGGACCTTGGCTCGCTCCTCCCGGCTGATCGCCATGAACGGCGCGCAGGCGGGCGACTCGCGGATGATCTGGTCGTCCTCGGGAACCGCGGCGAGGTAGCCGACGGTCACCACGCGAGCGTTCGGCGAGCGCTCGGCGATGCCCCGGTAGACGGAGTCCATACGCCCGTCGAGGGTCTCCAGCGCCTCGGCGGCCTGACGGTCGATCACGTCAGCGCACCCGGTCGAGACGTCGAAGCCCTTCGCGATGGTGCCGGTGGCGCCGTCCACCATCGGACGCAACTCGGTCGCGATGTTCGGCCGCACCGCACACGCGAGGATGACCGCGGCGAACCCCACGTCGTTGCCGCCGATGGTCAGCGAGACCAGGTCGGTCCCGGCGTCGAGCGCCTCGAACTGCGGAGGGGCGCCGGTCCGCCCGGGGGTCCAGAAGTCGTCCGCGACCGCGCCGCCGCAGCTGGCGTTGACGAACGTGCCCACGCCGAGGCCACGGGCCACCACCACGGGGTAGGCGTCGTCGGTGCGGACGCAGGCCGCCGGGCCGCCGCCCCAGGACCCGGGCGCGATCCGGCCGACCGCCGCGTAGGAGTCGCCCAGCGCGACGTACCGGGACGGCCCGGCGCCGGTGCCGGTGTAGACCGACGGGCCGGTTCCGGTGCCGGTCGTCTGATCCGCGATGTTCCGGCCCAGGGTCTCGATGGATTCACCGGTCTGCTCGGCCGTGGATCCGGTGGCGGCGGGTGCGGCCGGTAGCGGGGGAGCGGGAATTCGGGCGGCGGCGCCGGGGACCACGGCCAGGGAGGCGAGGACGGCTGACGCGGCGACGGCGGCGGACCCGGCCAGCAGGCGGCGTGCGGACCGGCGGGGGCGAGCTGTGGTCATGGGCCCACTCTCGCATGAACGCGTTCTAGTGTGGGCCGGCACGGCACCGGACGGAGCGACTCGACGCCGCCGCCGGGCGGCGAGGCCCGGCGGCGAGGGCAGTCAGTCGACGGGCGGTGCGGCGGGCAGGCGCACGACCTGGCCGGCGTAGGACAGTCCGGCACCGAAGCCGATGCACAGGGCCAGGTCGCCCTCCTTGGCCTGGCCGTCCCGCAGCATGGCCTCCATGGCCAGGGGGATCGAGGCCGCCGAGGTGTTGCCGGTCTGCTCGATGTCGTTGGCGATGGCCACCGAGTCGGGCAGCCCGAGGTGCTTGGCCATGGCCGAGTTGATGCGGCCGTTGGCCTGGTGGGGGATGAACGCCTGGATCTGCTCGGCGGTCACGCCCGTGGTCTCGAGCGTCTTGGCACACACCTTGGAGACCTGGACCGCGGCCCAGCGGAACACCTTGGAACCGTCCATGACCAGGTACGGCTGCACCGCGGCGCCGTCGGAGGCCTCCGCCATGAACTCGCGCCAGTTCTTGGTCTGCCTGATGGCGTCGGCCTGTTCGCCGTCCGAGCCCCACACCACCGGGCCCACATCGTTGGAGTCCGACGGGCCCACCACCACGGCGCCCGCGCCGTCGCCGAAGATGAAGGCGGTGTTGCGGTCGGTGGGGTCGATGCCGTCGCTCATCCGCTCGACGCCCACCACCACGACGTACTTCGCCCCGCCGCCACGGATGAGGTTGGTGGCCACGGCCAGTCCGTAGCCGAAGCCGGCGCAGCCGGCGGTGAGGTCGAACGCGGCGATCCCGTTACGGCCGATGTTCATCGCGACCTTGGGCGCGGCGTGCGGGGTCATGCTCTCGTACGTGGAGGTGCACACGATCACCGCGTCGACGAGCTCCGAGTCGATGCCCGCGGACCGCACGGCCTTCTCGGCGGCGGCGCTGGCCATCATGACGACCGTCTCCTCCTCGTTCCCGAAGCGACGGTTGAGGATGCCCGAGCGCTCGTAGATCCACTCGGTGGTCGAGTCGATCGACTCGCAGATCTCCTCGTTGCTCACCACGCGCTCGGGGCGGTAGGCGCCGATCCCCAGGAGGGTCGTGCCGGACGCGCCCTCGCCGGTCGCGATGGTCACGGTGTCGTTGGAATCGGCCATACGGGTGTCGCTCCTCGTCGGTATGCGTCTCACGTGCTCCACGACACAATACTGATCGGGCGTGAGAGTCGCCTGAGGCGGACCGTGGAGCGGGTCAGTCCGCGATCAGCCCACCGAGCCAGGCGCGCCACCGCGACGCGTCCCACGTGGGCTCGACGCCGTCCACGGCGGCGGCGCCCAGCGGCTCCCCGGTGCCGCCGGGGGCCTCTACGTACTCGTACGCCCTCACTGCGATCGCGGCGCGCCCCGCCGCATCCTCGTGGGTCTCGCCGGCGGGGAACGCGAACAGCTCCAGGACGCCGTCGACCGGGGCCGACAGGATCAGCGTCAGGGCCGCCTCCGACCCCGCCGCGACGATGCCGCCCACCTCGCCCGAGCGGGCGACCGTGCCGCCGCCGTCCCCGGCGCCCCCGCCCGCCCCGGCGGCCGGCGCGATCAGCCTCCCCGTCACGCGGGCCCACAGCTCGGGCACCCCGCAGTCAACCGGATCGGTGGCCGCGTCCACGGTCACCACCCCGTCGGCCGGGCGATGGGTCAGCCGGTGGGCCAGCACGGTCAGCGCCTGCACCCAGCCGTCGACACTGCCGTCCACCGACTCCTCCGCCAGTTGCCCGCCGGAGCCGAACCCCGACCGCAGGGTGAGCAGGCTGCCGCCCTCGTCGTCGTCGGCCACCTCACACGACGTCTCCCACGGCGGCACCGGGACACCCTCGCCCATCCAGTCCCGCTCGGCGTAGGTGAACGTCCCCGGCGCGGACCCGGACGGCGGGGAGTACACGGTGATCTCGCCGACCGTCGCGGTGAGCATCGCCTCGGCCGCCGCCTCCGGGCCGGTCGTGGGGTCGGGGGCGCCGGGGTCGGCGAACTGCACGATCCGCCCGCCCACCTGCGGCTCGAGCGCGCACGGCACGAACCACGAGGAGATGCCCTCGCCGGTCGCGACCGCGTCCCACACCACCCCGGGGGCGACGGGCAGCGGCACCCGGCACGCCACGCGCCGGCCGCCGTCGTGGGTCTCGATCCCCGCCGTCACGTCATACATGCCGCGCTCCCCTCACCGGTCCGCTGTTCTCCCGCGTCACGCTACCGGCGAGCGCTCGGGACGTAGTGTGGCGGCCGTGACCTGGACGGACGGCGGTGCGCGCGAGGATGCCGTGGCCACCGGCGTTCGGGGCCCGATCGTCGCCACCGCGCTGCTCTTCGCCGCGAACGGGGCGGTCTTCGGCGCGATCGTGCCCCGGCTGCCCGACCTCAAGGACGCCCTCGACCTGGGGCCGGCCGCGTTCGGGCTGGCCATGGCCTGCTACCCGGCCGGGGCGCTGGTCGGCGGGCTGCTCACGCCCGCGCTCATGAGGCGACGCTCGGACGGGGCGGTCGCGGTCGCCGCGATGATCGCGGCGTCGGCGATCGTGGCGCTCGTCGGCTTCTCGCCCGCCCTGGCCGTGTTCGCGGGGCTGTTGCTGCTGTTCGGGCTGTGCGACGCGATCACCGACGTGTCGATGAACGCCCACGGCATCCGCGTCCAGTCGCGCCACGGACGCTCGCTGATCAACCGGTTCCACGCGGTGTGGTCGCTCGGCGCGGCGCTCGGCGCCGCCGGGGGATCGGTGGCCGCGGGCGTCGGCACGCCGGTGGTGCTCCAGATGATCGCCGCGGGGGTCGCCAGCACTGTGGCCGCGCTGGCCGCGTTCCCCCTCCGGCTGGGGCCCCCGGGTGCCGAGCACGGGTCCGGCCGCGGCGCCCGGCCCCGGACGCCGGCCCGCGCCACCGGGCGCACGCTGCTGCTCCTGGCGGCCCTGGGGCTGATGGCCTGCTGCGCCGCGATCGTCGAGGACTTCGCCCAGACCTGGTCCGCCCTCTACCTGCGCGAGGTGGCGGCGGCGGGCGCGGGCCTGGCGGGACTCGGGTTCATCGCCGTGCAGGGCATGCAGTTGGTCGGTCGTCTCACCGGCGACCGCCTGGTCGAGGGCGTCGGCGCGGCGCACGTCGGCCGCATGGGCGGGGCGTGCGTGGTGGCGGGTTCGGGTGCGGCGCTGGTCGCCTCCTTCGCCCTGGACGGGCCGGTCCTGGTGGCCGCCCTGCTCGTCGGGTCGGCGCTGGCCGGGTGGGGCATCGCCACGATCATCCCTGGTGCGATGGTCGCCGCCGACTCCGTGCCGGGCCTGGCCCCCGGGACCGGGCTGGCCGTGCTCAACTGGGTCATCCGGCTGGGGTTCCTGGCCTCCCCGCCGGTGGTCGGCCTCATCGCCGAGCACGCCGGGATGCGCTGGACCGTCGCGCCGCTGATCGTGGGCGGTGTGCTGATCGCGCTGATGGCCGGGCCGCTGCTCGGCCGGGCGGACCGAGCCCCGGTGGACCGAGCCCGGCCGGCCGGCCACTGACCGGCCCGCCGAGGTGCGCTGCCCCTTCGCCTTGCGCTGGCGGATCGGTCCATTGCCGCATCGCAACCCGGGCGATTGCGGGCATAGAGGCAGCGCGAGCCGGAGGGGCAGCGCACCGGGAACGGGCGGTTCCGGGGTGTGCTGCCCCTCTGCGCGGTGTTCCAGGGGTTGTGACCTGCGTATGGACCAGACACGCAGCGCAGGGCGAGGGGGCAGCGCAAGTCGAGGGGGCAGCGCAAGCGGGTGGGATGGCGGGGTGGCGGGGTGGTGGGCTACTCCGCGACGGGGCTGATGCGCAGGATCTTGTCGGTGCCGCCGCCGTTGGAGGTGGTCACGAGCAGCGACCCGCCGGGTTCCGCGGTGATCGAGCGCAGGCGGCCGTGGGCGTCCTTGAGGATGCTCGCGGTCTGCGTGACGGAGCGCCCGTCCGCGGACAGCTTCATCAGGACTATTTGGCTGGTCTTGAGCATCGCCACCGCCAGGGCCCCGTCCCACTCGCCCCACGCGGGGTCGTCGAGGAAGGCGATCCCACCGGGCGCGAGGGTGGGCGCACCCGAGCTCCACGACGCCTGGACGGCCGCGGGGAAGGCCTCGGTATCGGTCATCGGGACGTTCTGGTCGTACCGGCCGCGGGTGTCGGGGTCCCAGCCGTAGTTGCCCCCGGGGATCACGAGATTCACCTCGTCGTCGAGGCTCGGTCCGTGCTCGGCGGAGACGACCTGCCCGCCGTCCGGCCGCAGCGCCAGCCCCTGCACGTTGCGGTGCCCGTAGGTGAGGACGGGGGAGTCGCCGATCGTGTCGCCGGCGGGGGCCCCGGTCCGGGTGACGTGCAGGATCTTGCCCGACAATCCGGCGAGGTCCTGCGGGGCGGGGCCGGTGAACGCGTCCCCGGTGCCCACGTAGAGGGTGCCGTCGGGGTGGGCGAGGAGGCGGCAGCCGGAATGCAGCCCCTGGGCGGACAACAGGATCCCCTCCACGAGCACCCGCGGGGATTCGAGGACGGACCAGTCGTCGGCCGCGCGCCACGCCGTCACCCTGTTGTCCCCCGCGGCGGCGTCGGAGTGGCAGGTGTAGACCTCCCGGGAGGAGGCGAAGTCCCTCGCCAGCGCGAGGCCCATCAGTCCGCTCTCGGCCCGGTTGGACAACTCGCCGAAGTCGGCGGCGACCCGGGTCCGCTCCCCGCCCTGACGGATCGCGTACACGGTCCCCGAGCCGCGCTCGCCGGTGATGATGAGGCCGTCGGGGTCGCGGGCCACGTCCCACGGGATCGTGAGGCCACCGGACACCTCCTGGACGGTCACCTCGGGGCCGGGGGAGAGCGGCTGCTCGGGGGCCAGCGACCCCAGTGACCCGGTGCCGGAACCGCCGCCGGGCAGGCTGCTCTGGGCGCACGCGGTCAGGGGCGATGCGACGGTCACCGCCATCGCGATGGCCGCGCCGGCGACGCTGCGGGGCAGGGAGGGAGAGAACACGAGGCGCTCCTCGGTCGGGGTGGGACGTGGACTTCGGTCCCACCGAACGTATTCCCCGCGCGGCGAGCGCGACACCGCACCCCGCCATGCGACGGGAACGGCGTCCCGGGCACCCGCCTCTCGGGCGGGCATCCGGAACGCCGTTGACGGTGGTTCCCGGGGTCGAGCGGGTGGTGGGGCTAGATCTCCTCGATCGTGGCGCTCGCGTGCACGGTTCCCAGCTTCTTGGGGTTCCGCACCGTGAGCGACCACGCGGGATCGCCGGCCGCGGAGCCGCGCCGGGCGTAGACGCCCAGCTTGGCCGGCAGCACCACCGGCTTGCCGAACTCCACCGAGTAGCGCGCCCGCTCGGGGATGGCGCCCTCGACCACGCCGAGGAGCGTGGCGGCCGTCCACATGCCGTGGGCGATGACGTTCGGGAAGCCGAAGGCCTTGGCGCCGACCGTGGAGACGTGGATCGGGTTGCGGTCGCCGGACACGGCCGCGTACTCGGAGATCAGCGCCTCGGACACCGACCTCACCACCGTGGGATCGCCGATCTCGGCCGCGGTGGGCGGCTCGGGCCTCGGCGGACGGGGCGCGTCCTTGGCCGGGGTCAGTGACGTCCTGCGCTTGGAGAGCAGGCCCGCCGTCTGGACCCAGGCAGGCTCGTCGTCGTCGCCGGTCCTGATCTCCGTGACGATGTCCAGCAGCAGGCCGGCGGGGTGCTCCCGCAGGTTCTCGGCGCGCGCGCGGATGGTGAGCTCGTCCCCCACGCGCAGCGGGCGGCGGGAGGAGATCTCGTTGGTGAGGTGCACCGACCCCATGGCCGGCACCGGGTAGGCCGGATCCAGCATGAGCTGCATGCTCAGCGGGAAGGCCAGGGTGAACGGGTAGGTCAGCGGGAGGGTGTCACCGAACCGCAGGCCGCAGACGCGGGCGTAGGCGGCCAGGTTGGCCACGTCCACGCGCACGCCGGAGACCTCGACGCCGGTGGCGGGCATCGACTTGCCGTCGCGGCTGCCGCCCACCACGGGCACCGCGCCGAGGGCGGCCCTGCCGTACTGGGACAGCAGGTTGGGGATGGCGGGAAGGCGGGTGTATTCCATGTCAGATCACGCGCCCAGCAGCGACTGGCCGCACACCCGGATCACGTTGTCGGTGATCGCGGAGGAGGCGGGGCTGGCGAAGTAGGCGATGGTCTCGGCCACGTCGACCGGCAGACCGCCCTGCTGCATGGAGTTCATGCGGCGGCCGGCCTCGCGGGTGGCGAAGGGGATGGCGGCGGTCATCTGGGTCTCGATGAAGCCGGGGGCCACGGCGTTGACGGTGACCTTCTTGGACGCCAGCTCGGCGGAGGCCCCGTTGACGAACCCGATCACGCCGGCCTTGGAGGCGGCGTAGTTGGTCTGGCCACGGTTGCCCGCGATGCCGGCCATCGAGGACACCCCGATCACGCGGCCGCCCTCGGTGAGGACGCCCTTCTCCGCGAGGTCGGCGGTGATCCGCTCGGGCGCGATGAGGTTGACGGCCATGACCGAGTCCCAGCGGGCCGCGTCCATCCCGGCGAGGGTCTTGTCCCGGGTGATGCCCGCGTTGTGGACGAGGATGTCGACCACCCCGTCGTGGCGCTCCTCGACGTGCTTGGCCAGCACCTCGGCGGCGTCGGCGGCGGTCACGTCCAGCGGCAGCGAGGTGCCGCCGACCTTGTTCGCGGTGGCCGAGAGCGACTCGCCGGCGGCGGGGACGTCGCAGCAGATGACGTGCGCCCCGTCGCGGGACAGGACGGCGGCGATCTCCGCGCCGATGCCGCGGGCCGCGCCGGTGACGACGGCGACCTTGCCCTGCAGCGGCTGGTCCCACGAGGCCGGGGCGGTCGCGCCGCCGGCGCCCACACGGAACACCTGGCCGTCGACGTAGGCGGACTTGCCGGAGAGGAGGAAGCGCAGGGTGGACTCGAGGCCGGAGGCGCCGGCGTCGGCGTCCGCGGAGACGTAGACGAGCTGGACCGTGGTGCCCCGCTTCATCTCCTTGCCGAGGGAGCGGGTGAAGCCCTCGAGCGCGCGCTGTGCGATGCGCTCCTCGACGGAGCCGGTCTCCTCCGGGATGGTGCCCAGGACCACGACGCGGCCGCTCGGGGTCACGCGGCGCACGACCGGGTTGAAGAAGTCGAAGAGGGCCTTGAGGTCCTCGGCGCGCCGGACGGCGGTGGCGTCAAAGACGAGGCCGGCGAACTTGCCCTCGGCGTCCGCCCCGGCGAGGTCGTAGTCGCCCTGCAGCATCTCACGGACGGGCTCGGCGAGGCGCCCCTGGCCGCCGACCAGGACCGGCCCGTGGAGGGCGGGCTGCCCGGCCTCGAAGCGACGCAGCTGCTCCGGCTGCGGGAGGCCGACCTTGCCGGCGATGAACGACCCGGGGGCCGAGGTCACGAACTGCGAGTAGAGGTCGAGGTTGCCCTGTGCCATGGCGATCATCTCCTGGAGAGGTGCGGTACTGCGGGTCGACAAGTAACTTACTGCTGAGTAACAATACTCGCCAGGGCCGCGTTGCGGGCCACCGGACACCGAGAACAAACGGGAGTGACACACGTGACCACAAGCCCCCGCAAGGTCGCCATCGTCGGCGGCAACCGAATCCCCTTCGCCCGCTCGAACGGCAAGTACGCGGACGCCTCCAACCAGGACATGCTGACCGCCGTGATCGACGGCCTGGCCAGCCGCTACCACCTCCAGGGCAAGCGGCTCGGCGCCGTCGCCGCGGGTGCGGTCCTCAAGCACTCCCGCGACTTCAACCTCACCCGCGAGTCGGTCGTCGGCTCCGTGCTCGACTCGTCGACCCCGGCGTACGACGTGCAGCAGGCCTGCGGCACCGGACTGGCCACGGCCATCCAGATCGCCGACCAGATCGCCCTGGGGCGCATCGACTCCGGCATCGCCGGCGGCGCCGACACCACCTCGGACGCCCCGCTCGCCGTCAACGACGACCTGCGCAAGATCCTCATCAAGGTCTCCGCCGCCAAGTCCACCGTGGACCGCCTCAAGCTCCTCGGGGAACTCCGCCCCCAGGCGCTGGTGCCCGAGCAGCCGCAGAACTCCGAGCCCCGCACCGGCCTGTCGATGGGTGAGCACGCCGCCATCACCGCCCGCGAGCTCGGCGTCACCCGCGCCGACCAGGACGCCCTGGCCGCCACCAGCCACCGCAACCTCGCCGCCTCCTACGAGTCGGGATTCCAGGACGACCTGGTCACCCCGTTCCTCGGCGTGGCGCGGGACGACAACCTGCGGCCCGACTCCAACGAGGAGAAGCTGGGCACGCTCAAGCCGGTCTTTGGCAAGCGTGACGCCGAGGCGCACGGCACCGAGGCCACCATGACGGCCGGCAACTCCACGCCGCTCACCGACGGCGCCTCCGTCGTCCTGCTGGCCAGCGAGGAGTGGGCGAAGGCGAACAAGCTCCCGGTCCGCGCGTACCTGGTGGACTCCGAGACCGCCGCGGTCGACTTCGTCCACGGCCACGACGGTCGCACCCCGGACGGGCTGCTCATGGCCCCGACCTACGCGGTGCCGCGGCTGCTCGAGCGCAACGGGCTGACGCTGCAGGACTTCGACTACTACGAGATCCACGAGGCGTTCGCCTCGCAGGTCCTGGCAACCCTCGCCGCGTGGGAGTCCGAGGAGTACTGCACGGAGCGCCTGGGTCTGGACACGGCGCTGGGTGCCATCGACCGCTCCAAGCTCAACGTCAACGGCTCGTCGCTGGCAGCCGGCCACCCGTTCGCCGCGACCGGCGGCCGCATCCTGGCCGCCACGGCCAAGCTGCTGGAGGAGAAGGGCTCGGGCCGCGCGCTCATCTCCATCTGTGCCGCCGGCGGGCAGGGCGTCACCGCGATCGTCGAGCGCTGACCGCCGCCTCGACGCGATAGGGCTCCCTGCGGTGGAGCCCACCACGGGTGACCTCGTGTGACCGTGCAGACCCCGCACCCGGCGCGGGGTCTGCACGCATCGGTGCCCTTACGCCATAGTGGACGGGCAAGGTCATGGGGTGTTCCGGAGGGGGGCGTGAGTCAGGCGTGGACGAGTCCACCACCAGCGGCGTCGGCCCGGCTCGGCCCGTCTCGATCGACGGCGACGGCCCGCAGCCGGCGGCCGCGGATCGTCGTCGCTACCGGGTGCGCTCCCGCTGGATCTACACCGGTGTGGGCGTCTTCATGGGCCTGTCGGTCCTCTACGGCTTCGACCTGGTCCACAGCATCGGTCGGGTCCCGCGCGGGACCGAGGTCGCGGGAATCCAGGTGGGCGGGATGCGCACCGGTGACGCCGAGCAGCTCCTGATCCGCGAACTCGGACCGCGGGTCCACGACGAGGTGGATCTGCGCGCCGGGGTCGTGTCCACCACGCTCGATCCCCGGGCCGTGGGGCTGTCCGTGGACTGGCAGGGCACCCTCGACAGGGGCGGCGAGCAGCCCCTCAACCCCGTCACCCGCCTGATCAGCCTGGTCTGGTCCAGAGAGGTGGGCATCGCCAGCGTGATCCCCGACGCGCGGCTGACGGACTTCCTGGAGAAGCTCGCCTTGCAGGCCGACTTCGAGCCGCGCGAGGGCGCCATCTGGTTCGACCGTGACCAGGTCAGGTCGGCCATCCCGATCGACGGTCAGCGCCTCCGGATCGAGAGCTCGCGGGATGCGGTGCTCGAACATTGGCTCGACGACGACGGGGTCGACCTCGTGGTGGACTTCACCCCCACGGAGACTCGTGCTGACGAGGTCCGGGCGCTCGTCCGCGACGTGGCGGAGCCCGCCGCCGGGCGCGACGTGACGCTGTTGGCGTCGCGGATGCGCGGGGACGGCACCGAACCCCCGCTGACCACGATCACCACCCGCATGCCGGCCCCGCCGCCGCCACCCGGCCGGGAACGCGCGGTGCCCGCCGAACGCGAGATCGAGACCGTGGACCCCGCCGGTCCCGACGCCGCGCCGATCGCCTTCCCCCGTGAGCGGATCGGCGAGTACCTGACCTTCGTCCGCGACGGTGCCGTGCTCGAGCCGCGCTTCGACGCCGACGCGGCCAAAGGGATCCTCGAGCCGCTGCTGGGGGAGACCGAACAGGAGGGCCGGGACGCCACGTTCTCCTTCAGCGGGTCCCGGGCCTCGGTCGTCCCGGCGGTCCAGGGCCGCACCGTCGAGTGGGGACCCCTGCTCGGCGCCCTGCCGGGCCAGCTCACCGACGTCCGGGGGCCTCGCGTGCTGCCGGTCGGCTATGTGGGTCGGGATCCCGAGCTCACCACCGAGGAGGCGGAGAAGGCCGGGATCCGGGAGCCCGTCGGCGAGTTCACCGTCGCGGTGGGGGCGGACGGGCGGGCGCAGTCGATGATCGCCTCGCTCGCCGGGCACTTCATCCCCGCCGGGGGCTCCTTCTCGATGGCCGAGGTCGCCGGGACCGTGTCCGGTGACACCTCGGCGGACGCGGTGGCCACCGCCCTGTTCAACGCGGCCTTCGAGGCTGGTGCGCAGGACCTGGTCCGGACGGGCAGGGGCGTCGACGGGCCGGCCTTCCCCGCCGGTCGGGACGCGACCGCCTCGGCGGACGTGGGGTTCCGCAACGGTCAGGCGACCGGTCTGGTGATCGACGCCTCGGGCGGCGGCAGCTCGGTGACCGTCCGGCTGTGGGGGACCCGCGAGTACACCGTCCGGGTGTCCACCGCGCCCCGCTCCGATGTCCGCCGGCCGCAGACCCGCGTCGTCACGACCGCGGGCTGTACGCCGGACCCCGGCCAGGACGGCTTCACCGCCCGCGTGACCCGCGTGGTGCAGCGGGGCGACGCGACCGTCAGCACCGACACCGTGTCCTCCACGTACGCGCCGCAGGACCGGATCGAGTGCCGGGTGGCGAGCCCCGCGCCGCGCGACGACGACCCCGCCCCGCCGGCGGCGCCCGGGCCGGGCGACCCCATCCGCATCCCCGGTCTGCCGGAGTTCCGCATCCCGGGCGTCCCGGGCAACTAGCCGCGATGCCCGGCCGGGTGGTCCCGGCCGGGTCACCCAGGCCCCCGCCCGCGCCGGAGTAGTCTCGAAAGCCGAAAATCCGCTACCCGACCGCGTGGTCCGCTATCCGGGTGCGGGTAGCGAATCGTGCGGGGGAGTAGCGGATTTTCGGCGGGGGTCAGGCGTGCGTCAGAACGCGGCCTCGTCCAGCTCCATGAGCTCGTTGCCGAGGCCCGCGACGATCCCGCGGGTGGCGGTGATGAGCGGGAGTTCGTTCGCCGCGAACCACCGGGCGGCCGCGATCTTCCCGGTGTAGAAGGCCTTGTCGTCGTCGGACGCGCCGTCCAGCGCGCCGAGGGCGACCTCGGCGCCCACCAGGAGCCTCCACCCCATCATGAGGTCGCCGAAGGCCATGAGCAGGCGCACCGACGCCAGGCCGACGGTGTACAGGCGCCGGGGGTCCTCCTGCGAGGCGAGCAGGTGATCGAAGCAGGTGCCGATCATCGCCTCGACGTCGGCCAGGGCGGTCGCGAGGAGCTCACGCTCGGCGGCCAGCCGGCCGTTCGAGGCGTCGTCGGCGAGGAACTGCTTGATCTGCGCGGAGACGTGACCGATGGCGGTGCCACGGTCGCGGGCGATCTTGCGGAAGAAGAAGTCCTGCGCCTGGATCGCGGTGGTGCCCTCGTAGAGGGAGTCGATCTTCGCGTCGCGGATGTACTGCTCGATCGGGTAGTCCTGCAGGAAGCCCGAACCGCCGAAGGTCTGCAGCGACTCGGTGAGCAGCTCGTACGCGCGCTCCGAGCCGACGCCCTTGACGATGGGCAGGAGCAGGTCGTTGACCCGGTGGGCGAGCTCGCCCTCCGCGCCGGAGACCCGCTGGGCGATCTCGACGTCCTGGTGGGCGGCGGTGTACATGTACACCGCGCGCAGGCCCTCGGCGAACGCCTTCTGCCGGATGAGCGCGCGACGCACGTCCGGGTGGTGCGTGATGGACACGCGGGGGGCGTTCTTGTCCGCCATCTCGGCCATGTCGCCGCCCTGGATGCGCTCCTTGGCGTACTCCAGGGCGTTGAGGTACCCGGTCGACAGGGTGGAGATGGCCTTGGTGCCGACCATCATGCGGGCGTGCTCGATCACGTCGAACATCTGGCGGATGCCCTGGTTGAGGACGTCGCCGCCGACCATCCAGCCCTTGGCCGGCACGCCGTGGCCGCCGAAGGTCACCTCACACGTGGTGGAGACCTTGATGCCCATCTTGTGCTCGACGCCGGTGACGAACACGCCGTTGCGCTCGCCCATCTCGTTCTTCTCGAAGTCGAAGTGGAACTTGGGGACGAAGAACAGCGACAGGCCCTTGGTGCCCGGTCCGGCGCCCTCGGGCCGGGCCAGGACCAGGTGGAAGATGTTCTCGAACATGTCGTCGGCGTCGGCCGAGGTGATGAACCGCTTGACGCCCTCGATGTGCCAGGTGCCGTCGTCCTGCTTGACGGCCTTGGTGCGGCCGGCGCCGACGTCGGAGCCGGCGTCCGGCTCGGTGAGCACCATGGTGGCGCCCCAGCCGCGCTCGGCGCAGGTGGCGGCCCACTTCTTCTGCTCCTCGGTGCCGTTCTCGTAGAGCACGGCGGCGAAGGACGGTCCGGCCGAGTACATGAACGCCGGCGGGTTGGCGCCGAGCATCATCTCTCCGGTGGCCCACACCATCGCGCGGGGCGCCGGCATTCCGCCGAGGTCCTCCGGCAGGCCCATGGACCAGTAGCCGGCGTCGTACCAGGCCTTGAACGACTTCTTGAAGTCCTCGGGGAGCGTGACCGAGTGGGTCTCGGGATCGAAGATCGGCGGGTTGCGGTCGGCGGAGGCGAAAGACTCCGCGACCGGGCCCTCGGAGAGGGTGGCGACCTCGCCGAGGATGCCCTTGGCGGTCTCGGTGTCCATGTCGCCGAACTCACCGGCGTCGAGTGCCTCGTTGATGCGCAGGACCTCGAACATGTTGAACTCGAGGTCGCGGACGTTGCTCTTGTAGTGACCCATCACGGTCTCCGTTCGGACTGAGGTGTCGTGGCAGTGGTGGTGCCGGTGGGAGAGGGCGTAGGTGGCAACGGGCACACCGGAACCTACTCGCCGGTAACAAGACAGATGTTAGTGCGTTCCCGGCGAGTAGTCCAAGGTGAGGATTTGCTCTTATTTCGCAGGTGGGCGCCGTCCGGCCGACCGCGCGGCGTCGAGCAGGATGGACTTCTCGGCGCGCGCGACGGTCCGCCGCGTGAGCTCCGCGTAGTCCGGGGTCACCGACACCGACGTCACGCCCTTGCGGACGAGGTGCTCGGCCATCGCCGGGTCGGTCGAGGCGGCCTGGCCGCACAGCGACACGGTGAGCCCCGATTCCTGGCAGCGGTCGATGATCTGGTCGATGAACGCCATGACCGCCGGGTCCATCGAATCGAACAGCTCCGCGCACACCTCGGAGTCCCGGTCCACGCCCAGCGTCAGCTGCGTGAGGTCGTTGGACCCGATCGAGACACCGTCGATGCCCATCGCCGCGTACTCGGGGATCCAGTGGACCACCGACGGGACCTCGGCCATGATCCAGCGCTTGAGGCCCGGGTCGCGCCCGATCGGATGGGAGTCGATGATGTCCAGGCAGGCCCGGAGCTCCCACTTGGTGCGGACGAACGGGATCATCAGGTGCAGGTTGCCGTGCTTCTGGCGCACCCGGGCCAGCGCGTCCAGTTCGAGGCGGAACAGGTCCGGCTCCTGGGTGTAGCGGTAGCAGCCGCGGTAGCCGATCATCGGGTTGCGCTCCTCCGCCTCGACCTCCCCGCCGAGCAGACCGCGGAACTCGTTGGAGCGCAGGTCGGTGGCGCGGTAGACCACGGGACGGGGGTCGAACGCGGCGGCGATCGTCGAGATCCCCGAGGCCATCCGGCCGACGTACTCCTCCTCCCGCCCCTCGGCGATGAGCCTGCGCGGGTGGACGCCGTCCAACGCGCTGGTGATGAGGAACTCCGCGCGCAGCAGGCCCACGCCGTCGACGTCCATCGCGGCCACCCGGGCGGCGGCGTCGGGCGTCGCGAGGTTGACGTACACGGCGGTGGCGGTGACCTCCCGGGTCCGCACCTCGGGGGCCCGGCCGGCGTCGGCCGGGGCCTGCTCGGCGGCGGCCTGGCGCACGGCGCCCGGGTAGACCAGGCCGGCCGTGCCGTCGACGGTGATGATCTGACCGTCGGCGATGTCCGTGGTCGCCGTCCGGGTGCCGACGATGACGGGGCGACCGAGTTCGCGGCCGACGATCGCCGCGTGGCACGTCACGCCGCCCTCGTCGGTGACGATCGCCGCCGCGCGCTTGAGGATCGGCAGCCAGTCCGGATCGGTCATCGTGGCGACCAGGATCTCGCCGGCCGCGAGGTCCGCCCCGTCGGCGAGCTCGCGCAGGACCCGCGCGCGTCCGGTCGCGATGCCGGGGCCGGCCCCCAGCCCCTCGGCGATCGGCTCGCCCTGGGAGTCCGACCCCGGCCCGTCGCCGCCCGCGCCCCCCGCCGTCGCGTCCGCGGTCAGGGTGGTGATCGGTCGGGTCTGGACGATGAAGAGCTCGCCGTCCTCGATCGCGAACTCCGTGTCCTGGGGCTTGCCGTAGTGGGCCTCCGACGCCATCGCCAGCCGGGCCACGGCGCGGACCTGCTGGTCGTCGAGGACGCGCTCGGTCTGCAGCTCCTCGGGGACCGGCACGAGCCCGTCCTCCGTCTTGCCGGCGATGATGCGCGAGACCTTGCGGCCGACGTGGGCGGTGAGGATGTCGAGGTCGGACTTGGCGACCACGTAGGTGTCGGGCTCGACCTTGCCGCCCACGACCACCTCGCCCAGGCCGTAGGCGGCCTCGATCACCACGCGGTCGATCTGCGACGTGCGGGGGTCCGCGGTGAAGGCCACGCCGGAGGTGTCGGAGCGGACCATCCGCTGCACGACGACCGCGATGGACGGCTCGTCGTGGTAGCCCGAGACCGCCCGGTAGGTCATCGCCCGCGGCGACCACAGCGAGCACCAGCACTTCCGGACCGCGTCGATCAGGGCGTCGCTGCCGATCACGTCGGTGTAGGACTCGTGGATCCCCGCGAACGAGGTGTCCCCGGCGTCCTCCGCCGGCGCGGAGCTGCGGACCGCGACGGGCACGTCCGCGCCCAGCCCCCGGTAGTGCTCGAGGATCGCCTCGCGCAGCCGGGGCGGCATCTCCACCTCGGCGACCGTCCGCGTGAGATCCTCCGACCTGGCCATGAGCTCGGCCTCGGTGAGTCCCTCCTCCGGCACCCTCTCGGCGTAGAGCCGGGCACGGACGCCGCCGGTGTCCATCGCGTCCAGGTACGCGGACTGCCCGACGGAGAACCCGGGCGGGACGGGGAATCCCGCGCCCGTCATCTCCCCGAGGTTGGCTGACTTCCCGCCGTACTCGGGCGCGTCCTCGAGTCGCAGCTCGTCGAAGTTGGTGACCCACTCAGTGTTCATTGTGTAACCCTCCGGGTGATCGGTCCGATCGGCCGGGACCGTCGATGCCCCCATGGTGCGCAGATCGGGCGGCCTCCGGTGGGATGTTCGGGCAGAATCGATTCATGGCAGACATGCAGCTCCGGGTCCCCACTCCGGCATCCGTGGCCAAAGCGGCTTTGCGCGTGGTGGAGTGGGAACTATCGGTGGCCCGGGAGATCCTGCTCGTGCCGGCGCGGGTGCTCGCGCTCCTGGACGACGTCGACGACATCGTGCGCCGGGTCCGGCGTCTGCTCGAGGAGGTCGACCGCACGGTCGGCTCGATCAACTCGATCGTCTCCGCCGCGGGAGAGACCGTCGACGGCGTGCGCGGCACGGTGGCGCGGGCGAACCTCGTCGTGGACGACGTCGCGGGCACGGTGTCGGCCGCGGACGGCATCGTCGGCCGCGTCGCCTCCACCGTGGACTCCGCGGACGGGGTGGTGGCGCGGGTCAGGTCGACCGTCGACGCGGCCGACGACGTGGTGCTCAGGGTCGACTCGACGGTCGAGACCGCGGACGGGCTGGTCACCGCGGCCGGCGGGGTGATCGGACGGATCGAACCGATCCTGGACTTCGCCGAGTCCGCCCTCGCCCCCGTGAGGCCAATCGTGGAGGCGCAGCTCGTCGACGCCGAGCTCGATCCCGGCACCGCGAGGATGGTCGCGACGCGCATCACCGAGGTGTTGGTGTGGGCGGACCGGGTGATCGCCCTGGTCGAACCGATCGCGGACGAGGTCCTGTCCTCGGTCGAGCCCGAGGAGATCAAGGCGGTCGTGAAGTTCATCGACCACCTGCCGGCGCTCGGGGACACGCTGGAGAACGACGTCATGCCGGTCCTGGCGTCCCTGGACACGGTCGCCCCAGAGGTCCATCAGATCCTCGAGGTGGCCCAGCACTGCCTCGACGCGGTTCAGGGCATCCCGGGCTTCCAGCTCCTGCGGCGGCGCGGCAACGAGAACGGCAAGTCGGGGGACGGCAGGTCGGAGATCGTCAGGTCAGGGGACTGACGGATCCGGGGCCAGGACCACACTCCCCAGCACGTGGCACGTGGCCAGGGCGAGCTGGGTGTCCAGCCTCCTGTCGCCCAGCCGTCGGCCCAGCGCGTTCTCCGCCTTGGTCAGGCGGTACTTGACCGAGTTGCGGTGCAGGAGCAGTCGCGAGGCCGTCTCGGTGTAGCTCTCCGCGGTCTCGAGGAACACCCTCGCCGTGTCGCGCTGCCTGGCGGCGTCCGCGGTGTCGTACGACAGTTCGCCCAACACCTCATGAACCCACCGTCGCGTTGCCGCGACGTCATCGGCCAGTCGGGAGATCACCGGTATCGCGTCGTCCGAGTAGGAGACCACGTGCGCGTCGGCGGCCGTGGAGACCCGCGCGACCGTGGCCGCCTGTTCGGCCTGGCCGTGCGTGACGCGGAAACCGTCGACGCCGGGATGGGGCGCGCCCAAGGCGATCCGTGCGCCGGGGGCCGCCGCCGCCATCGCCGCTGTGGTGGCAGGGTCGAGCGGGGAGGGGCGGCTCTCCGAGCCGAACCACACCTCGGCCGTGGACCGACCCGTCATCACCACGAGCGGCGCCCGGCCCACCCCCAGCAGCCGGGCAAGCTCCTCCGCCAGTGCGGAGAGCTCCCGTTCCTGGTCGGGTACGGAGGCGAAGTCGTCGATCCAGATGCGGCACCCGAGATGCACCTGGTTCAGGCGGTATCCCGTGAGCTTCTCGAACGCGGCCGGATCCACGCGCTGTCCCATCAGGATGCTGTGCACGGATGACGTGATCGAACGAGCCGTCCGGTTGTGGGACGAGCGCACCTCGTCGTCGTGCGCGGCGATGACGGTCCGGGTGATCTCGTCGACGTACTGGAACATCCACCCCGCCAGATGGTGGTAGAGCTGCAGCTTCTCGTGCGGTTCGCAGTCGATCTCCTGGACCTGGTCGAAGACGCGGGCGAGCAGATGGTCGGACCCCACGTGGTAGGCGCGGCGCAGCGCCGCGCTCGACACGTCCCGGCGGGCGAGCTCCACGGCGTACCGGGTCGCAGCGGGGAGCGGGGGGAGATCGTGGGCCTCCTCGGTGCGCGACAGGAGGTGGAAGATGACCTCCACGTTGTTCGACACGCTGGCGTGCAGTGCCGACCGCATGGTGCCGTCGTCGAGTTCGCCGATGGCGTTCTCGATCGCCGAGGTCATGCTGTCGCTCACGTCGGCTGTCCTCCTGCTCAGCCGCACCCCGATCTGGCGGGTCAGCTCCTGCAGCCGTTCGTGGTTCTGCGGGGTCGTGCTCAGCATGCGCGTCGTCCGGCCCGCGTCCGACCCCGGCGCGTGGTCCGGTGGGCTCCTTCCGTGGAGGTCATCGACTCGCCAGCGAGGACAGGGCGGACCTCGCGGCGTTCCAGCCGGCCATCCCGTGGGCGCCGGCGCCGGGGGGTGTGGCGGCCGAGCAGAGGTAGACGCCCGGCACGCCGGCGTAGTAGGGGTCGGGGGCCACGCGCGGACGGAACACCAGTTGCAGTGGCGTGTTGGCGCCGGTCACGATGTCTCCTCCCACGTAGTTGGGGTTGTACTGCTCGATCATGTGGGTCGTCCGGGTGTGGGTGTGGACTATCCGGTCGCGGAAGCCGGGCGCGAAGCGCTCGATCTGCTCGATTATCGTCCGGGTGGCGTCGCCCCGCCATCCCGCCGGTACGTGTGCGTACGCATCCACTGGATGGACTCCGTTCCGTGCCCGACCCGGGTCGGCCACCGACTGTTGGCCGACCAGGACGAACGGCCGTTCGGGCATGACGCCGCGGACGATCCCGCGCTCCGCGGCGGCGATCTCGGCCAGCGTGCCCCCGACGTGGACGGTCCCCGACACGCGGGAGGCCTCGTGGGTCCACGGGATCCCCTCCTCCACAGCAAAGGCCACCTGGAAGGCCCCCGGTCCGTGCCGGAAGCGCCGATACGCCCGGCTGACCCGGGCGGGCAGGACCCCCTCGAGGATGTCGGCGGCGGCGCCGGGGGAGGTGTCCAGCATGAGGATGTCGGGCCGGCCCAGCTCGCGGTGGTCCCGCACGGTCACGCCGGTCTCGATCCGGCCTCCGAATTCGGCCAGTCGGCTGGCCATCGCGCGGGTGATCGAGGCGGATCCGCCCACGGCCACGGGCCAGCCGTACCGGTGCGCGGCCGTCCCCAGGGCGACGCCTATCGCGGAGGACATCGGCGACCCGAGGGGGCGGAAGGCGTGCGCGGCGACGCCGGCGAAGAGGGCCTGCGCCTCGTCGGTCCGCCACCGGCGCGCGAGCAGGGTGGCGGGGAGTGCGGCGTACGCCCCGAACCGCGCCAGGGAGAGGGGATGGCCGGGGACGTGGAGCAGGGGCTGGAGGAACTCGGTGACGATGTCGGGGAAACG
>NZ_CALMYY010000123.1 GCF_937873725.1 uncultured Dietzia sp.
TCATCGACGCCGCGCACACCGAGGCGTGGCGGGTCCTCGAGGCCAACCGCGAGATCCTCGACGCGGTCGCCGGTGAGCTGCTGGAGAAAGAGACCCTCCGGCAGGACGACCTCGCGCGGCTCTTCGCGGACGTCGTCAAGCGGCCGAGGCTCACCGAGTTCGACGACTTCGGCGGGCGTGTCCCGTCCACGGAACCGCCCATCAAGACCCCCGGTGAGCTGGCCAAGGAGCGCGGGGAGCCCTGGCCGCCGCCGGTGACCGACCCGTTCGCCATGCCGGTCCTGCCGTCGGGCCGCGAGCCCGGCGGCGTCGACGCGGGGGATGTGAACGGAACCGATCCCGCCCCGGGCGGGATGACCGGGACCGGCAGGGGGGCGCAGCGCGGACAAGTCCCTGCGGGGTCGCTGCCGACCGGGATCCCGGCCTACGGCACCCCGCCGCCCCCGGGCTGGTCGGCGCCGGGCTGGCCCCCGCGCGGCACGGCGCCCGTCGGGGGCGGGGTCCCGGACGGCGGCCCGGCCCCGGACGGCGGGAACGGGCCGACTGGCGCCGAGACCACCAGGCTCCCGGCCGCCCCCGGGCCCCGGGAATCCCCCGGCGGGGCGCCCGGCGAGGGGTCCGGCGAGGACGACCCCCGGTCCGATCCGCCGGTCGGGTCCGCCGGGTCCACGCGGGCGTGGTCGGCGGTGGACGGGAACGGCCGCCGGAGTGGCTCCCGTCGCCGGGAGGACAAGGACCCCGGCTGGCGTGCCCCGTGGGAACGCGAAGACTGACCCCTCGGTCGGTTCCGTGCGAGAAGAGGACTGATGACGACTCCTGATCACATACCCGCCGCCGACGCCGTGTCGGTCACCACGGGCCGCGTCTTCGACGCCGACCGCGCCGAGGCCGCGGTGCGCGAGTTGCTGATGGCCGTGGGCGAGGACCCGGACCGTGAGGGGTTGCGGGACACCCCGGCGCGCGTCACCCGGGCCTACCGCGAGGTCTTCGCGGGCCTGTACACCGATCCCGCGGCGGTGCTGTCGAAGACCTTCAACGAGGATCACCGCGAGCTGGTGCTGGTGCGCGACATCCCCATCTACTCGACCTGCGAGCACCACCTGGTGCCGTTCCACGGGGTCGCCCACATCGGGTACATCCCGGGTCGGTCGGGGGCGGTCACCGGGCTGAGCAAACTGGCCCGCCTCGTGGACCTCTTCGCCAAACGGCCGCAGGTCCAGGAGCGACTCACCAGTCAGGTCGCGGACGCCCTGGTGGACAAACTCGATCCGGCCGGCGTGCTCGTGGTGATCGAGGCCGAGCACCTGTGCATGGCCATGCGGGGCATCCGCAAGCCGGGTTCGGTCACCACGACCTCCGCCGTCCGCGGGAGCATGCGGACCAACGCGGCGACCAGGGCGGAGGCGCTCGGCCTCCTGCGCGGTACGTGAACGGTCCGGTCGGCCTGCCGCGCCCGGGCCGCTGCGCGGTCATGGGCATCGTCAACGTCACGGAGGACTCCTTCTCCGACGGCGGGCGACACCTCGCGCCCGAGGCCGCCCTCGCCCACGCGGGGCGGCTGGTCGCCCAGGGCGCGGACCTCCTCGACGTGGGCGGGGAGTCCACCCGCCCCGGCGCCGTCCGGGTCGACCGCGGCGACGAGGCGGGGCGCGTGATCCCGTTGGTCCGCGAGCTCGCGGGCGAGGGCGTGACCGTCTCCGTCGACACCATGCGCTCCTCCGTCGCCGCGGGCGCCCTCGAGGCCGGGGCCGCGATCATCAACGACGTCTCCGGCGGCCTCGCGGACGCCGACCTCCTCCGGGTCGTGGCCGAGCACGGATGCCCGGTGATCCTCATGCACTGGGTGTCACCGGACGACTACCGGGCGGGAGCGGGGGGCAGGGCCGACTACGGCGGGGACGTCGTGGCCTCGGTGCGTGATCACCTCGCGCGCAGGGTCGATGCCGCGCTCGCCGCGGGCGTCGGCTCCGGCTCGATCGTGCTGGACCCGGGTCTGGGGTTCGCCAAGGACTCCCGCGACAACTGGGCGCTCCTCCACGGGCTCGACGCCCTCACCGATCTCGGGTTCCCCGTCCTCGTCGCGGCCTCCCGCAAGCGTTTCCTCGGGTCGCTCCTGTCCGACGACCGAGGCGAGCCGCGTGCGGTGTCCGGGCGGGATCCGGCGACCGCGGCGATCACGGCGCTGGCCGCCGCCGCCGGGGCCTGGGCGGTGCGGGTCCACGACGTGGCGCCCAGCGTCGACGCGGTCCGTGTGGCCGCGGCCTGGGCGGCCGGACGAGAGGAGCGGGGCTGATGGCGGACCGGATAGAGCTCAGGGGGCTGCGGGTCCGCGGCAACCACGGGGTCTTCGAACACGAGAAGCGCGACGGCCAGGACTTCCTCGTGGACCTGGTCCTGTGGACCGACTTCACCGCCGCCGCGGCCTCCGACGACCTCGCGGACACGGTGGACTACGGCGCCCTCGCCCTGTTCGCGCGCGACGTGGTGGCGGGACCGGCCTGCGACCTCATCGAGACCGTGGCGTCGCGGATCGCCGACGGGATCATGGAGCTCGCGCCCGATGCCCACGCGGTGGAGGTGACGCTGCACAAGCCACAGGCGCCGATCCCGGCGGAGTTCGCCGACGTCGCGGTGGTGGCCAGGCGTTCACGCCAGGGCGGGCGCGGCCGGGCGGGCGGGCCGCGGTGACCTGTCGGGCGGTGCTGTCGATCGGCGGCAACCAGGGTGACGCCCTCGGCCTGCTCCGGCGCGTGGTGGCCGACGCGGTGGAGGACGGGATCCTCGTCGCGGCCTCGTCGGTGTACGCCACCCCCCCGTGGGGCGGGGTGGAGCAGGACGACTTCCTCAACGCGGTCCTCGTCGTCGTCCATCCGGGTACCCCGCTCGACGTGCTCGAATGGGGATTCGCCAGGGAACGCGCGGCCGGCCGGACCCGTGACCTCCGCTGGGGCCCGCGGACCCTCGACGTGGACGTGGTCTCCGCGGAGGTGGACGGGGTCACGGTGGGCTCCGCCGACGAGGTCCTGACCCTGCCCCACCCCCGCGCGTCCGAGCGCGCGTTCGTCCTGGTCCCGTGGCTGGAGGTCGAGCCGGACGCCCGACTCGGCGGGGTGGCGGTGGCCGACCATCTTGCGGCCCTGTCTCCCGGCGACGTGGCCGCGGTGCGCAGGACCGATGCGCGGCTCGCGCCCGACGGGTGGACCGCCTGACATGACACGGATCGCCGTCTCCACCCTCGTCCTGGTCGCGCTCGTCGCCGGCGTGGGCGCCTACGTCCTCACCGGGAGCTTCCTGGGATCCATGACGCCGATCGGGTGGGGATGGGTCACGCTGCTGGTCATGGCGCTGGTCGACCTCCTGCTGGCGCTGCGGATCCGATCCGCGATCGACGACGGCGGGGTGGGCCAGGACCGGAGTCAGATGCATCCGCTCACCATCGCCCGGAGTGCGGCCCTCGGTCAGGCCTCGGCGGTCCTCGGGTCGGCGGCCGTCGGGTTGGGCGCGGGTTTCTCGCTGTACTTCCTGCCCAGGCTCGGGGAGTTGGCCGTCGCCGGCGACGAGCTGCCGGCCTCGGTGGCGGTCCTGGTGTCCGGCGCGTTGCTGGTGGGGGCCGGGTTGTTCCTCGAATCGGCGTGTGAGACCCCGCCCTCGGACGAGGACGCGGGCGGGTTGGCGCAGCCGACCTGACCGCATCGCGTGGCCGGGGCGTCGCGCTCGTTCGGGCCGGACACGCGCAGGTTACTCGTGTGACCCGTGGTTCTCTGCGTATCATGCGGGACATGAGCTCCGACGGTGCGATGGACAAGCCCCGGTCTGCGCGCCCCGCGCGCGGCGACGACCGTGGACTGGCGGGCATCGCTCTGGTGGTGCTGCTGGTGCTGGCGCTGGTCGCGACCGTGGTGATGGTCTTCTCCGACAATCCCGTGTGGACCCGGATCGGCACCCTCGCCGCGCTGTGGGCCGCGTTCATCGGGGCGTTCCTGGTGGCCCGGTACCGGCGACAGGCGGCCACCGAGGCGGCCCGGGTGCGTGACCTGCACACCGTCTACGAGCTCCAGCTCGAGCGGGAGATCTCCGCGCGGCGCGAGCACGAGCTGGTCGTGGAGAAGGAACTCCGGGACTCCGTCCGATCGGATACCTCGGACTCCATCCAGGCCCTGCGCCAGGAGATCGCCGCGCTCCGGGAGCAGCTGGGACAGCTGGGGGTGACGCTCCCCGAGGACCGCTTCGCGGTCGGTGGTCACGCCCCGGCGGGACAGCTCGGCGCCGGCCCCACGTTGCCGTCCGTGCCGTCCGAACGTGTCGAGCCCCGCCGCCGCGCGCCCGAGACCAGCGGCGTCGGGTCGGCGACCGCCGACGCGACCGCTTCCGGGGTCGGCCGGGACGCCACCCCGAGCACCGAGCGCACAGAGAAGCTCTCCCCGGTCGACGCCGGCGGGGCCGGTCCCGCGGAGCGGCGTCGAGACCAGGCGCGTCGGCCGGCCGTCCGGCCCGCGGCACGGGCGCAGGCCGAGGCCCGCACGCCCGAGCCGGAGCAGAAGCCCGCGCCCGAGGCGGAGCAGAAGCCCGAGCCGGAGCAGAAGCCCGAGCCGGAGCAGAAGCCCGAGCCGGAGCAGAAGCCCGAGCCGACGGAGCGGCCCGCGGCGGCCCCCGCCGCCGCCGAGGCCGCGCCGGCCAGCCGCCACGGCGAGGGCGGTGGCCTCTCGGTGGCCGAGCTCATGGCGCGCCTGGGGGACGACGCCCCCTCGGGTGGTCGCCGCCGCCGCCACGCGGCGGAGTGATCGGCCCCGCGGTCGGAGCGGCCTGACCGTCTGACCGCGCCTGACGATCATGTGAAGTGCGCCACTCGGTGAGAACCTTCGCGCTGGACCGTACTACGCTCACTCCCGAGATGTCTGGGACCCGCCACGCGAGCGGGCCTGGAACGGATCGAGCACTGGAGCGCCTCATGATGTCCGAGTTCGGCGTCACCGGAACACCCCCTGCCCGCCTGTCCGTCGGCCTCGTGTCCGCGGGACGGGTCGGGACCGCCATCGGCGCAGCGCTGGAACTCCGCGGCCACGTGGTGTCCGCGGTCGTCGCGCGCTCCGAGCGTTCCCGCGATCTCGCCGCGCGCCGTCTTCCCGAGGCCCGGATCGCGGACCCCGTCGCCGTTGCCGCGGCCAGCGAACTACTCATCCTCGCCGTGCCCGACTCCGCCCTGCCCGGTGTGGTGGCCGAGCTCGCCGCGGCCGACGCCTTCCGCCCCGGACACATCGTGGTCCACGTCGCCGGCGCGGTCGGGGCGGAGGTGCTGACGCCCGCGGCGGACGCCGGGGCTGTGGTCGTGGCGGCCCACCCGGCCATGACGTTCACCGGCGGCGAGTCCGACATCGACCGCATGGAGGGCTGCTCGTGGGCGCTGACCTCACCGGACGAGGTCGGTCTGGTCGTGGGTCAGATGCTGGTGATGGAGACCGGCGGCCTCCCCGTGACCGTCGCCGAGTCCCACCGCGCCCTGTACCACGCGGCCCTGGCGCACGGCGCCAACCACCTCGTCACCCTGGTCAACGACGCGGCGGAGGCGCTCGCCGCGTCGTTCGCCGTCCTGCCCGGTGGCGGGGTCGAGGGTGACCCGGACGGCATGCTCGGCTCCGACGCCGAGGCGCTCGCCCGGCGCACCCTGGGCCCGCTCCTGCGCGCGGCCCTCGACAACGTCCTGGCCTCCGGTGACGCTGCGCTCACCGGTCCCGTCATGCGCGGCGACGCGGTGACGGTCTCCCGCCATCTCGACGCTCTCGAGGACGTGGACGCCGGCATCGCCGCCGGGTACCGCGCGCTCGCGCTCCGGACGGCGGATCGCTGTGGCGCCGGCCGCGACGTCACCGACCTCCTCGCCCCCGACCTCTCGGAGCAACTGCGATGACCACCTCCGTCTTCCCCGTCCGCACCGCGGTCCCGACCCGCCCCGGATCGGGCTACACCCGCGGCGAGCTGACGATCCACCACGAGCCCTCCGCGCTGCACGCCGTGACCGAGTCGCTGCGCAAGGTCGGCAAGCAGGTCGTCTTTGTCCCCACCATGGGTGCGCTGCACGAGGGGCACCTGGCGCTGGTGGAGGCCGCGCGGCGGACCCCGGGCTCGGTGGTCGTCGTGTCGATCTTCGTCAACCCGTTGCAGTTCGGGCCCGGCGAGGACCTCGACGCCTACCCGCGCACCCTCGACCAGGACGTGGCCAGGCTCGCCTCGGCAGGGGTCGAGCTCGTCTTTGCCCCCTCGGCCGCCGCCATGTACCCCGACGGGCCCCGGACCACGGTCCAGCCCGGCCCGACGGGCGACATCCTCGACGGCGCCGCCCGCCCGGGCCACTTCGCGGGGATGCTCACCGTGGTGGCCAAGCTGTTCAACATCGTCTCGCCGCACCAGGCGTTCTTCGGGGAGAAGGACTATCAGCAGCTCGTCCTGATCCGGCAGATGGTGGCCGACCTGGACATGGACGTGCGGGTGGTGGGCGTGCCGACCGTCCGGGAGTCCGACGGGCTGGCCATGAGCTCGCGGAACCGCTACCTCTCCGAGGAGGACCGGGAGTTGGCCACGACCCTCAACGCGGCCCTCGTCGCCGGGACGTTCGCGGCCAAGGGCGGAAGGCGGGCGGTCCTCGACGCGGCCCGCTCGGTCCTCGCCGAGCGTCCGCAGATCTCGATCGACTACCTCGACCTCCGCGCCGGCGATCTGGGCGAGCCGCCGGAGGAGGGGCCCGGGCGGCTGCTCGTGGCCGCCCGCATCGGGTCCACCCGCCTCATCGACAACGTCGGGGTGGCCATCGGCACCGGGTTCCTCGCCGCAGCCGAGGCGACCGTCGCCGCCCAGCAGGCCGAGATGGCCGCAGACTCCCAGGAAGGCCTCTAGATGCAGCGCACCATGCTCCACTCCAAGATCCACCGGGCGACCGTCACCCAGGCGGACCTGCACTACGTGGGTTCCTGCACCATCGACGCGGACCTGATGGACGCCGCCGACCTGCTCGAGGGGCAGCAGATCGACATCGTCGACATCAACAACGGCTCGCGGCTGACCACCTACGCCATCACGGGCGAGCGCGGCTCGGGCGTGATCAGCATCAACGGCGCCGCCGCGCACCTCGTGCACCCGGGCGATCTGGTGATCATCATCGCCTACGCCGTGATGGAGGACGCCGAGGCGCGGGCCTACAAGCCCCGCGTGGTCTTTGTCGACGACGACAACCGGATGCTCACCGAGGGCACCGACCCGGCGAACGTCCCCGAGGGGTCGGGCCTGAAGAACCCGCGCGTCCCCGAGTCCGCCGCGGTCTAGGGGTCGGGGCAGAGCGATGCTTCTCACCGTCGACGTCGGCAACACCCACATCCGGCTCGGCGTCTTCCCCACCGACGGGGGTCCGCTCGAGCGCACGTGGAGCATGCGGACCTCGCCCGCGGTGACCTCCGACGAGCTGGCCCTGACCATCCGGGGGCTCCTGGGCGGCTGCGCGGAGCGGCTCTCCGGCATCTCCGCGATGTCGGTCGTGCCGTCGGTGACGGGGGAGCTCCGCCGGATGGCGGCGGACTACTGGCCGGACCTGCCGGCCGTCGTCGTCGCGCCCGGGGTGAAGACCGGGGTGCCGCTCCTGGTGGACAACCCGCGGGAGGTGGGCTCGGACCGGGTGGTCAACGCGCTGGCCGCGCACTCCCTGTTCGACGGCGCCGTCGTGGTCGTCGACGTCGACACCGCCACCACCGTCGACGCCGTCTCCGCGCGCGGCGAGTTGCTCGGCGGCGCGATCGCGCCCGGGATCGACATCTCCGTGGACGCCCTGGCCGAGCGCGCGGCGGCGCTGCGCAGGATCGAGGTGGTCCGGCCGCGCAGCGCGCTGGGCAAGAACACCGTCGCCGCGCTGCAGGCCGGGATCGTGATCGGATTCGCCGGGCAGATCGACGCCCTGGTGGACCGGTTGCGGTCGGACGTGGCGGAGCTCGCCGACGCGTCCGTGGTCCTCACCGGCCTGCGGGCGGACCTGGTGGCGGAGGAGTCCCGGACGATCACCGACGTCGAGCCGGAGCTGGCGCTCGAGGGCCTCCGGTTGGTGTTCGAGCGCAACTCCTGACCCGCCCCGCCGGGTGGGCGCTCAGGCCGCCGAGCGATAACTGGTCATGGAGACCGAACCCCAGGCGTACCCCTTGCTGAAGGCGTCCAGCCTCTCGCCGGACCCCGCCGCCATGCCGGCCGTGTAGAGCAGGGGGAGGAAGTGGTCGGCGCTGGGCACGGCGAGCCGGGCGTCGGGGTGCTCGACCAGGGAGAGCGCGTCCTCGGGGCGCTCGGTGAGCAGCTCCTGGGTGTGGTCGTCGAAGCGGTGGGCCCAGTCGGTCCCCGAGTTGCCGCGGGAGGGGTCCACCGCGGCGAGGTTGTGCACCACGTTGCCGCTGGCCAGCACCAGCACCCCGGAATCCCGGAGCGCGGAGAGCTTGGTGCCGAGGTCGAAGTGGTAGCTCGCCGGTTTGGAGGCGTCCACCGACAGCTGCGCCACGGGGACGTCGGCGTCGGGGAAGACGTGGGTGAGGACGGACCACGTGCCGTGGTCGAGGCCCCAGGAGTCGCGGTCGACGCCGACCCAGGTGGGCTTGACGACCTCGGCGACCTCGGCCGCGAGTTCGGGGGCGCCGGAGGCGGGGTACTCGAACTCGTTCAGTTCCCGGGGGAAGCCGTAGAAGTCGTGGATCGTGCGGGGGTTGGACATGGCGGTGACGGCGGTGGCGTTGATGTACCAGTGCGCGGACACCGCCAGGACGGCCCGTGGCCGCTCGGGGAGGGACTCGCCGAGGGCGGCCCATTCCCGGGTCCACTCGTTGACCTCGAGCGCGTTGAGGGGGACGCCGTGTCCGATGAAGACGGCGGGCTGGCGCTTGTGCGTGGTGGGCATGAGGACTCCTTCGTGTGATCTATATGATGCATCAACTACCTCGCCGGCGCAAGCCTGTCGGCCGGCGACCCCTTGAAATAGATAGACCGGTCTGTCTATTATCAGGGGCGTGAACGCACGACGAATGCCCCCGGCCGGTTCGGTGGCACCCCCCGCGCGCGCGGCGCCGGTGTCCCTGACCGGCAGCGAACCCCTCTACGCACGCCGCACACACCGCACCGGGAGCTCACCATGACCACCGCGTTCACCACCACCTTCACCACCCTCGAGGTCGCCGACTACCGCGCCGCGGTCGAGGCGGGGGCCCTCGTCGTGGACATCCGCTCCCGGGCCCAGCGCGAGCGGCAGGGCGTCCTGGCCGGCGCGGTCGCGGTGGAGGCCCGACCGCTGGTCGAGCTGCTCGATCCGCGATCGTCCGCACCGCTCGCCGCGGCCACCGGGGGCCGCGAGGTCCTCCTGGTCAGCGACGACGGCCTCGACGCCGAGCTGTTCGCCCTCGAACTGCACTCCCGTGGCGTCCTCGGGGTCCGTGCGGTGGACGGTGGGCACGACGCGCTGCGGGCCGCCCGGGCCCTCGGCCTGCTCGCGGACGCCGAGCACCTGCTCCGCGAGAGGTCGGCGATCTCGGCCCACTGAGGTCCGGGCCCGCCCCACCGACCGGGGGCGCGGCCACGCCCGCGGCGGTACGGTCGCCCCATGACCGACGGCATCTCGGCAGACCTCCTCCAGGACATCCTCGACGAGGTCCGCGAGGACTCGTCCGGGGAGCTGGTGCCCCACCTCGCCGACTACGTCCACCCCAACCCCGACGCCCTCGCGCTGGCGGTCTGCGATCTCGACGGCCACGTGGTGTCGGCGGGAGACGACCAGATCCGCTTCGACCTCCAGTCCGCGTCCAAACCGTTCGTCTACGCCCTGGCGCTGGACCAGAAGGGCGTCGACGAGGTGGCCAAGCGGATCGGGGTCGAGCCGTCCGGTGATCCCTTCAACGAGATCTCCCTCGAGGCCGGGACCGGGCGCGCGCCCAACGCGCTCGTCAACGCCGGGGCCCTGGCGGCCCACGCGCTGGTGGGGGACCAGAGTGACGACGAGGACTCCCGCTTCGAGCAGATCCGGGCGCTGTTCGCCCGGCTCGTGGGTCGGGAGGTCGAGGTGGACCAGGAGGTCATCGACATCGAGGCCCGTAACGCCCACCGCAACCAGGCCCTCGCCCACCTGCTGGCGGAGGAGGGGAACCTGGCGGACGACCCCCACCGGGTGGTGGCCGGATACGGACGCCAGTGCGCGATCCGCGTGGACACCCGGGAGCTGGCCCGCATGGCCGCGACGCTCGCCGCCGGTGGGAGGCTGCCGGGAGGTGACGACCGGCTGCTCGGGCGCAAGGCGGTGCGCTACGCCACCAGCGTGATGTTCACGTGCGGCATGTACGACGCCGCCGGGGACTGGGTCTACCAGGTGGGCCTGCCCGCCAAGAGCGGCGTCTCGGGATGCCTGTTCGCGGTCGTGCCCGGCCGGTTCGGCGTGGCCGCATACTCCCCGCGACTGGACGACCACGGCAACAGCGTCCGTGCCGCGGCCGCCATCGAGGCGCTCTCGGACCGGCTGGACCTCCACGTGCTGGACACGGCGTCACACCACGGGTTCGGTCCCGCCACATAGGGGCGACTATCCTCGACATCCGTGACCGACTCGACTCCCGCCGCGCCCGGGGCCGCAACCAACGAGCCCGCCGACGACACCCCCGAGCAGCTGCGCATCCGCCGCGACAAGCGGCAGCGCCTCCTCGACTCCGGGGTGCAGGCGTACCCGGTCGAGGTCCCGCGCACCCACGGGCTCGCGGAGATCGCCTCGGACCCCCGCTTCGCCGCGCTGGAGCCGGGGGAGGAGACCGACGTCGAGGTCTCGGTGGCCGGCCGGGTGCTGTTCGTCCGCAACACGGGCAAGCTCTGCTTTGTCCGGCTCCAGGACGGCGTGCACCCGGGAGCCGACCTGTCGACCCCCGCGGCCGACGGCGGGCCCGACGCGTTCGCCCCGCAGCTGCAGGCCATGCTCTCGCTCGCCAACGTCGGCGAGGAGCGGCTTGAGGCGTGGAAGCAGGACGTCGACCTCGGCGACCACGTCTCGGTGACCGGCCGCGTGGTGCGGTCCAAGCGCGGCGAGCTGTCCGTCATGGCCGACGCGTGGGTGCTCGCGGCCAAGTCGCTCCGCCCGCTGCCGGTGGCCCACAAGGACCTGAGCGAGGACACCAGGGTCCGCCAGCGCTACACCGACCTCATCATGCGGGACACCGCCCGACGGAACGCCGTGACGCGGATCCGGGTGGTCCGCGCGCTGCGCACCGCCCTCGAGGCCCGGGGGTTCCTCGAGGTGGAGACCCCCATGCTCCAGACCCTGCACGGTGGTGCGGCGGCCCGTCCGTTCGTCACCCATTCCAACGCGCTCGACCTGGACCTCTACCTGCGCATCGCGCCCGAGCTCTACCTCAAGCGCTGCGTGGTGGGCGGGATCGAGCGGGTCTTCGAGATCAACCGCAACTTCCGCAACGAGGGCGTGGACTCCTCGCACAGCCCCGAGTTCGCCATGCTCGAGACCTACCAGGCCTACGGCGACTACGACACCTCGGCCACGATGATCCGCGAGGTCATCCAGGAGGTCGCCCGCGAGGTCTACGGCTCCACCACGGTGACCCTCGCCGACGGCACCGACTTCGACCTCGGCGGGCGGTGGCCCGAGCTCCGCATGTACCCCTCGCTCAACGAGGCGCTGCGCGCCAAGCACCCGCACCTCACCGCGGAGGTGACGGTGGACTCCACCGTCGAGGAGCTCCTCGCGCTGGCGGGCGGGGTCGGGCTCGAGGTGCCCTCCGGGAAGGGCTGGCTGCACGGGAAGCTGGTCGAGGAACTGTGGGAGCACCTGTGCGGTGACCAGCTCGAGGGCCCGGTCTTCGTCCGTGACTTCCCCGTCGAGACCTCCCCGCTCACCCGCGACCATCGCACCGAGCGCGGGGTCACCGAGAAGTGGGACCTCTACGTGCGTGGCTTCGAGCTGGCGACCGGCTACTCCGAGCTCGTCGACCCCGTCATCCAGCGTCGGCGGTTCGAGGACCAGGCCAGGCTCGCCGCGGCCGGCGACGACGAGGCGATGGTGCTCGACGAGGACTTCCTCGCCGCGATGGAGCAGGGCATGCCGCCCACCACGGGGCTGGGCATGGGCATCGACCGTCTGCTCATGGCGCTGACCGGCCTGGGGATCCGCGAGACCATCCTGTTCCCCATGGTCAAGCCCCTGCCGCGCGACTGACGGGGGCGAGGCGTCAGAACGCCACGACCTCGTCCCCGACCCGCAGGGTCTCGAAGAAGTGCGCGGCCGCGTGGTGCCCCAGATGGATGCAGCCGTGCGAGGGCTCGTCCAGGCGTCCCTCGTGGAACGCCATGCCGCTGGTGGTGAAGTACGTCGAGTAGGGCATCGGCGAGTCGAAGATCCGGCTGTGGTCGTGGCGGACGTGACGCAGGACCCGGTGTGAGCCGCGGGCGGTCTCGTATCCGGGCATGCCGGTCGTGATCGGCACCGGACCGTAGGTGACATGCCCCTCCGAGACGACCCAGGCGCGCTTGGCGTCGACGTCGATGCAGGCCCGGGCGGTGGGCGGGCACCGGGGTGGAGCGGTGGCGGTGAGAACGGCCGGGCCGCCCGGACCGAAGCCCAGGAGCGTCTGCCTCGTGACGTGCTCGACCTCGCCGGGAGAGAGCGGCCCCAGCGCCGTCACATCGCGCGCGATCAGGTCGACGTCGGTGAGGTGCGCGGGCTGGTCCTGCTCCAGCAGGACCCTTCGCGCCACCGACCGGATCAGCTGCGCGTCCACCGTCACCGGCCGCGGCGGCACCTCCGCCACCGCCGGGGTGCCCTCGTGGGCGGGGTCCGCGTGGGCGGGGTCCGCGTGGGCGGCGAACCCGGGGGAGGCGCCGATCGTCGCCGCCGCCGCGAGCGCCCCCGCGAGGGCGGCCGCGGAGAGGACTCCGAGGTGGGGTCGGCCGAGCCGACGTGTGACAGGCACCATGGGGTCACCCTATCCACACGTGCGGAGATCGCGTTGTCAGCGGGGGTCGTCGTACCCGTGTGCCCACGCGGCCGCCACGAGGTCGCGCAGAACCTGACCGTCGACCCGGGCCAGAGTCGACACGTAAAGGCATCCCTTGCCGGTCTTGTGTGGTCCCAGCGTCTCAAGCAGGCCGACGGACGCCGGCGCCCCGAGGAGACCGTAGAGGGTCAGAGCCGAGGCCCTCGGGCTGAAACCGACCCGCAGCGTGTCTCCCTCGCGACCGCTGTCGTAGACGTAGTGGTGGTGGCCGTATCCGACGATCGACGGGCCCCACATGACGGGCTCCGCGCCGGTGACGTCATTGAACATCTCCAGCAGCCGCAGTCCGTCGTCGACCCGGCGTGCGGTCGGCAGCCCCTCGATCCATTCTCTCGGCGATCCCGGCGCCGCGACGAACGCGGTGTTGTCATTGCGGCCGGTGGCTCGGGGCCGGGGGACCGGGTCGGTGAGGGACAGGCCCGCCGCGGTCACGGCGTCGCGCAGGACCGCGAGCTGGGCGGGGCCTACGCCGCGCAGGGCCAGAATGTCCTTCTCGGCCAGGCCGTCGAGTTGGCGCAGGTCGGTGATGCCTGCGGCGCTCAGGGCGCGGGCCGCGGTGGCGGAGAGCGGGGGCAGGGGCAGCGGGCCGTCACTCATCATCCAGACGCTAGTCCCATGGGTGCGATGGCCGCGGTGTCCGAGACCGGAACGTTGCGCCGGGACGGATGTCCGGAGGGACCGGCCAGGACATAATCGAGGAATGACAAAGAGATCGTCACGGGTGTTGGTCGGCGCGGTCGCGGCGTTGCTCCTCGGGGGCGTCGCGCCCCCCGTGGCGTCGGCGCAGCTGCCGTTCCCCGTCCCGACCGAGGTCCAGCAGGTGATCGACCAGGCGCAGGCGGGATCGGCGCAGGCGGACCTCGACCTGCGCACCGCCGCGGGCGGGGCGTTGGAGCGGGCGGGGATCACCCCGCCGCCCGGATTGGTGCCGCCGCCGCCCGCGCCACCCGCGCCCCCGCCGCCGCCGGACCCGACCCCGCAGAGCCCGTGCCCGCGGACCGCGGCGGCGTGCGTCGACCTCTCCGGGAACCGCACCTGGCTGCAGTCGGGGGAGCGACTGAGCTACGGCCCGGTGCGGATGTCGCACGGCATGCCCGGGTGGGAGACCCCGCGCGGGACCTACCAGGTCACGCGCAAGGTCCGGCACGAGGTCAGCCGACTGTTCAACAACGCGCCGATGCCCTACTCGGTGTACTTCGTGGGCGGGATCGCGTTCCACGAGGGCGACCCCGCCTACGCCTCGCACGGCTGCATCCGGTTGGATCAGCCCGCCGCGGCCACCTACTTCGACCGACTGCAGGTGGGCGACACGGTGGTGGTGTTCTGAGTCGGTGGCGCGGGGGTCACGGCGACGGGTGCGGCCGCCCCGACGCCAGGTCGGGGAACGCGTACTCGGCGGCGCGGGCGGCCCACGCCGATCCCGCCGCCACCAGGACGAACCCGAGCGCGGCCACGTAGGGCCCGAACGTCACGCTCGCGTCCGAGGGCAGGCCGGAGAGCGTCGGGTCGGCAGCCCCGGTGGAGGCGACGAGCGTCCACACAAAGGCGAGGTGCGCGGCCAGCACCCCGATCGCGACCACGGCCGCCGCCGCCGCGAACGCCCCCAGCCGGCTGATCGCGGTCACGGCCACGAGGACGGACAGGACCACCAGTCCGAGGAACAGCAACGGGGCGACACTGCGGACGTCGATGATCCCGGTGATCCCCAGGGCGGTGATCCCCCCACTGCTGGAGGCGAGCCACGGGAGGTAGAGGCTCAGCAGCGCCAGCCCCAGTCCCACGAGGGCGGTGATCGCGCCGATCCGGTTCCTGACGTGGGGGATCACCCTGGTCAGCTCCTCCGTCCTCGCGGGGAAGGGGACCCGGTGCGGGGCGGGGGGTGTGTACGCGGTCATGACGATCACCCTTTCGGCGGAGCGGACTCTCACCAATGGTCTTGGTCACATCGTAGGCCCGAAATCCGGGAAATGCTGTGATCTGGCCGTCCGTTATGGTATTGGAACCGTCAGCGACGCCGATTGGTCCGCCGGGTCGGCTCGGCGCTCATCGGATCCTCCGGCCACGGGTGGCGCGGGTAGCGTCCACGCATCTCCGCGCGCACGCCGGGGTAGGCCTCGCGCCAGAAGAACTCCAGGTCGCGGGTCACGGCGAGCGGTCGACCCGCGGGCGAGAGCAGGTGGACCGTCACCGGGACCCGGCCGCCGCAGATCCGCGGCGAGGCCGTCCAGCCGAAGCACTCCTGGAGTTTGACCGCGAGGACCGGGGCGTCATGGGAGCCCGGTTCCGGGTAGTCCACGCGGTACGACGACGAGCTGGGCACCTCCAGCCGGTCCGGCACGAGCTCGTCGAACCGACTCGCCTCGGGCCAGGGGAGCAGCCGCTTCATCGCGGTTCCGAGGCCGCGTCCCGCCAGCCTGCCGCCGCGGACCAGCCCGTCGATCTCGGGGCCGAGCCACTCGTCGAGCCTGTCCGCCAGCGCGTCACCGGACACGTCCGGCCAGGGGTCGCCGAGTTCGCGGTGCGCCAGGGCGAGTCGCCGCCACAGGCGTAGAGCGTCGTCGTCGGCGCCGAGTGCGGACGGCCCGCCGGCGCGGACGGCCGCCGCCACGGCCGCCACGGTGACTGCCGGACCCGGACGCACCGGGGTGGAGGAGAGCTCGATCGCCCCGAGCCGCCGGATGCGGCGGCCCGTCACCGCGCCGCCCGTGAAGGTGGCCGTCTCGTCGTCGTCGAGCAGCCCCGACGCCGCACGCTCGGCGCTCTCGCGGTCCAGCGCGGCCGCCGACCTGATCACCGCCCCCGCCTCGCCCGCCGCCCGGCCGGACGCGCGTCCCACCTCGGCCACGGCCAGCCAGTCGTGGCCCGCCAGAGCCGACCCGGGCGGGAGGACCGCCCCGGTTCCGGACGCGAACGTGTACTGCTCGCCCCGCCGGCGCGCCACCCGGTCGGGGTGGGCGAGCGCCACGATCAGCCCCACGGCCTCGTCGACCGGGACCGGGGCGCCGGGTGGGCGGCCGTCGCGCGGCCCGGACCGGGCGAGCCGCTCGAGCCGACCGACCTCGCGCTGCCACGTCGCGGAGTCGGGGGCCCGCCCCCCGCGGAGGGCGCGGAGGTCGGCCACGAGGTCGCCGGAGGGGGAGCGCCGGCCCGAGGCCAGCAGCGCCACGACCTCCGCGGCCACCCGCGGACCCACCACCGGGGCGCCGTCGAGCAGGGCGCGGGCGTGGCGCGGATCCGCGGGCACGCGCGCGAGGCCCCGCCCGCGGTCGGTGGGCCGGCCCGACGGATCGACGGCGCCGAGCCCCTCGAGGACGGCCTGGGCGCGGAGGATCTCCCCGGCCGGTGGCGGGTCGGGCAGCGCCAACCCCTCCCCGCGCGGGGCGCCCCAGCAGGCCACGTCCAACGCGAAGGTCGTCAGGTCCGAGGTGGCGATCGCGGGCGTGCGGTGCGCGGGCAGTCGCGCGTACTCCTGCTCGGTCAGGCAGCGGACCGCGATCCCGGGTCCCAGGCGGGCGGCGCGGCCCGCGCGCTGGACGCAGGAGTCCCTCGAGGCGGACACCGTCACCAGGCCGGTCATGTCGCGGGCGGCGTCGCGTCGGGGCTCGCGGCTCAGGCACGCGTCCACCACGACCCGCACCCCCGGCACCGTGAGCGAGGACTCGGCGAGGTCGGTCGAGACCACGACCCGGGGCCGGGCGCCGCCCCCTCCCGCCGCCCGGTCTCCGCGCCGGCGGCCCGCGCCCGAGACCGCCCGGTCCTGGGCGGCCGCGTCGAGCCCGCCGTGCAGCGGAAGGACCTCGGCGCCGCCACCCAGGCGTGCGGTGAGCTCCCGCACCACGCGGTCGACCTCGCGGACCCCGGGGAGGAAGACCAGGGTGTCGTGGCCGCCGGAGGTGACCGCCTCCGCCGTCACCGCGGCCACGTGCTCGAGGAAGCCGTCGGTGACCCCGCGGGCGTCGAGGCGCGCCACCGGCGGCGGGAGGTAGCGGATCTCCAACGGGTGGAGAACGGCCGGCACGTCGACGACGGGCGCCGCACCGGCCCCGCCCTCCCCGCCGAGCAGTCGCGCGAACCGGTCGGACTCGACCGTCGCGGACATCGCCACGACCGGCAGTTCCTCGCGGAGCCCGCGCAGCTCGCAGAGGAAGGCAAAAGCGAGGTCGGACTCGACGTCGCGCTCGTGGACCTCGTCGAGCACGATCGCGCCGACCCCGGGCAGGTCCGGGTCGGCGATCAGCCGCCGCACGAGCACCCCGGGGGTGACGAACTCCACGAGGGTGTCCCGGCGGACGCGGGAGTCGCCCCGCACGGTGTAGCCGACCACCGTACCGAGGTCGGTCCCGGTGAGCGCGGCCAGGCGCCGCGCCGCCGACCGGGCCGCCACGCGCCGGGGCTGGGTGACCACGACCCGGCCCGCGACCCCGGCCGCCGAGGCGACAGCGGGCGGGACCAGGGTGGTCTTGCCGGTGCCGGGCGGGGCCTGGACCACCGCGGTCCCCGCCGCGGCCAGGGCCTCCCGGAGGTCCGGCAGGGCCGCGGCGAAGGGCAGGTCGCGGCCGATCCGGGCCAGGTCGAACGGGCTCACCGCGCGCTCCCGCCGGTCGCCTGGGTCATGACAACGACCCTAGACGGCGGGTGGCCGGTGGTCCCGCGGCGGCGTTCGCTGACGGCGTACACGGATCGGCAATGGATCCCCGACCTGCCGCGTTGACCCATGGTGACGGGCCGACTGCCACTCCTGTGGCTCCGGACGTCAGACCGGGCCACTACAGTGGTGAAAACCCGAGGAATGTGAGGTAGCACGATGTTCGAACGGTTTACCGACCGCGCACGTCGCGTCGTCGTCCTGGCCCAGGAAGAGGCCCGGATGCTCAACCACAACTACATCGGCACCGAGCACATCCTGCTGGGTCTCATCCACGAGGGTGAGGGAGTGGCCGCCAAGGCCCTCGAGTCCCTCGGGATCTCGCTGGAAGCGGTGCGGAGCCAGGTCGAGGAGATCATCGGCCAGGGTCAGCAGGCGCCGAGCGGGCACATCCCGTTCACGCCGCGGGCCAAAAAGGTCTTGGAGCTGAGTCTGCGCGAGGCGTTGCAGCTCGGCCACAACTACATCGGCACCGAGCACATCCTGCTCGGCCTGATCCGTGAGGGCGAGGGCGTGGCCGCCCAGGTGCTCGTCAAGCTCGGAGCGGACCTCACCCGCGTCCGCCAGCAGGTCATCCAGCTGCTGTCGGGTTATCAGGGCAAGGAGGCCGAGGCCACGGGCGCGCCCGCCGGCACCGGTGGCCGCGAGTCCGGCACGCCGTCGTCGTCGACCGTCCTGGACCAGTTCGGGCGCAACCTCACGCAGGCCGCCATGGAGGGCAAGCTCGACCCGGTCGTGGGCCGCGCCAAGGAGGTCGAGCGCATCATGCAGGTGCTCTCGCGGCGCACCAAGAACAACCCGGTCCTCATCGGCGAGCCCGGCGTGGGCAAGACCGCCGTCGTGGAGGGCCTGGCGCAGGCCATCGTCAACAACGAGGTCCCCGAGACCCTGAAGGACAAGCAGGTCTACTCGCTGGACCTCGGTTCGCTCGTCGCCGGGTCCCGCTACCGCGGTGACTTCGAGGAGCGCCTGAAGAAGGTGCTCAAGGAGATCAACCAGCGCGGGGACATCATCCTGTTCATCGACGAGATCCACACGCTCGTCGGCGCGGGTGCCGCCGAGGGCGCGATCGACGCGGCGTCGATTCTCAAGCCCAAGTTGGCGCGCGGTGAGCTGCAGACCATCGGCGCCACCACGATCGAGGAGTACCGCAAGCACATCGAGAAGGACGCGGCGCTCGAGCGTCGTTTCCAGCCGGTGCAGGTCCCCGAGCCGAGCGTCGAGCTGTCGATCGAGATCCTCAAGGGTCTCCGCGACCGCTATGAGGCGCACCACCGCGTCACCATCACGGACGCCGCGCTGGTCGCGGCCGCGCAGCTGGCAGATCGGTACATCAACGACCGGTTCCTGCCGGACAAGGCCATCGACCTCATCGACGAGGCCGGCGCCCGCATGCGGATCAAGCGGATGACCGCCCCGCCGGACCTGCGCGAGTTCGACGAGAAGATCGCCGAGGCCCGGCGCGAGAAGGAGTCCGCGATCGACGCGCAGGACTTCGAGAAGGCGGCCGGTCTGCGCGACACGGAGAAGAAGCTCATCGCCGAGCGCTCCGAGCGGGAGAAGCAGTGGCGTGCGGGCGACATGGACGTCGCCGCCGTGGTGGACGAGGAGCAGATCGCCGAGGTCCTGGGCAACTGGACCGGCATCCCCGTCTTCAAGCTCACCGAGGAGGAGACCACCCGTCTTCTCCGCATGGAGGACGAGCTGCACAAGCGGATCATCGGCCAGGAGGACGCCATCAAGGCGGTCTCGCGTGCCATCCGCCGTACCCGCGCCGGTCTCAAGGACCCCAAGCGTCCCTCGGGCTCGTTCATCTTCGCCGGCCCGTCCGGTGTCGGTAAGACGGAGCTGTCCAAGGCGCTCGCGAACTTCCTGTTCGGCGAGGACGACGCGCTCATCCAGATCGACATGGGCGAGTTCCACGACCGCTTCACCGCCTCGCGGCTCTTCGGCGCGCCCCCCGGGTACGTCGGCTACGAGGAGGGTGGCCAGCTCACGGAGAAGGTGCGGCGCAAGCCGTTCTCGGTGGTCCTGTTCGACGAGATCGAGAAGGCCCACTCGGAGATCTACAACACCCTGCTCCAGGTGCTCGAGGACGGCCGCCTCACCGACGGTCAGGGCCGCATGGTGGACTTCAAGAACACCGTGCTGATCTTCACGTCCAACCTCGGGACCAGGGACATCTCCAAGGCGGTCGGGATGGGCTTCCAGTCCTCCGACAACACCGAGGACGCGTACGAGCGGATGAAGCAGAAGGTCAACGACGAGCTGAAGAAGCACTTCCGGCCGGAGTTCCTCAACCGCATCGACGAGATCGTGGTCTTCCACCAGCTCACCCGCGAGCAGATCGTCCAGATGGTCGATCTCATGGTGGGCAGGGTGCGGGTGGCGCTCAAGGCCAAGGACATGGACATCGAGGTCACGGATCGGGCCAAGAACCTCCTGGCCATGCGCGGGTTCGACCCCGTCCTGGGGGCGCGGCCGCTGCGTCGCACCATCCAGCGCGAGATCGAGGACACCCTGTCGGAGAAGATCCTCTTCGGCGAGGTCGCGGCCGGCGAGCTGGTGACCGTGGACGTCGAGGGCTGGGACGGCGAGGCCGAGCGCACCGAGGACGCCAAGTTCACCTTCTCCGGTTCCCCGCGCCCCGGCGCCGAGGTCCGCGAGGGCGAGGAGATCACCGCGAGCGTCGCGCCGACCGGCGAGCTCGGCCGGGGGGACTCGCTCCCGCCGAGCTCCGCCGGGTTCGGCGGCGGCTCGACCGGCGGTCCGTCGGGTAGCGGTGGGGCGGCCCCCGCCACCACCTGAGCCGGACCCTGCACGAGAAGACGGCCCCCGCCACGGCGGGGGCCGTCTTCTCGTGCGTGACGCGCCGAAAGCGGCCGGTCAGTCCGTGGAGGAGGGGGGCACCGCCCGCAGGCCTCCGTCGACGATCACGAGCGGGTCGCTCGGATGGTCGTCGAACCAGGCGTCGAGCAGGCGGGCGATCACCAGGACGTGGTCGCCGGCGGGGACCAGGCGGTCGATCGCCACCCGGAGGCGCGCCCGCCCGCCGTGGAGCAGCGGTTCCCCGGTCTCCGCCCGGGTCCACAGCGAGGTGTCGGCAAAGCGGAGGTGGGACGGTCCGGCGAAGCGCAGGGCGAGCGCCTCGTCCCCCTCGCCCAGCAGATGAATCACCGCGGTTCGCGCGTCGAGCACCGCGGCCAGGCTCGACGAGGAGATCCCCACGTTGAAGCTCACCAGCGCGGGTTCCGACGACAGGCTCGACGGCGACGACGCGGTGAAACCGACCGGGCCGTCGGGATCGTCGAGCGTGATGACGGTGACGCCGGCCGGGTGCAGACGCATCGCGCGACGGTGGACCTCGGCGGAGACGGAGGGCTGGGCTTCGGTGGTGGACACTGCGCGTAGTTCGGTCATGTGAGCAGTCTGTAAGTCGTCGTCACCGATGTCGATCCTTCCGCTCCCGGTGATCGGAAATGCCTCATGACCTCATGACACGGACGAGAGCCGGGTCGTGAGGGCGGCCACCGGGTCGGCGGAGATCGCGTCGAGCGCCACGGCCATGGCCGCGAACTGCTGGATCCGGCCACCGGCCGTCGAGACCCGGAGGTCGGGTGCCCCGCCCCCGAGACGGCTCTCCCGCGTGGCCCTGAGCAGCGGGGTCAGGTAGCGCGGGTGATCGGTGAACGCCTGGCCGCACAGCACGACGGAGTCGGGGCGGGTGATGGCGGAGATCAGGCCCACCAGGCGGCCCAGGGTCGTCGCGCGTTCCACGAGGATCGCGTCGGCCACCGGGTCGTGGCGGGCCCGGTCGGCGAGCTCGGGCACCGAGCCCACGGTGATGCCGCGGGTCGCCGCCGCACGGACCAGGCCGGAGTCGCCCACCACGTCGAGGAGTCCGGCACCCCGGTCGTCGAGATGGGTGGTCTCGCCCACGGGCAGGTGGGCGAGTTCGGCGGAGCCCGCCCGGGGGAGGTGGACGGAGCCGTCGATCACCAGGGCTGATCCGATGGACTCCCGTGCGTACACGACGAGCGTCGTGCCCCGATGGGTCTCGTGCCCGACCAGGAGTTCCGCCGCGGCCATCGCCTCGACGTGCGGTGCCACGGCGAACGGCACGCCGAGGCGGTCCGTGAAGAGGTCGGCGACGGGGACGTCCCGCCAGCCCAACAGATCGTGGTCGATCCTCCCGGGCCCGGTGATCCGGGCGGCGGTGGCGACCCCGCCCCAGACCAGCCGGCGATCCCGGTGGTCGTCGAGGAGCCGGAACGCGATCGCGGACAGCTCGTCGACGATCCGCTCCGGGTCGCACCCGGGGGTGGGGACGGCGTGCTCGGCGAGGATTCTGGCGCTGAGGTCGCAGATCGCGACCACGCTTCGGTGCAGTCCGATGTGGACGGCGACGGTCACCGGTCCGGCCGGATCGATCTCCACCGGGATGCTCGGCCGGCCGACGGACCCGTCGTGCATGAGTTCGGGCCGCTCCCGGATCACGCCCGTCGAGAGCAGGGCCGAGGTCGCGCGCCCGACGGTGGCCACCGAGAGGCCGGTGGTCGCCGCGACCTCGGGGCGGGAGACGGGCCCACGGAACCGGATCGCGCGCATGACCCTGGCCGAGCTCGCGGGGGAGAGGCGCAGTTCGGGTCGGGGTGTCCGGGGTGTCATGCGGGTGAGACTAGCACAGAGAATAGACCGATCTGTCTAGTTGGGTTAAGGGTTTCGTTCAGGATGGTGACAACGTTGGCCGCCGGGTGTCCGCCGACCCCACGATGGGTCGGTCCGTTGCCGTCCAGTCCGCCGAGGAGTCCTCAGTGACCACCGACCAGACACCCCAGTCCGCCGCTCCCCGCGGCCTGCGCTTCCACTGGTTCCTGCCCACCTACGGGGACTCGCGCAACCTCGTGGCCGGGGGACACGGCACCTTCATGTCCGGGGATCGGCCCGCGACGCTGCCCTACCTCCGGCAGATCGTGGCCGCCGCCGAGCACAACGGGTTCGAGTCGCTGCTCACCCCGACCGGCGCCTGGTGCGAGGACGCGCTGATCACCGCGGCCCTGCTCGCCGACGCCGGCGAGCGGATCAAGTTCCTCGTCGCGCTGCGTCCGGGGCTCATGAGCCCCACCCTCGCCGCGCAGATGGCCGCCACCTTCCAGTGGCAGTCCCACGGTCGGCTGGCGCTCAACGTGGTGACCGGCGGGGAATCCCGTGAGCAGCGTGCCTACGGCGACTTCCTCGACAAGGAGGGCCGCTACGCCCGCGCCGACGAATTCCTGGAGGTGGTGCGTGGACTGTGGACCTCGCCGGAGCCCCTGTCCTTCCACGGGGAGCACCTCGCCGTCGTGGACTCGGTCCTGGCCCGTCGGCCCGACCCGGTCCCGCCGATCTTCTTCGGCGGATCCTCCGCCGCGGGGATCAGGGTGGCCGCCCGCCACGCCGACACCTACCTCACCTGGGGGGAGCCGCCCGCGGCGGTGGCGGAGAAGCTCGATCGTGTCCGCGCGGCGGCCGCCGGGAACGGCCGCACCCTGGACTACGGCATCCGGCTCCACGTGATCGCCCGGGACACCTCCGAGCAGGCCTGGGCCGAAGCCGAGCGACTGCTGGCCGGCGTCGATCCCGCCGACGTCGAGCGCGTCCAGCGGTCGCTGGCCGCGAGCGAGTCGGAGGGGCAGCGGCGGATGCTCGACCTGCACGGCGGCCGGGCGGACTCGCTGGAGATCGCGCCCAACCTGTGGGCCGGCGTCGGGCTGGTCCGCGGCGGGGCGGGCACGGCACTCGTGGGATCGCACGAGGAGGTCGCCGACCGGATCGCGGAGTACGCGGACCTGGGGCTCACCCACTTCGTCCTGTCCGGATACCCGCACCTGGAGGAGGCGTTCACCTTCGGCGAGGGGGTCCTGCCCGTCCTCGCCCGCCGCGGACTCCGGACTCCGGGTGGGGCCCGGGAGGAGATCGTGTCCGTGCCGTTCGCGGGTCCCGCCGACACCGCATCAGCCGACACCCAGCCCAGGGAGCCCGCCTTCGTGGGCGGGTGAGAACTCCAGGAGACGCCTCATGACCATTGTTCTGGAATCCCCGGCTCAGACCGGCACGGATCCCGCGTCCACCACGTCCACTACGGAGACCGACGCCACCGCACCCGCGCCGGGCGAGGTGGGCCGACGCCGCAGCCGCCGCCGCGGCCGGACCGCCTGGCTGCGCTGGCTCAGTCCGATCGCGTTGCTCGTGCTGTGGCAGATCGCGGGCGCCACCGGGGTCCTGCCCGAACGGGTCCTTCCCGCCCCGCAGCTCATCGCCGGGTCCGCGCTGGAGCTCATCGAGTCCGGAGAGCTCGGCCGGGCGTTGGCCGTCTCGAGCATCCGGGTGGCCCAGGGGTTCGTCCTCGGCGCCGTCGCGGGGCTCGTCCTGGGCGTGGTCGTGGGCTCGTCGCGGATCGCCGACGCGCTCGTCGATCCGCCCCTGCAGATGATCCGCGCCCTGCCGCACCTGGGGCTGATCCCGCTGTTCATCCTGTGGTTCGGCATCGGTGAGACCCCCAAGGTCCTGCTCATCGCCCTGGGCGTGATCTTCCCGATCTACCTCAACACCGCCTCCGGCCTGCGGCAGGTCGACCCGAAGCTCCGCGACATGGCGACGGTGTTCGGGTTCGGCCGCCGCCAGCGGCTGACCGAGGTGATCCTGCCGTCGATCGCGCCGCAGGTCCTGGTGGGCGTCCGGCAGTCGCTCGCGATCGGCTGGCTCACGCTGATCGTGGCCGAGCAGCTCAACGCCACCAACGGGATCGGCTACCTCATCATGAACGCCCGCGACTACTTCCGGATCGACGTGATCCTCGTCGGCCTGATCGTCTACGCGCTCCTGGGGATCGCCACGGACGCCGTCGTCCGCCTCGCCGAGGCCCGGGCCCTGCGCCACTACCGCTGACCACCGAATCCCAGGAGGTACCGAGAATGACCACCACCCTCGCCCCCGCGGGCGCGCTGCGGGGAGTGACCCGTCGCTTCGGCGACACCACCGTCCTGCGCCGACTCGACCTGGAGATCCCCCGCGGGGAGATCACCGCGCTGCTCGGGCGCAGCGGCAGCGGGAAGTCCACGGCCCTGCGGATCCTCGCGGGCCTGGACCGGGACCACGACGAGGGGACCGTCCTCATCGACGGCGCTCCGGCGGTGGTGTTCCAGGATTCGCGGCTGCTGCCCTGGCGGACCGTCGCGGAGAACGTGCGGCACGGGCTGAACCGGGTCGACGTCGGCCGGGTCGAGAAGACCACCCGCGTGACCGGGATCCTCGCCGAGGTGGGCCTGGACGGCCGCGAGTCCGCGTACCCCGGGGAACTCTCCGGGGGCCAGGCCCAGCGGACCTCGCTCGCCCGGGCGCTCGTCGCCGAGCCCGCGCTGCTGCTCCTCGACGAGCCGTTCGGCGCGCTCGACGCGCTCACCCGGCGCGCCATGCACCGGCTGCTGCTGCGGCTGTGGGAGCACCACGGCTTCGGGGTCCTGCTGGTGACGCACGACGTGGACGAGGCGGTGGCCCTGGCCGACCGCGTGCTGGTCCTGGACCACGGCGTGGTCGCCCACACCGAGACCATCGACCGGCCCCGCGGCGGGGACCGGAGCCCCCACCACCACCGTTCCCTGCTCGACGCTCTGGGCGTCGACCACACAGATGAGGACTACGCGATATGACGACCACCACCCCGCGATCCACCACCGTCGCGGGGCTGTTCGCCCTGGCGCTCGTCGCCCTGCTCGTCGGGTCCGGCTGCGCCACCCGCGAGTCCAGGGTCGAGGCCCCCGTACCGGAGCGGGTCGATCCGGCGGGCCTGTCCGATCTCGTGCTGAAGGTGGGGGACCAGAAGGGCGGGACCCAGGCGATACTCACCGCGGCCGGCACGCTCGACGACCTGCCGTACAGGGTGGAGTTCTCCACCTTCACCTCCGGTCCGCCGCAGGTGGAGGCGCTCAACGCCGGGCAGATCGACGTCGCGGTGACGGGGAACACCCCGCCGGTCTTCGGCGCCGCCGCCGGCGCGCGGGTGTCGATCGTCTCCGCGTACGCCAACGGCGGGGAGGGCGACAGGATCCTCGTCGCCGGGGATTCCCCGGTCCGGTCGGTGGCCGACCTGGCCGGCCGGAAGGTGCTGGTGGCCAAGGGCACCTCGGCCCACGGGCACCTGCTGCTCCAGCTCCGCAGGGCCGGCGTCGACCCGGAGTCCGTCGAGCTGATATTCCTCCAGCCCGCCGAGGCCGGTTCCGCGTTCTCCCGCGGTGACGCGGACGCCTGGGCCATCTGGGACCCGTACACCGCCATCGCCGAGACCACCACCGACGTCCGGACCATCGCGACGGCGGCCGAGGCGTCCAACGGGTTCTGGTTCGGGCTCGCCTCGGACGACGCGCTCGCGGACGCCCGGCGGCAGACGGCGATCGCCGACTTCCTGGTCCGGCTCGCCGAGGCGGGGACCTGGACGGCGGAGCACCCCGCGGAGTGGGCGGCCTACTACGGCGAGGCCGTGGGACTGGCGCCCGCGGCGGCCGAGTTGTCCCAGAGCCGCAGCACCCGCCGGCCCGTCGCGCTCGCGGACACGATCGGGCCGGAGCAGGAACTCGCCGACGTCTTCACCGAGGACGGGCAGATCGACCCCGTGGACGTCGCGGCGCTGGTGGACGACCGCTACCAGGACGTGCTCGCGCCGGTGGTCGGCCCGGTTCCCGCGCGGTAGCGGGCGGGTCAGGCGGGGCGCGTGACGTCCAGCACCACGTCGAACTCCAGCATGGTGGCGCCCTCGGCGACGGGCTTGCCGTGCTGCCCGGCGTGGGCCGAGCGGGCGTCGCCGTCGCGCCAGGCGGCGAAGGACTCCTCGTCCTCCCAGGTGGTCACCACGAAATAGCGGGTCTCGCCCGCGGTGGGACGCAGGAGCTGGAACCCGAGGAACCCGGGGGAGTTCTCCACGGTGTGCGCGCGCTCGGCAAAGCGGCGCTCGAGCTCGGCGCCGGCCTGCGGCGGGACGGACAGGGCATTGATCTTCACGATGGCCATGGCGGTCAACCTACCCTCGGGGCAGCGAGTAGTCGCCCCCGTCCCGCACCACGAGTCCGTCGGTCAGCAGCGACTCCAGGGCCCGACCGCGCTGGGCGGCGTCGGGCCACACCGCGTCGAGTCGGCCGGGGGTGGCCGTGCCGTCGCCGTCGCGCAGGACGTCGAGCAGCAGCCCCCGGACCTGCCTGTCGGTGCCGGCGAACGCCTGGGCCCTGCGCCGCGGGCCGTCCCACTCGGGCTTCCCGGCGGCCACCCACGCGCACGTGGAGGCAAGGGGGCAGTCGTCGCAGCGCGGGACCCGCGCGGTGCACACCAGCGCGCCCAGCTCCATCACCGCCACGGAGAAGGCCACGGCCCGTCCGCGTTCGGCGGGCAGGAGAGCGGCGACCGTCTCGAGGTCGCGGCGGGTCGACGGCGGCCCGGCCTCGGCGGCGCCGTGCACCGCGCGCGCGACCACCCGCCGCACGTTGGTGTCCACCACGGGGACGCGTTGTCCGTATGCGAAGCAGGCCACGGCGCGCGCGGTGTAGTCGCCCACGCCGGGGAGGGAGAGGAGGGCGTCGACGTCGGTGGGTACCCGGCCGTCGTGCCGGTCGACGACGACGAGGGCGCACTCCTGCAGCCGGAGCGCGCGGCGGGGGTAGCCGAGCTTGCCCCACATGCGGATCACGTCGGCCGGGGCGGCCGCGGCGAGATCGGCGGGGCCGGGCCGGCGCTCGAGCCACGCCCGCCAGACCGGCTCCACCCGGGCGACCGGGGTCTGTTGGCTCATGACCTCGCAGAGCAGGATCTCCCAGGGGCCGACCTCGTCCCCGCGCCACGGCAGGGACCGGCCCGCCCGGTCGAACCAGGAGAGCAGAGCGGGTGTGTCGACGGAGGTCACCTTGGGGCCGCCGGGGTGGGGTGTGCACAATATGAGCCATGCCTCATACCAACCCCATCAGTGCGTGGACCTCGCTCCGGGACGGGAACCATCGATTCGTCGGTGGCGAGATGCGTCATCCGAGCCAGAATACCGAGCGTCGGGCGCAGCTCGTCGCCGCGCAGCACCCCAAGGCCGTCCTCTTCGGGTGTTCGGACTCGCGAGTGGCGGCCGAGATCATCTTCGACCAGGGGCTCGGCGACCTCTTCGTCATCCGCACCGCCGGCCACATCATCGACACGGCCGTGCTCGGGTCGATCGAGTACGCGGTCCACGTGCTGGACACGCCGCTCATCGTGGTGCTCGGTCACGACAGCTGCGGCGCGGTCAAGGCCACCGTCGACGCGTTGAACACCGGCGAGATCCCGCCGGGGTTCCTGCGCGACGTGGTGGAGAAGGTGTCGCCGTCGATCCTCAACGGCCGACGCGAGGGACTCAGCAGCATCGACGACTACGAGGCGCGCCACGTGCTGGAGACCGGCGAGCTGCTGGAGCAGCGGTCCAAGATCATCAGCGAGCGGATCGAGGACGGCCGGCTGGCCATCGTCGGGGTGACGTACAAGCTCTCGGACGGGCACGCGTACCTGCGCAGCGTGGTGGGCGACGTCCACGACACCCCGCACGGCCCGGGCGAGGAGATGGTCGCCGTCTAGCGTCCGCGCACGGGAAGGGGGCCTGGTCGGGGGACACGCCGCGAGGGGGCCCCGACCCGGCGCGGCCCCGGCCCTAGAGTGGCCCCGTGCACGAACCCAAGGGCTCCCTACCTCGCGAAGTCTATGTGCGTCGCCGCGTCGCCGCCGTGGCGATCGCGGCCGTCGCCGCTGTGGCCGTGGTGCTGGCACTGTTCCTGGCCTCGAGGGACACCGGCACCGACACCCAGGAGACGGCGGGGGGCGGCGACGTCGACTCGTCCGCGGCCGCCGGGACCTCGGAGACCACCACCGACCGGACCTCCGCCCCCGAGGACGGCGGGGCCTCGCGGGGCCGGTGCGCGGACGGGGACCTGAGCCTGTCGGTCTGGTCGGCCGAACCCAACGTGCCCGTGGGCGAGGACGTCCGCATCTACGCCAACATCCTCAACAACTCGGACACGACCTGCGACAGGGACCTGGCGGAGGCGCCGCTGTCCTTCGAGGTCTACCGCCTCGACACCAACGTCAAGGTGTGGTCGAGCATCGACTGCACCACCCCCCGGGACCAGGACGAGGTCGAGTTGCGCCCCGGCGTGCCGGAGCCCCGCCAGATCGACTGGACCGGCCGCCGCTCCGCCGAGGGCGCGTGTGCCGAGGCGGATCGCACGCCGGTCGAGGTGGGCGCCTACCAGGTGTACGCGCTGGTCGGGAACGTCTTCAGCCCGGCCGCGACCTTCAACGTGATCGAGCGCCCCTGATCGGTCCCGCCCGGCCCGGTCCGGCTAGCCCGACCCGAGGCTGGTGAGCCACTGGCGCACGTGTCGCGCCCACAGGGATCCCACGCCCTCCACGTCCGCGAAGTCGGTCTGCTCCGCGGCCAGCAGCGCCGGGACCGAGCCGAACCGCTCGACCAGCGCGGTGATCTGCACCGGCCTGAGCCTGGGGATGTGCGCGAGCATGCGGTACCCGCGCGAGGTGACGTGCTCGTCGAGGTCCTCGGGCTCCGCGGGCAGGCCCAGGCAGCGCGCGACCGGGCCGGGGAGCAGCAGGTCGGCGTCGGTCAGCGCGGCCAGGCGCTCGAGCCCGAGGGCCACCTGGTCGGAGGTGGGAACCCCGGCGGTGTCCGAGGGGTCCAGGGCCAGGTGGTCGGCGACGAGGCCCCACAGCTCGTCCGGGGTGTCCGCCAGCAGCTCCTCGAGCTGGAGAGTGGTCTGCCGTCCGTACTCGCCCATCTCCACGGTCAGCTCGGTGAGCTCGGTTCCCATCCGCCCGAGCCGGACCAGCCGCTGGGCCATGGTCACCACGTCACGGACGGAGGCGTAGCCGCCGATCTCCGCGCGGTCGAGTCGGGCGCGGGCGCGGGCGGTGCGGGCACCGTGGCGCTCCATGGTCGCGACGGTCTGGTCGGCGCGGGCCAGCAACACGACCGGGTCGGCGAGGACGCGGGCCTGTCCGCCCGCGTAGACGGTGACGGTGGTCATGGAGGCGGAGACCGCGATCGCCGGGACCCCGGTGTGCAGGGCCGTTCTTTCGGCCGCGCGGTGCCGAGTCCCGGTCTCCACCGCGGGCAGGGTGGGATCGGGCACCAGGTGGACGTTGGCGTGGGTGATGCGTCGACCGTCCGTGGACAGGACCACGGCGCCGTCCATCTTGCTCAGTTCGCGGAGCCGGGCGGGGGTGAACTCGACGTCCAGTGCCACGCCGCCGTCGCAGATGGCCTGGACGGACGGATCGTCCCCGAGCACGACGAGGCCGCCCGTCCCGCTGCGGCGGATACGGTCCAGTGCGTCACGGAGCGGCGTGCCCGGGGCGAGTCGTCTGAGGACGGCGCGCAGGGCGGCGTCGACGGGTGATCCGTCAGCCGCGCGGGCGGAGAGGGCGGACGTCTCAGTGTCCCTCGGCGTGGGTCTCGACCGGACGGGTGTACTCGTCGCTGGCCGGGACCTCGGCGATCACACCGGCTCGGGCCTCGATCCGGTCGCCGTTGGAGAAGGTCAGGGTGGCGGGGAGCGAGTTGCCCACGTTGAGATCGTCGCCGGCGGGCAGGGTGGCGGTGGTCCGCTCGACGCAGATGTCGTCCGTGCGGGGCACCGGGGTCGCGTCCGCGGCCGCGGACACGATCAGGGAGCACCCGCGCTGGAGCGGCTCGGACTGGCCGACCCGGGCCTCGACCCCGCCGATCTCGACCCGGTCGAGCGAGACGGAGTCGCCGAGGCCGGAGCCGGTGAAGGAGGCCGCGAAGCCCAGCCGGGCCTCGCCCGACTCGGGGACGACCACCACGAGGTCGTTGACCGTGAGATCCCCCGCGGTGCCGCGTCCGCCGTCCACCGCGGCGACCTGGCCGGCCGTCTGGGAGACCTGGCCGGCACTGCACGCCGACGCGCCGAGGGCGGCGCCCACGGCCAGGACTACGAGCGCGGTGCGGCGCAGGCCGGTGTTGGGTGAAGTCACGTCAGGCTCCTCGTGGGGATGGTCGTTCTCAGGCCGGTCTCATCGTAGTCCACCGCCGGTCCTGACCGGCGCCGGAGTGGACTCCTGACTCCCCCCGGATTTCCCGCCCCGGCCTCGCAGGTTGCTGACCTGCGCAAACAGAAAACCGCTGGGCTGAGGGCGTGCTAAGATGGCGCAGTCGAAAGGGGAAAGCCACTCATGGAGTTCAAGGTCGGCGACACTGTCGTCTACCCGCATCACGGCGCCGCGCAAATCCAGGCGATCGAAATGCGGACGGTCAAGGGCACCGAGAAGGAATACCTCGTCCTCAAGGTTTCACAGGGCGATCTCACGGTCCGGGTCCCGGCCGAGAACGCCGAGTACGTGGGCGTTCGCGACGTGGTCGACGAGGCGGGGCTCGACAAGGTCTTCGAGGTCCTGCGCACCGAGCACGCGGAGGAGCCCACCAACTGGTCCCGCCGGTACAAGGCGAACGGCGAGAAGTTGGCGTCGGGCGACGTGAACAAGGTCGCGGAGGTCGTCCGCGACCTCTGGCGGCGCGATCTCGACCGCGGCCTGTCCGCCGGCGAGAAGCGCATGCTCGCCAAGGCCCGCCAGGTCCTGGTGGGCGAGCTCGCCCTGGCCGACCGGGCGGACGAGCACCGCGCGGACGACCTCCTCGAGCAGGTCCTGGCCTCCGCGGCCGCACCGGCCTGACGCGATTCGCCGAGTGACGCAGCACGACGTCAGTGGCCACCCAGCCCCACCGGGCAGGGTGGCCGCCGTCGTTCCCGCGGCGGGGTCGGGGGTCCGGTTGGGCGCGGGCATCCCCAAGGCCTTCGTCGAGGTGGACGGCCGCACCATGCTCGAGCGGGCCGTCGCCGGTCTGCTGGACTCCGGGGTCGTGGACGACGTCGTGGCGGTGGTCCCCGACGACCGCGTCCCGGAGGCGGAGCGGGTGCTGGCCCCGTTGCGGTCGGGGGACCACCTCGTCGTCGTCACCACGGGCGGGGCGGAACGCACCGACTCGGTCCGCAACGGGCTCGCGGCGCTGGCCGCGACCCGCGGGGGATCGGACGCGGCGGTCTACGACGTGCTCCTGGTGCACGACGCGGCGCGGTGCCTCACCCCGGCCGCTCCGATCCGGCGCGTGGTCGGGGCCGTCCGGTCGGGCGAGCCCGCGGTGGTTCCCGTGCTCCCCGTGGTCGACACCGTCAAGGAGGTCGACCCCGCCGGGCACGTGGTGGGCACGCCGGATCGCGCGGCGCTGCGGGCCGTCCAGACGCCGCAGGGTTTCGCGCCCGCCGTGCTCCTGGCCGCCTACGACGCGGCCGGGGACGTGGCCACCGACGACGCCGGGCTGGTCGAGCGGCTCGGGCGGCGGGTCGCGACGGTCGACGGGCACCCGCTGGCGTTCAAGATCACCACGGCCGCGGACCACGACCGCGCGCTGACCGAGCTGGCGACCGACCCGTCGACCGACCCAGGAGGATCCGTGACCGGACCAGTCGTCCCCCGCGTGGGCATCGGCACCGACGCCCACCAGGTGCAACCCGGGAAGCGGTGCATGATGGCGGGCCTGCACTTCCCGGACGACCACGGCTGCGAGGGGCACTCCGACGGGGACGTGGTGGCCCACTCGCTGGTCGACGCGCTCCTGTCCGCGGCGGGTCTCGGCGACCTCGGGTCGCTGGTCGGCACGGGCCGCAGCGAGTACGACGACGTCTCGGGGGAGCGCCTGCTCCGCGAGGCCGTGGCCGAACTCGCCGCCCACGGGTGGGCGGTCGGCAATGCCGCCGTGCAGATGGTGGGCAACCGCCCCAAGATGGGGCCTCGTCGGGCCGAGGCCGAGCGGACGCTGTCCGAGATCCTCGGGGCCCCGGTCTCCGTCTCGGCCACCACGACCGACGGCATGGGCTTCACCGGCCGCGGCGAAGGGGTCTCCGCGGTGGCGACGGCCCTGGTGTACCGGGCCTGACCGGCCGGTACCGGTAGACTCGGCATCCGTGACGCTCCATCTGTACGACACCGCCACCCGCTCCCTCCGGGAGTTCAGCCCTGTCCGGGAGGGGCACGCGTCCGTCTACCTGTGCGGGGCCACCCCGCAGTCGGTCCCGCACATCGGGCACGTCCGCTCCGGCGTCGCCTTTGACGTCCTGCGCCGCTGGCTGCTCGGACGCGGCTACGACGTGGCGTTCGTGCGCAACGTCACCGACATCGACGACAAGATCCTCACCAAGGCCGCCGAGAACGGGCGGCCGTGGTGGGAGTGGGTCGCCACCCACGAGCGCGAGTTCACCCGGGCCTACGACGCCCTCGGCGTGCTGCCGCCGTCCACCGAACCGCGGGCGACCGGACACGTCACCCAGATGATCGACTACATGGAGCGGCTCATCGAGCGCGGCTTCGCCTACCCCGCCGAGGGCAGCGTGTACTTCGACGTGGCGGCGTGGTCCGCGGCGCCCGAGGGCGACTACGGTCACCTGTCCGGCCACCGGCTGGACGAGGTGGACCAGGGGGAGGGCGTGGACCTGCGCGGCAAGCGCGATCCGCGCGACTTCGCCCTGTGGAAGGCCGCCAAGCCCGGCGAGCCGAGCTGGCCCACGCCGTGGGGCGACGGCCGGCCCGGCTGGCACCTCGAGTGCTCGGCCATGGCCACCTGGTATCTCGGCGGGACGTTCGACATCCACGGGGGCGGACTGGACCTGCAGTTCCCGCACCATGAGAACGAGGCGGCGCAGTCCCACGCCGCCGGCGACCGCTTCGCCAGATACTGGCTCCACAACGGCTGGGTCACCATGGCCGGCGAGAAGATGAGCAAATCGCTGGGCAACGTGCTCAGCGTTCCCAACATCCTCACCTCCGTCCGGCCGGTCGAGCTGCGCTACTACCTCGGCAGCGCCCACTACCGGTCGATGCTGGAGTACTCGCCGGAAGCGCTGCAGGAGGCCGCCGCCGGGTACCGGCGGATCGAGGCGTTCGTGCGGCGGGTGGGCGAGGCGGGTGCGGAGGTGCCGGTGGGGACGTGGACCCCCGGCTTCGCCGCCGCGATGGACGACGACCTCGGGGTCCCCGCCGCCCTGGCGGAGATCCACGGCTCGGTGCGCGCGGGCAACACCGCCCTGGCGTCCGGGGACCTCGAGGCGGCGCTCGCCGCCGCGTCGGCCGTCCGGGCGATGGCCGCGGTGCTGGGCGTGGACCCGCTCGACCCCCACTGGGCCACCGGCGGCGGGGACGACGCCGCGATGACCGCGCTCGACCTGCTCGTGCGCGCAGAACTCGAGGCGCGCGACACCGCGCGCTCGACCAAGGACTTCGCCACCTCAGATGCCATCCGGGACCGCCTGGTCGCCGCCGGCATCGAGGTGGCCGATACCGCGGACGGCCAGAAGTGGTCGCTCGCCAACCGGAAGGACTGACATGGCGGGCAATTCGAGCCGACGCGGGGCGATCCGCAAATCCGGCACCAAGAAGGGCCAGGTCGTCGGGTCCGGCGGCCAGCGACGGCGGGGACTCGAGGCGCGCGGTGCCACCCCCAAGGCGGAGGACCGGACCTACCATTCGGCCCACCGCAAGGCCAAGGCCGCCTCGCGCAAGGCGGAGACCACGCAGCAGCGCCGCCGCTACGCGGAGAAGCAGGCCGACGGGCCCGAGTACGTGGTGGGCCGCAACCCGGTGGTGGAATGCCTCCGGGCCGGCGTGCCGGCGACCGCGCTGTACGTGGCGATCGGGTCGGAGGCCGACGAGCGGCTGACCGAGGCCGTCCACCTGGCCGCGGACAAGGGGATCTCGATCCTCGAGGTGCCGCGCACCGATCTCGACCGCATGGTCTCGAACGGCATGCACCAGGGGATCGGGCTCCAGGTGCCGCCGTACCAGTACACGGACCCCAAGGACCTGCTCGACATGGCCATGGGGTCGTCGCGGCCCGCGCTGCTCGTGGCCCTGGACAACATCACGGACACCCGCAACCTCGGGGCGGTGATCCGGTCGACCGCCGCGTTCGGCGGACACGGCGTCCTCATCCCCGAGCGCCGCAGCGCGTCCATCACGGCGGTGGCGTGGCGGGCCTCCGCCGGTGCCGCCGCGCGGCTGCCGGTGGCCCGGGCCACCAATCTCAACCGCACGCTGCTCGACTGGGCCAAGGCCGGGGTGCAGCTCGTGGGCCTCGACGCCGACGGGGACACCACCCTGGACCACTACGACGGCACCGGCCCCACGGTCGTGGTGGTGGGCTCCGAGGGCAAGGGGCTGTCCCGGCTGGTGCGCGAGAATTGCGACACGATCCTGTCGATCCCGATCTCCGGCGGCGTGGAGAGTCTCAACGCCTCCGTCGCGGCCGGTGTGGTGCTCTCGGAGTTCTCGCGCCAGCGGCGGGCCCTCGGTTAGCCGTCGGCCGCGCCCGGCCCCCTCCTCCCGACTTGCGCTGCCCCTATGACCGGACTTGCGCTGCCCCCTTGCCGGACTTGCGCTGCCCCTTTGACCCGCGCTGCGGGTGTGCACGGATTCCGTGGGGTGGCGCTGGCGGGCTGGTCCCAAGAGCCAGCGCAAGCCGAAGAGCCAGCGCAAGCCGAAGAGCCAGCGCAAGCCCCGAAGGGCCAGCGCACGCCGGCGGGCCGGGGGAGGCCCGGGCTCAGGCCCGCGGGCGGCGGGCCGACCGGCAGCGGTCGAACGTCGCCCGCGCGTGGTCCCACGTCTCCTCGCCGTAGTACAGGTGCCCGGTGATCGCGTAGAGGCCGGCGAACCGCTGGTAGGTCCACGCCCGGTCGAGGAAGGTCGGGTCGATCCTGCCGACGTAGTGCGCGAGGACCCGGTCGACGAACCGGGGCCCGTACTCGTACAGTTCGGCGAAGTCGACGGCCGGGTCGCCGAGGCACATGTCGGTGAAGTCGATGAGCCCCAACCTCCCCGGGCCCGCGCCCGGCGAGTGGTCCCAGTGCAGGTGGCGGGTGTGGACGTCGTTGTGCAGGAACACCCGCGGGAGCAGGGTGGACTGGAGCGCCGCGACCTCGTCGCAGATCCCGCGCGCCGCGCGCATCTCGTCGTCGGAGAACCGCGCCGGGAGGTCGTTCTCGACGATCCCGCGCACGAAGTCCAGGTTCTCGGGTTGATAGGAGTGCGGAACCCGATCCAGTGGCGGCGAGGAGGTGTCCATGACGTGCAGCGCCGCCAGCAGCGCGCCGAGTTGCGCGGCCACGGTCGTCGTCTCCGTCGGTGACAGGCCGCGGAGCAACTCGGGGGTGAGTCGGTCCCCGCGGACCAGGGGGTAACCGGCGAACCCCGCGCCGTCGGGCACGTGGGTGTACCGCGGGACCGACGCCGCCACCCGGTCGGCCACGTGGTCCAGGACCGCGATCTCCGCGGGGAGCTGCGCCAGCGCCTGCTCGTCGGTGGGGAAGCGGAACACCAGGTCGGGGTGGCCGAGCGCGTCGGCGCCGCCGCACCCGTGGCACATCAGCACCACGTGGTCCCAGCCCTCGTCGATGCGATGCGCCGACTCCCAGGTCAGTGTCGGGAACGCGGCGCGGATCGCCCCGGCTTCGGGTCCGGCGGGGTCATCGCGGTCGGTGGGCACGCCTCAGACGGTAGTCATGCGCGTCCGCCCACGGGTATCCGGCCGCGGCGTGGCGGGTCAGCGCCGCGCCGCCGCGACCGCCCGGCACGCCAGGTAGATGACGAACGAGATGGTGGTGACGAACACCGAGACCGGCACCCCGGGCGCGAGCGAGAGCAGCATCCCGCCGACCGCCGCGACCTCGGCGAAGAGGATGGTCAGCGCGATCGCCCGGCCGGGGCTGGAGGTCACCGCGGCGGCCGCGGCGGCGGGGGTGATGAGCAGCGAGAGCACGAGCAGCGCGCCCACCACCTGCACGGCCTGCGCGGCCGCCAGTCCGACCAGGACCGCGAAGACCATGTTGATCGCCCGCACCGGAACCCCCCGGGCCTCGGCCACCTCGGGGTCCGCGGAGGAGAACACGAGCGGCCGGTAGAGCGCGATCAGCGAGACGCAGATGATCGCCGCGACCACCGCCATCTGCACCAGGCCGTGTTCGGACACCCCCACGATCTGCCCGGTGAGCAGGGAGAAGCTGGTGCCGGACCGGCCGGGGTAGAGGTGGATGAACAGCACGGCCAGGCCGAGCCCGAACGCCAGCACCACGCCGATCGAGCTGTCGCGTTGGGAGGCGCGGGAGCCCATCAGCCCGAACATCAGGGCGGCCACCACTGAGCCGAGGATCGCGCCCAGGCCCAGGTTCATCCCGAAGAGCAGCGCGGCGGCGGCGCCGGTGAGGGCGAGCTCGCTGGCCCCGTGCACGGAGAACGACATCTGCCGCATCACGATGAACGGGCCGATCGCGCCCGCGATTAGCCCGAGCAGGGCGATCGCCGCCAGCCCGTACAGCACGAAGTCCTGTCGCAGGAGGGTCGCCGTCACCTCGGTGTCGGCGATCGATCCGACGATCTCCAGAAGGCGGTTCATCAGTGCGCTCCGTGGTCGTGGTGGTGGCCGGTGGTCCAGGGCTCGGCGCTGAGGTGCTGGGTGTCGCCCACCACGACGATCTGGCCGCGCACCCGCAGCACCTCGACGGGGGAGGAGTAGAGGTCGGACATGACCTCGGTGGTGAACACCTCGTCGGGGGTGCCGATGCGGTGGCGACCGTCGACCAGATAGACGATCCGGTCGACCATCGGCAGGACCGGGTTGATCTCGTGGGTGACGAACAGGACGGCGGTGCCGTGATCCCGCCGCCGGTGGTCGAGCACGGAGGCGACGGTCCGCTGGCCGGTCAGGTCCAGGCTGAGCAGGGGTTCGTCGCAGAGCATGACGCAGGGGTCGCAGGCGATGGCCTGGGCCACCCGGACGCGCTGTTGCTCCCCGCCGGACATGCGGCCGAGCGGCTTGTCCGCCAGCGGTCCGGCCCCGAGGCGGGCGAGCGCGTCGTGGGCGACCCGCCGCTTCTCCCCGCGCCGGGAAGGCCACCCCGGGCCCCCGCGCGTGCCGTCGATCCCGAGCCCCACCAGGTCCCGCCCGCGCAGGGTGATGCCCGGGTCGAACGATTTCTGCTGGGGCACGTACCCCAGGTGGGTGCCGCGGTGCCCGGGGGCGCGGCCGTCGACGAGCACGGTGCCGGAGTCGGGTTCCAGCTCCCCGAGCAGCACCTTGAGCAGGGTGGTCTTGCCCGCGCCGTTGGGCCCGAGGATCGCGATGAACTCGCCGGGCGCCACCTCGAGGTCGAGGTCGCGGACGAGGGTGCGGCCCCCGCGCGAGACCGTCACCGACTCCAGCGAGACGACGGGCCCCGGCCCTGGCGTGCCCCGGACGTGGGAGCCCACCGGGTCGGTGCCCGCCGGATCAGTGCCCACCGTCGGCCGCCGGGGTCGCGCCGGCGAGGGCGGAGGACAGGGAGTCGACGATGCCGGTCATCCAGGTGACGTAGTCGGAGCCCTCGGGGAGGGTCTCGGTGAGATCGACGACGACGAGGTCGGCCTCCTCGGCCGCGTCGCGGACGCGGGAGGTGACGGGCGTCACGGTCTGGGTGTTGAACGCCAGGAAGGCGACCCGTCCCTCGGACACCAGGTCGAGCATGGCGGCGAGGTCGGCCGCGGACGGGTCCGTGTCGTCCTCGACCGAGGACAGGAACCCGCGGGGCGTCAGGTCCTCCAGGTGGGCGGCGTCGAAGAGGTGGGCGGCGACCCGCTCGGTCTGGGCGTACCGGAAGCGCCCGCGGTCGTGGATCTGGTCGAGGCGGTCCTCGAGCGGGGTCAGGGCGTCGGTGAAGTCGCGGGCGTTGTCCCGGTACTCCTGGGCGTGCCCGGGGTCGATCCCCGCCAGTTCCCCGGCGATCCGCTCGGCCACCGCGGCGGCGGTGGGCAGGCTGAACCACACGTGCTCGTTGGTCCCCGCCTCGTCCGCGTGCCCGCCGTCGGCGTCGGCGTGCCCGCCGGCGTGGTCGGCCACGGTGGCGCCGGTGGCGGCCGCGAACTCGTCCACAGCGCGGACCACGGGGACGTCACCGGCGGTGTCGAGCGCGCGGTCGACAAAGGCGTCGTAGCCCGCCCCGTTGTAGACCACCAGGTCGGCGGTGGTGACGGCGGCGGCGTCGGCGGGGCTCGCCTCGTACGAGTGGGGGTCGGCGGTCGGGTCGGAGATCACGGCCTCCACGGTCGCGTTGCCGCCGGCCACCCGCCGGGCGATGTCGGCGTAGACGGTGGTGGAGGCCACGACGGTCGGCCCGTCCGAGGCGGAGCCGCCGCCGCCGGTGGACCCGCAGGCGGTGAGGACTGCCGCGCCGACGAAGCCGGCCACGGCGAGGGCGCCAACCCTGGCCAGGCGAGGGGGGCGGGGGAGGGGGGACGACGACATCGGGCACCGCTCTCGTAGTAATGGGAACCGTTGTCGTTAAGTGTAGAGCGGCGGCCTCCCCCGGGGGCGAATCCGGGTGGCCCGCGTGTCAGGAACCCCGCGTGTCAGGAACGCAGCTCGGCGAGCTCCCCGAGCAGGCCGACCACCGCGTCGATGTCGGCCACGCGATGCCGCGCGAGGGTCGGGCCGTCGCCGACCTTGATGCCGATGTCCCCGTCCCGCAGGCGGGCGAAGCCGCGCTCGTCGGTCACGTCGTCGCCGATGAACACGGCGAGGTCCGCCCCGGCCCGCTCGACCAGCGTCTCGATGGCCGCGCCCTTGCTCGCCTCGCGGACCGCGATCTCCACGACGTTCTTGCCCTCGGTCACAAACACGCCGTCGAGCGCGGCGGGCCCGGCCATGGCCTCGGCCATCGCCCGCTCGCGCAGGGCGGGGTCCTCGACCGGGCGGACGTGCAGCACGGCGGCCGTGGGCTTGGATTCGACGTGCGCCCCGGGGGTGCGCGAGGCGATCTCCCCGAGTCGGGAACCCACCCGGGCGAGCAGCGCCACCTCGTCGTCGTCGAGGGGGGTGGCGAACCCGCCCTCCCACTCCGACCCGTGGCTCCCCACCAGGACCACCGGCGCCCCGGCGCCGCTCACCCGGGCCAGCGCGGCGCGGTTGCGGCCGGACAGCAGGGCGACCGTGGTGCGGGGCAGCCCGGCGAGGCGCACCAGCGCCTCGATGGCGCCGGGGGCCGGGATGGCGCGGGTGGGGTCGTCGACGAACGGCGCGAGGGTGCCGTCGTAGTCGCACGCGATCACGAGGATGGGGGCCTGCGCCGCGCGGCGCAGGGCCGGGGCGAGGCCGGGGTCGGTGGTCATGTCGCTAAGCGTAGAAGGCGGCGGCCCGCCCCGGTGGGGTGAGGTGGCCCGCGACGTGTGCCAGGTCACCCCGATCCCCGGGCCCTCCCACCCCTGGGGGTGTGCCGCGCGCCCGCCCGGTGATCGAGGCTGGAGGGGACGGTGGGAGGACCATGCAGTGGAGTGAACCGACCAGGATCGACGAGCAGTGGGCGTGGGCCGACCGGGGCGAGTGTCAGGACGTCCCGGACCTGTTCTACAACGCCGAGGACGAGCCCAAGGGGCTGCGCCGGCGCAAGGAGTCGGCCGCCAAGGAGCTGTGCGAGCGGTGCCCGGTGCTCGCGGAGTGCCGCACCCACGCGATGGTCAACCGCGAGCTGTACGGCGTGTGGGGCGGGCTCACGGAGGGCGAACGGCACCGGCTGGCGGGCCGGTTGCGCACCGGGTGAACCGGCGGCGGGCCGGTCAGCGGACGGGGATCGCCACGAGCTTGGTCTCCAGGAACTCCTCGATCCCCGTCAGCCCGCCCTCGCGGCCCAGCCCCGACTGCTTGATCCCGCCGAACGGCGCCGCCGGGTTGGAGACCACTCCGACGTTGATCCCGACCATCCCGGCCTGCAGCCGCTCGGACATCGTCAGCGCGCGGTCGAGGTTCTCCGTCATCACGTAGGAGACCAGCCCGAACTCGGTGGCGTTGGCCAGGGCCACCGCCTCGTCGTCCGAGTCGAAGGGGACCAGCGCCGCGACGGGCCCGAAGATCTCGGTGGACATCAGCTCGGCGTCCGCGGACACCCCGGTCAGCACGGTGGGCGGGTAGAAGAACCCGGGCCCCTCGCCGCGCGAGCCGCCGCACAGCACCTCGGCGCCGCGCGCCACCGCGTCGTCGACCAGGTCCGCGACCTTGTCCACGGCCTTCTCCTCGACCAGCGGTCCCACGTCGGTCCCGTCGACGGCGCCGTCGCCGACGGTGAGCGCGGCCATCCGCTCCGACAGGCGCCGGCCGAACTCGCCGATCACGGAGCGGTGGACCAGGATCCGGTTGGCCGACGTGCAGGCCTCGCCCATGTTCCGCATCTTGGCGGCCATCGCGGCGCCGACGGCGGTGTCGAGGTCCGCGTCCGAGCACACGACGAACGGGGCGTTGCCGCCCAGCTCCATGGAGGTCCGCAGGACGCCGCGCGCGCACTGCTCGAGCAGCATCCTGCCGACCGGCGTGGACCCGGTGAAGGACAGCTTGCGGGCGATCCCCGAGTCGATCCACGGCTCCACCACGCCACCGGGGGAGGTCGTGCACACCACGTTGAGGACGCCGGCGGGAAGCCCGGCCTCGCGCAGCAGGTCCACCAGGTACAGCGAGGTCAGCGGGGTGAGCTCGGCGGGCTTGAACACCATCGTGCAGCCGGCGGCGACCGCGGGGCCGATCTTGCGGGTGGCCATGGCCAGCGGGAAGTTCCACGGGGTGACGAGGATGCACGGCCCCACCGGCTCGGAGGTCACCAGCAGCCGGGTGTTGCCGTCGGGGGAGCGGCGGGCGTCGCCGCGGATGCGGCAGGCCTCCTCGGAGAACCAGCGGAGGAACTCGGCGCCGTAGGCCACCTCGCCGCGCGCCTCGGCCAGCGGCTTGCCCATCTCGGTGGTCATGATCAGCGCGAGCTCGTCGGCGCGCTCGATGAGCAGCTCGTACGCTCGCCGCAGGATCTCGGCCCGCTCGCGCGCGGGGACGGCTCCCCACGAGGCCTGGGTCCGCCCGGCGGCCTCGATCGCGGCGGCCGCGTCGTCGGGTCCGCCGTCGGCAACGGTCGCCACGACCTCCCCGGTGGCCGGGTTGTGCACCTCGAACGTGGCGCCCGAGGCGGCGTCGCGCCACCGGCCGTCGATGTGCACGCCGGTGCCGAGGTCGGCGATGATGTCGGCTGCGGTTCGGGTCATGTGTGCCTCCTGGCGGGTGACGGGGCGGGGTCCGGGTCGAGGAGCTCGAACAGGTGGTGGCCGGTGCGGCCCAGGTGCTCGACCTGGGTGGCGCACGAGACCCCGTCGGTGAGGACGGGCGCGTCGGGGTCGGCGCGCAGGGCGGGGGCCAGGGACTGCTCGGCGATCGCGGCGGTGACGGCCTCGTGGCCGGCGGTGAACCCGAAGTCGCCGGCGACGCCGCAGCAGCCGGTGGCCTCGCGGACCGAGCCCACGCCCAGCGCGGTGAGGGTCGCGCGCTGGACGCGGTTGCCGAAGGTCGCGTACTCGTGGCAGTGGGTCTGGACGGTCACCCGGTCCGGGGCGTGCCCGCCGGGCCACGCGGGGGCGCGGCCCTCGGCGGCGAGTCGGCCCACGTGGTCGGCGGCGGAGCGGACGCGGGCGGCCACGCGGCGCGCGGCCGCCGCGTCCGGACTGTCGCGCAGGAGCCGGGGGAGGTCCTCGCGGAGGGTGGCGGCGCAGGAGGGTTCGACGACGACGACGGGGACCTCCTGCCCGCCCGGCCCGCGGATGGCGTCGAGGTGCCGGGCGGTCCGGCCCATGGTGCGGCGGGCCGCGTCCAGCCGGCCGGTGGTGACGTGGGTCAGGCCGCAGCAGTGGCCGGCGCTGCAGGCCACCGAGGCGTGCGCGCCGCCGAGGACGCGGGCGGCGGCGCCGGCGACGGCGGGCCGCAGCCCGCGGGTGAACGAGTCGAGGAACAGCACGACCTCGGCGGAGGTCCGCCCCGGCGGCGGTTCGCGGACGGTCCACACGCCGGCGGGCACGCGGGCCAGCTCGTCGCGCAGCGCGCGGGCGGAGGTGAAGCGGGGCAGGGCGCGCTCCGCGGTGATGCCGCCCAGTCGCGCGGCGGCGCGGCCCGCCCGGGTGCCGAGCGCGGCGTTGAGGGGCCCGGCGGCCCGCGCGGTCCCGCGCAGCCACAGCGGGAGCAGGCCGAGGGAGTAGTGGGCCCGGGGGCGGACTCGACGCCTGTAGCGGAGGTGCAGGGCCTCGGACTTGAAGGCGGCCATGTCGACGCCGGTCGGGCAGTCCGAGGAGCACGCCCTGCACGCCAGGCACAGCGCGAGCGAGTCCTCGACCGCGGGGTCGTCGATCGGCAGCGTGCCGCGGACCACCTCCTGGAGGACGCGGGCGCGGCCGCGGGTGGAGTCCTTCTCGTCGCCGGTGGCGCGGAAGGACGGGCACATCACGCCGCCGGTGGAGGTGCGGCAGCGGCCCACCCCGATGCAGGCCTGGACCGGGTGGGCGCCGTCCGGGGACGTGAGCAGGCCGAGGTCGCGCGGGGCGCGGCGGTCGGGGACCCCGGCCAGCGCGAGGTCGGCGTCCAAGGGCCGGGTGGCCGTCATCCCGCCGGGAGCGAGGATCCCGGCCGGGTCCCAGGCCCTGGCGAAGCGCTCGAACGCGCCGAGCATCTCCGGCGTGTACATGATCGGCAGGAGCTCGGAGCGGGCGCGGCCGTCCCCGTGCTCGCCGGACAGCGAGCCCCCGTGGCGCACCGCGAGGTGGGCGGCGTCGGTGCAGAAGGCGCGGAACACGGCCCGGCCGTCCTCGCTGCGCAGGTCGAACGAGATGCGGATGTGCATGCAGCCGGCGCCGAAGTGCCCGTACATCACGCCGGTGAGTCCGTGCAGGCCGAGCAGGTCCCGGAACTCCGCGAGGTAGTCCGCCAGGCGCCCGGGCGGCACCGCCGAGTCCTCCCAGCCCGGCCATGACTCGATGGTCGCGCCGGTGGCGGGGTCGGTGAGCCGCGAGCTGAGCCCGGCTCCGTCCTCGCGCACCCGCCACAGGTCGGCGCGGGCGGCGGGGTCGGCCACGACGAGCGCCTCGAGCGCGTGGCCGCCGCGGACCAGCCCGTCCCCCAGCTCGGCCACCCGGTCGTCGGGGCCGTCGAGCTCCACGAAGAGCCACGCCCGCCCGGCGGGCAGGTCGGCGACCGCGTCCGCGCCGCGGCGCTCCCGCATGGTCGCCACGATCACCTCGTCGATCCCCTCGACCGCCGTGGGGCCGTACCGCAGGATCGCGGGGACGTCCCGGGCGGCGTCCACGACGTCGGCGTACCCCACCACCAGGAGCCCGGTCCGCTCGGCGCGGGGGACGATCCGCATGGTCGCGGCGGCGACGATCGCGCAGGTGCCCTCCGAGCCGACGAGCGAGCGGGCGACGTCGAAGCCCTCCTCGGGCAGCAGGTGCCGGAGGTGGTAGCCGGTGACCTGGCGGGGAAGGCGCCCGAGCTCGGTCCGGATCGCGGCCAGGTGGTCGGAGGCGAGGTCGCGCAGCTGCGCGGTGAGGTGCCCGGCGCGCGCGGCGGCGGCGGCGTCGGCCGGATCGGTGGCCTCGATCCCGGTCCGGGTGGCGGTGAGGCGCAGGCCGTCGGCGGTGACCAGGCGGAGGGCCTCGACGTGGTCGGCCGTCCGCCCGTGGCGCACCGAGTGGTTTCCGCAGGCGTCGTTGCCGATCGCCCCGCCCAGGCAGGCCCGGGACTGGCTGGAGGGGTCGGGGGCGAAGGTCAGTCGCGAGTCGGTGGACTCGTGCACCGCCGCACGCAGCGAGGTGAGCACGGTGCCGGCCTCGGCGGTGACGGTCCCGGCGGCCTCGTCCACCGCCAGGACCCGGTCCAGGTGCCGGGACAGGTCCAGCACCAGGCCGGTGCCGATCGCGTTTCCGGCCATGGACGTACCGCCGCCGCGCGCGGTGGCGGGCACGCCCAGGCGGTGACACACGGCGAGCGCGGCGGCGATCTCGGACTCGGACCGGGGGAAGAGGACGGCGGCGGGGACGACCCGGTAGTTGGAGGCGTCGTAGGAGTACTCGGCTATCCGGCGGGGATCGGCCTCCGGGTCCAGGCCCGCGGCGGTGAGGGCGCGGACCAGCGACTCCGCCGGGGTCACGCCGCCCCGTCGCACACCCGGTGCACGGCGCGGGCGAAGCGCTCGACGCCGGTGTCCACCTCGTCGGCGGTCACCACCAGTGCGGGGATGATGCGCACGACCGAGCCGGTGGGGCCACAGGTCAGGGTGAGCAGGTCCTCGTCGACGCACGCCCGCTGAACCCCCGCGGCCAGGCGCGCGGCCTCCAGCGCGCCGGGGCCGCCGGCGGGCGCGGTGGGGTCGCCGAACTCGACGCCCAGCATGAGCCCGGTGCCGCGGATGTCGCAGATCTCGGCCACGCCGCCGAGGCTGCGCCGCAGCCCGTCGAGGAGCTGCGTCCCGCGCTCGGCCGCGTTGGCCACCAGAGACTCGCGCTCGATCACGCCGAGGGTGGCCACTCCTGCCGCCGCGGCGACGGCGTTGCCGCCGTAGGTGCCGCCCTGCGAGCCCGGCCAGGCCCTGGCCATGATCGCCTCGGGGGCGGCGATCGCGGAGATCGGGAAGCCGGAGGCGATGCCCTTCGCGGTGATGATGACGTCCGGCACCAGGCCCTCGGTGTGCTGGTGCCCCCAGAAGCGGCCCGTCCGGCCGATTCCGGCCTGGACCTCGTCCAGCACGAGGAGCGCGCCGTGGGTGGTGGCGCGCTCGCGCAGCCCCTGCAGGTAGCGCTGCGGGACGGCCTGGTAGCCGCCGTCGCCCAGCACCGGCTCGACCAGGATCGCCGCCAGCTCGCGCGGGTTGATGCGCGTGGCCAGGAGGAAATCGAACTCGGCCAGCGCGAAGTCGACGGCCTCGTCCTCGGTCATGCCCAGGCGCAGCGCGTCGGGGTACGGGGTCTGCGCGACCCCCGACATGAGGGGGCCGAACCCGGCGGAGAACCGGGTCCCGGCGGTCGTCAGGCTCGCCGCGGCGACGGTCCGGCCGTGGAACCCGCGCTGGAGGGTGACGACGTACTGCCGGCCGGTGGCCATGCGCGCCAGGCGCACCGCGGCCTCGACCGCCTCCGAGCCGGAGTTGGCGTAGAACACCGAGTCCAGCCCCTCGGGCAGGTGCTCGCCCAGCTTCGCGGTGAGCTCGAGCAGCGGCTGGTGCATGACGGTCGTGTACTGCGCGTGGATGATCCTCCCGCACTGCTCCCGCGCGGCGGCCACCACGTCCGGGTGGCAGTGCCCGGTGCTGGTCACGCCGATGCCGGTGGTGAAGTCGAGGTAGTCGCGGCCGTCGGTGCCGTGGATCCACGAGCCGTGGGCGTGGTCCACCACGACGGGCGTGGCCTGGGTGAGGACGGGGGACAGGTGCGCTGCCATGACGCCAGTGTGTGACGCGCGCGGGGAGAATTTCACCGATCGGACGATCTTCGCCCGGCACCCGCCCCCGGCCCGTCCCGCAGCCGCGGGGCTCCGGTCAGGCCGTCGCGTCGGCGGTGTCTCCCGGGGTCTCGCCGTTGCCCTCCGCGATGGCGGTGTGCAGGCGGGCCCGCCGGGGCGAGTCGTCCGTGCCGAGCAGCAGGTCGATGGTCAGGCCGAGGCGGTTGCTGACGTCGGCGGCCGTCGAGCGCCGGGTGAGCCAGGAGACGAGGTTGGACATCCACACGTCGGAGACCACGCGGGCTATCGAGAGCTGGATCTCGTCCGGCTCGCCCTGGGCCATGGCGCGGGCGATGATCCGGTCCATGTAGTAGCCCACCTCCTCGACCTCGTTGGCCACGGAGGCGTCGGCGAACATGAACGCCCGGGTCATGGCCTCGGTGAGGTTGGGATCGCGCTGCATGGCCTTGGTGATCATCTCCACCACGATCTTCATCCGCTCCTGGGCGGTGTCGCCGGGCGGGGCCGAGCGTTCGGTGCGCTGGTCCAGTCGACGGAACTCGCGGGCCAGGGCCGAGACCAGGAGGTGGACCTTGGAGGGGAAGTAGCGGTAGAGCGTGCCCACCGCGACCTCGGCCTTCTCTGCCACCGCACGCATCTGCACGGCCTCGTACCCGCCCTTGGCGGCCAGGGCCAGCGTGGCGTCGAGGATCCGCCGACGCCGCTCCCGTTGCGACGTCGTGGTGGGCTCGTCGCTGCGGGACGCGGAGGCCGACGCCGGGGCGTCGCGACCGGTCTCGTCCGGGCTGTTGGTCATGAGGCGAACCTTCTGGGCTGGTGACTCGGGCTGGGCCGGCGGTGGGGAGTCCGGGTCGGGGGCCCGGATTCGTTCGTTCGTGCCCCACTCATGCATTCTAGAACACGTTTCCTAGAACACGTTCTATTATGGGGGCGAGTGCGGGCCCGATGGCCCCGCCGGCACACCCCACGTCCCGCCGAGGAGTCACCGTGAGCATCGCCACCACCCCGGATCAGGCCGAGATCCAGAGCTCGATCAAGGCATGGGCGAAAGCCGCAGATCCGGTGTCGACAGTACGCGCCCAGGAATCCGACCCGGACGCGTGGAAGGCGCTCTGGCCGCAGCTTGCCGAGCTCGGGCTCTTCGGCGTCGCCGTGGCCGAGGAGCACGGCGGCGCGGGCGCGGAGGTCGTCGACCTGGCCTGCATGCTCGAGGCGGCCGCCGCCCGGATGGCCCCGGGCCCGATCATGTCCACCGCGCTCGCCGGCGTCCTGGTCTCCCGCGCGGGCGGCGCGGTCGCCGCGGCGCTGGGCGAGACCCTCGCCGAGGGCGGCCTGCCGGTGGGCGTGTGCCTGGGCTTCGGCTCCACCACGCTCGACGGCTCGGGCGCGGTGACCGGCGACCCGGGCCTCGCCTACGGCGGAACGGTCGGCGGCGGCCTCCTGCTTCCGGTCGAGGTCGGCGGCGACACCCGCTGGGCCCTGCTCGAGGCCGGCACGGAGGGGGTCACCCTGACGCCGTCCACGCCGTACGACATCTCGGCCTCGGTCGCCCGCGTGAGCCTGGCGAACGTGGCCATCCCGGAGAGCCGCGTCCTCGAGGGGATCACCACCGACCACGTCCACCAGCTGTTCGCGACCCTCGCGGCCGCCGAGGCCGCCGGCGTCGCCGAGTACACCCTCACCACGGCGGTCGAGTACGCCAAGATCCGCGAGCAGTTCGGCCGCACCATCGGCTCGTTCCAGTCCATCAAGCACCTTGCGGCCGACATGCTCTGCCGCACCGAGCAGGTCCGGGCCCTGGCCTGGGACGCCGCCGTCGCCGCCGAGGACCTCGGCGCCGCCGACTCCGAGCTACCCGTCGCGGCGGCGGTCGCCGGGGCGCTGGCCTTCGACAACGCCGTGCGCAACTCCCAGGACTGCATCCAGATCCTCGGCGGCATCGGCTTCACCTTCGAGCACGACGCCCACTTCTACCTGCGCCGGGCGGGCGCGCTGAGGCAGGCGATCGGCGGTGCCGCCCGCTGGCGCCGCTCCCTGGCCGAGCTCACGCTGGCCGGCAGGCGCCGCCACCTGGACATCGACCTGTCGGTGATCGACGGGATCGACGCCAGGCGCGAGGAGATCCGCGCGCTGGTGGCCCGTGTCGCGGCCGTCGACGGCGACGAGCGCAAGCGTGCCCTGGCCGACACCGGCCTGTTCATGCCGCACCTGCCCGAGCCGTGGGGCCTGGGCGCCTCGCCGGCCGAGCAGCTGATGATCGACGAGGAGCTCGAGGCGGCGGGCGTCGCGCGCCACGACATCACCATCGGCGGCTGGGCCGTCCCGACCATCCTCCAGGCCGCACCCGAGCACGCGGACAGGCTCGTCCGCGACACCATGGCCGGGACGGTCAAATGGTGCCAGCTATTCTCCGAGCCCGGCGCGGGCTCCGACCTCGCGGCGCTGCGCACCACGGCGGAGAAGGTCGAGGGCGGCTGGAAGCTCAACGGCCAGAAGGTGTGGACCTCGCTGGCCCGCGAGGCCGACTGGGCCATGTGCCTGGCCCGGACCGACCCCGGCGCCCCCAAGCACAAGGGCATCACCTACTTCCTGGTGGACATGCGCTCCGAGGGGATCCGCACCTCGCCGCTGCGCGAGATCACGGGCGAGGCCCTGTTCAACGAGGTCTTCCTCGAGGACCTGTTCGTCCCCGACGAGTTCCAGGTGGGCACCGTCAACGACGGCTGGAAGATCGCCCGCACCACGCTGGCCAACGAGCGCGTGGCCATGGGCGGCGGCTCCTCGCTCGGCGACGCCGCCGAGGAGATCATCGGGCTCATCGAGGCGGCCGGGGTCTCGGGCGACGCCGTGGTCCTGGACGAGCTGGGCAAGCACATCGCCGACGGCGTGGTGGGCAGCCTCCTCGACCTGCGGACCGCCCTGCGCACCCTCGCCGGCGCCGGCCCGGGCGCCGAGTCGTCCGTCCGCAAGATCGTGGGCGTGCGCCACCGCCAGGACATCGCCGAGTTCGGCCTCGAGCTCACCGGCACGGCCGGGGTCGAGTTCACCGAGCAGGGCCGCAAGTTCCTCATGGTCCGCTGCCTGTCGATCGCCGGCGGCACCGAGCAGGTGCTGCTCAACGTGGTGGGCGAGCGCATCCTCGGCCTGCCCCGCGACTGAGCCGCCCCGACCCGACCCGGCCCGCCCCCACCGACCCGAACAGGACTGATCCCCCGTGGACTTCACCCGTACCGAGACCCAGGCCGCCGTCGCCGAGGCGGTCGCCGGCGCACTCTCCACCGCCGCCCCGGCGGAGGAGCTGCTCACCGCGCTGCCCAGCCGCAGCGTCGACGACGCCGGCTACGACGAGCGCCTGTGGTCGGCGTTCGCCGGGTCGGGCCTGCTCTCCCTGGGCCTGCCCGAGGCGCTCGGCGGGGACGGCCTCACCGCGGCCGACATCGCCGTGGTCCTGGAGGAGGTCGGCCGGGCCGGGGTGGTGATCCCGGCGCTGGAGACCCTGGGCCTGGGCGTCCTGCCGATCGTGGCCCTCGGCACCGCCGACCAGCAGCGGGCGCTGCTCGAGGGCATCGAGGACGGCCGCATCCTCACCGCCGCCGTGGCCGAGCCGGGCAACCCGCTGCCGCTCGCGCCCTCCGTGCGGCTGGACGGCGGGACCATCACCGGGACCGTCACCGCGGTCCGCTACGCGGCCCAGGCACGGTCGGTCCTCGTGCCGGCGTCCACGCCCGAGGGTGCCGTCCTCGTCGTCGTGGCCCCCGATGCCCCGGGCGTCACCCTGACGCCGACCCTCGGGTCCCTCGGCGTGCCCGAGTACGCGATGCGGTTCGAGGCCACGCCGGTCGACGACGACGAGGTCCTCCGCGGCACGGGGGACGAGTCCGTCCTCGAGGTCTTCCGACGCCTCGTCCTGTCCGCCTGCATCGCCCACGGCGACGGCCTGGTCTCCGGCGCGCTGGACATGACGGCCGAGTACCTCAGGGGGCGGGTCCAGTTCGGCAGGCCGCTCGGGGCGTTCCAGGCGGTCCAGCAGGAGCTGGCCGACGTCTACATCGTCTCGCGCACGCTGCACGGGATCGCGCAGTCGGTGTCCTGGCGCGTGGCGGAGGGGCTGACCGGCCCGTCCGACCGCTACGCCACCGACCCCACGATCGGGGCCTACTGGCTGGCCGCCGAGGGTCCGCGCGCGGTGCAGATCCTGCACCACCTCCACGGCGGCGTCGGCGTGGACATCACGTACCCCATGTTCCGGTACTCCTCGGCGGTCAAGGACCTCGCCCGCTTCGTGGGAGGCCCCCAGCTCCACCTGGAGGAGCTGGCCGCCGCGGTCGCGGCCGATCCGGTCGACCACGTGGGGAGCCCCGCCGGGGACGCCGGCGCGCAGGGGGACGGCACGTTCATCGACCTCACCCCCGACCAGCGGGCGCTGCAGGCCGAGCTGCGCGAGTACTTCTCCACACTCATCTCGCCCGAGGAGGCGGCGGACATCGCCACCACCCGCCACGGCGACACCTACGCGGAGATCATCAGGCGGATGGGCCGCGACGGCTGGCTGGGCGTGGGCTGGCCCACCGAGTTCGGCGGCAAGGGCTTCGGCCACATCGAGCAGCTGCTCTTCACCAACGAGGCCACCCGAGCCGACGTGCCGCTGCCCTCGGTGACGCTGCAGACCGTGGGGCCGACCCTGCAGAAGTACGGCTCCGAGGTGCAGAAGGAGAGGTTCCTCCCCGGCATCCTCGAGGGCTCCCTGCACTTCGCGATCGGCTACTCCGAGCCGGACGCGGGCACCGACCTCGCCGCGCTGCGCACCACCGCCCGGCGGGACGAGGCGACCGGCGACTGGATCATCAACGGCCAGAAGATGTGGACCACCGGCGGTCACCACGCCGACTACATCTGGCTGGCCGCGCGCACGGGCACGCCGGATTCGCGGCACCGCGGGCTGACGATCTTCATCGTGGACACCACCGACCCCGGGTTCTCCTTCACCCCGATCATCACGTGCGACGGCGCGCACCACGTCAACGCCACCTACTACCAGGATGTGCGCGTGCCCGCGGACATGGTGGTGGGCGAGGTCGACGGCGGCTGGAAGATGCTCACCACCCAGCTCAACCACGAGCGGGTCATGCTGGCCCCGGCCGGGCGGCCGGGCGGGTACTACGACCAGCTGGCCGACTGGGCCCGCGGCACCGGCGCCGACGGGGTCCGGCACCTGGACCGCCCCGAGGTGCGGCGCGGGCTGGCCGAGATCTCCGCCGTGGTCCGCCTCAACGAGCTGCTCAACTGGCAGGTCTCCTCGGCGGGGGAGAACCCGTCGATGGGCGACTCGGCGGCGTCCAAGGTGTTCTCCACCGAGAAGATCCAGCACGTGGGCCGGATCGTCGAGGAGCTCCTCGGGCGCTTCGGCGACCCCACCGATCCCGACACGGCCGCGCTGCAGCGCTGGTTCGACATGATGAACAAGCGCAACGTCGTGATCACCTTCGGCGGCGGCGTCAACGAGGTCATGCGCGAGCTGGTCTGCATGGGCGGCCTCGGCATGCCCCGCACCGCCCGCTAGACCGCCCCCGCCCACGCCCACGAACCCACGAGAAGGCACCCATGAGTGACGAGCAGGCCGGCCGCATCCTCGCCGCGGCCGAGGAGATCCGGGCCGCCGGCGGCAGCGCCCGCCGCGCGGGCCGCGATCCCGTCAACACGCCCATGATCCGCAACTGGACCGAGGCGATCGGGGACCGGAACCCGATCTACGAGTCCGAGGAGGCGGCCGTGGAGGCCGGGCACGGCGGGCTGGTCGCGCCGCCCGCGATGGCGCAGGTGTGGACCATGCGCGGGCTCGGCAGGACCCGCGAGGCGGACGACCCGCTCGGCAACATGACCGATCTCCTCGACGCCGAGGGCTTCACCTCCGTCGTGGCCACGAACTGCGACTCGACCTACCACCGGTACACGCGGCCGGGCGAGGAGGTCACCATCCAGTCGGTGCTCACCGACGTGGTGGGCCCCAAGACCACCGGCCTGGGCGAGGGCTGGTTCTTCACCACCCGCAACTACTGGCGGGTCGGCGACGAGGTGGTGGCCGAGATGGACTTCCGGATCCTCAAGTTCCGCCCCGCCGCCACGAAGGCCGAGGCCACCGCCGCCATCGTCTCGAGCTCCGGCTCGCCCACCGACGACCTGGTCCCCGGCAAGGTCCTGCGCCCGTCGGTCTCCCAGGACACCGCGTTCTTCTGGGAGGGCGTGCGCGCCCACGAGCTGCGCATCCAGACGCGCGAGGACGGCTCGCTCCAGCACCCGCCGGTCCCGGCGCTGTGGAAGGACAAGTCCGAGCAGACCGACTTCGTGGTCTCCTCGGGGCGCGGCACGGTGTTCAGCTTCGTCACCCACCACGCCCCGCGCGTGCCGGGCCGCACCAGGTTCCCGTTCGTGATCGCCCTGGTGGAGCTAGAGGAGGGCGTGCGCATGCTCGGCGAGCTGCGCGGCGTGGACCCGGCCGAGGTGACGATCGGCATGGACGTGGAGGTGGAGTTCCTCGACATGCCGGGGGACACCTCCGAGGACGCGGCCTTCGGCACCGACCCGTGGACGCTCTACGCCTGGCGACCCGCCACCACCGATCAGGGGGAATCCCAGTGAGCGACCGAGTGATCTGCCCGGCCGAACCGCCCGCCGTCGCGGTGGGGGACACCCTGCCCGAGCTGGCGATCGAGGGCACCCCGACGTTCATCGTCGCCTCGGCGCTGGCGACTCGCGACTTCCAGGACGTCCACCACGACCGCGACCTGGCGCACGCCAAGGGCTCGAAGGACATCTTCGTCAACATCCTCACCGACACCGGCCTGGTGCAGCGGTACGTCACCGACTGGGCCGGCCAGAAGGCGCGGATCACCTCCATCAAGCTGCGACTGGGCGTGCCCTGGTACGCGTACGACACCCTCACCCTGAGGGGAGAGGTCACGGGCGTCGACGACGACGGGCTGGTCACGGTGACGATCGTCGGCACCGATTCGCTGGGCGCGCACGTCACCTCCACGGCCACCCTCTACATGAACGGAGACCCGCGGTGAGCACCCTCGCAGACAAGGCGGCGATCGTCGGGATCGGCGCCACCGACTTCTCCAAGGACTCCGGCCGGTCCGAGCTGCGCCTGGCCGCCGAGGCCGTGCGTGCCGCGGTGGCCGACGCGGGCCTGCAGCCGTCGGACGTGGACGGCCTCGTGTCGTTCACCATGGACACCAACACCGAGATCGCCGTGGCCCGCGCCGCGGGCATCGGCCACCTGAACTTCTTCTCCCGCATCCACTACGGCGGCGGCGCCGCGTGCGCCACGGTCCAGCAGGCCGCGATGGCCGTGGCGACCGGCGTGGCCGAGGTGGTGGTCTGTTACCGCGCGTTCAACGAGCGCTCGGGCATGCGCTTCGGGCAGGTCAACAGCGCGCTCGTGCAGCAGGTCAACTCCTCCGGCACGGATAACGCGTTCTCCTACCCGCACGGGCTGTCCACCCCGGCCGGGTTCGTGGCGATGGTCGCGCGGCGCTACATGCACGAGTACGGCGCCACGAGCGAGGACCTCGGTCGGGTCGCGGTGGTGGACCGCAAGCACGCCGCCGTCAACCCGGCCGCGTTCTTCCACGGCAAGCCGATCACGCTCGCCGAGCACCAGGCCTCCCGCTTCATCGCGGAGCCGCTGCACCTGCTGGACTGCTGCCAGGAGTCCGACGGGGGCCAGGCGATCGTCGTGACCACGCCCGAGCGGGCCAAGGACCTGCCGCACCGGCCGGTGTCGATCGCCGCCGCGGCCTCGGGCTCGGGCCCGGACCAGTACATCATGACCTCGTACTACCGCCCGGAGCTCGCCGGGCTGCCCGAGATGGGGATTGTCGGCGACCAGCTGTGGAACCAGTCCGGGCTGCGCCCGGAGGACATGGACATGGCGGTGCTGTACGACCACTTCACGCCGTACGTCCTCATGCAGCTCGAGGAGCTGGGGTTCTGCGGCCGCGGCGAGGCCAAGGACTTCGTCCGCGAGCCGGGCGCGCTCGAGGTGGGCGGCCGCCTGCCACTCAACACGCACGGGGGCCAGCTGGGCGAGGCGTACATCCACGGCATGAACGGCATCGCCGAGGGCGTGCGCCAGCTGCGGGGGGACTCGGTCAACCAGGTGCCCGGAGCCGAGAAGCTGGTCGTGACCGCCGGCACCGGTGTGCCGACCTCGGGCCTGGTCCTCACCGTGGCGGGATGACCTCCGTCACCCGCACCGCGGACGGGCCGACCCTGCGCGACGTCGTTCGCGACGCCTCGTTCCTCGCCGGCGCGCCGCGGCGTTTCCTCATGGAGATCGCGCTCACCCCGGTGGGCCTGGGCGTGGCCGAGCACAGCCGCGCCCTGCGCGACCCGGTCGGGCGGTTCCGCAACACCACCGCGTACATCTACCTGGTGGCGTTCGGCACCCCGACCGAGCGCGAGGCGGTGATCCGGAGGGTCAACCGCGCCCACGGACCGGTCCGCTCGGGCCCCGACGCGCCGGTGGCCTACAGCGCCTTCGACCCGGCGCTCCAGCTGTGGGTGGCCGGCTGCATGTACTACGGCGGGCGCGACCTGTGGCAACGCGTGTTCGGGCCGATGGGCCCCGACGCGGCCGAGCGCCTGTACGAGCAGTTCCAGACCTACGGCACGTCGCTACAGGTGCCCGCGGAGCTGTGGCCGGCCGACCGCGCGGCCTACGACGCCTACCTCGCGCGCACGCTCGACGGGATCGACCTCGACCCGCGGGTGCGCGAGTACGGTCACCGGCTGCTCGACCCGGCGTCGCACCCGCTGCCCGTCCGCCCGGTGCTGCGCCTCGTGCGGTTCGTCACCGTGGGCCTGCTGCCGGACCGGCTCCGCGACGCCTACGGGTTCCCGTGGAGCCCCGTCGACCGGCGGCGCTTCGACGCGCTCATGCGGGTCTCCGCGGCCGCGTATCGCCGCCTGCCCCGCGCCGCCCGGGAGCTGCCCACGGCGCTGGTGCTGCGGGCCTCGCGCAGGAGCGTGGCGCCCCGCGGCTAGTTCCCCCGCAGGCACCCGCGGACGAACGACCCGATGTCGCGCATGGCGATCTTGGCCTCGGGGACCACGGGGTGGAACACCTGGAAGACGTGGAACTGGTGCGGCCAGAGCTGGAACTCGTGGCGGACGCCGTGCTCGGCGAAGCGCTCGGCGAGCTGCTCGATCCCGCCGCAGAAGATCTCCCCGCCGCCGCACTGGATGAGGAACGGCGGCCAGTCGGGCGACGGGACGTAGTGGATCGGCGAGATCGCGGGGTCGCTGGGGTCGACCCCCGGCGCGTACTGGGCGCGGCACAGCTCGGCCAGGCCGACCGCCAGGAACGGGTCCTTCTTGGCCTTGTCGCGCTCGGTCATGTCGGTGAAGTCCAGGTCGACCCAGGGGGAGAGCAGCACGACGCCCGCCGGCATCGCGGCGCCCTGCGCCTCGAGGGCCGCCACCAGCTGGAGGGCGAGGTTGCCGCCGGCGGAGTCTCCGGACACGACGATGTTCTCCGGGGCGAAGCCCATGCTGATCAGCCAGTTCCAGCCGGCGAGGGCGTCCTCGGTGGCGGCGGGGTGCGGGTGCTCGGGCGCCAGCCGGTAGTCGGGGAGGAACACCGGGACTCCGGTCTCGCTGGCCATCCGGGAGGCGAGGGCCTTGTGCGACCAGGGCGAGCCGAAGGTGAATCCACCGCCGTGGATGTGGTAGATCACCCTGTCGGAGTCGAAGAACCGCTTGCGGCCCACCCACAGGCCCGGGACGGGCCCGTCGGAGGACCAGTCGTTGGTGGTCTCGAGGGCGGCCGCGCGCCCGGCGCCCGACGTCAACGCGCGCAGGCGACCGAGCGACGCGTGCGTCGGCGGCATCTTGTCCAGTGCCGGGCGGACGAACAGCCGCAGGCCGCCGGCCAGGCCGCGTGACCTCAGGGTGCCCTGGGAACGGGGGCCGTTGAGCACCGGCCGTCGTTCGGACGGACGGTCGGCCTGGGGGGCGGCCGACATCCGCCCGTCGTGGGGGACATCGCCCGACCCGGTGGCCTGGGGCAACATCAGTCCGTCGTCACGAGGCACGTCTGTAGGCACTGACCGCGTTCCGCTCATCACTAGAATGTAGGGCTTCCCACGGTCGGGGTCACGCCAATCCGCGGACGGGCGCCCAGCTCTTGGAAGAACCTGTTCTAGCTTTGCGCGGTATCGGCAGGTCAGCGGGGCGTCTGGACATGAGAACAAGTTCAGGTCACAATGTGAGGACAGCCACAGTTCGCACCCCCGCGCAAAGGATTCTCCGATGACCGACGCACCCGACCAGTCCACCGATCCGCTCGCCGGAACCAACCCGGAGATGAACCAGGCGGCGGTCTTCGAGGCCGTGGTCGACAAGATCCCGGACAATCTCCTTCTGACCATGGACGGGGTGGACTACACCTACCGGCAGGTCGAGGAGCTCGCCAACCGCATGGGTCACCTCCTCCGCGCGCACGGCGCCGAGCCGCGGACCCACGTCGCGCTGTACATGAAGAACAGCACCGAGCACATGGCGGCGATCGTCGCGGCCATGAAGATCCGGGTGGCCGGGATCAACGTCAACTACCGCTACACCCCGGCCGAGCTGGTCTACCTGTTCAACGACTCGCAGTCCGTCGCCGTGCTGGTCGACGCGGAGTTCGCGGAGACCATGGCGGCCGCCGTGCCGCAGCTGGAGACGGTGAGGTCCGTGCTCGTGGTGGGCGGGGTGCCCGAGGTGCTGGCCACGGCGTGCGCCGAGAAGGGCATCGCCGTGGTCGACGTCGACTCCGAGCTGCCCGCGCAGTCCGCCGCGCGGGACTTCGAGCCCGCCCGCGGCGACGACCACTGGATCGTCTACACCGGCGGCACCACCGGCTTCCCGAAGGGGGTCCAGTGGCACATGTCGGATTACTACTACGCCTGCCTGTCGGGCGGTAACCCCTACGGCGACAAGCGCCACAGCCCGGCCGAGGTCGCCGAGCACGTCTCGCCCGAGGGTGGCTTCAAGATCGTCATCTCGGCCCCTCTCATGCACGGCGCCGGCCTGTTCACCCTGCTGACCTTCGTCAACCTGGGTGGCCACCTCGTCATGTTCCGCGACTTCGACCCGCAGGTGATCGTGGACTCGACGGCCGAGTACAAGGCCCAGCTGCTGATGTTCGTCGGCGACGGCATGGCGGTCCCGATCACGGATGCGTTGCTCGAGGCCAAGGACACCAAGGACTTCAGCGCGCTGTTCATGGTCGCCTCGGGCGGCGGCATCTGGTCCAAGACCTCGCGCGACCGGCTGGTCGCGGAGTTCCCGAACGTCATCATCCGCGACAACTTCGGTGCCTCCGAATCCGGCAACGACGGCGAGATGAGCCTGAACGAGGAGGGGGAGATGCTCCTGCCGCCGGGCCCGCGGCTCGGCCTCATCGACGAGTCCAACGCGCCGATCGCCCCCGGTTCCGACGAGATCGGCTACATCGTCCGCCGCGGCCACGTGCCGATGGGGTACTGGAACGACCCGGAGAAGACGGCCAAGACCTTCCCCGAGGTCGACGGTCGGCGCGTCTCGGTGCTCGGCGACATGGGCCGGGTCCGGGAGGACGGCACGATCGTCTTCCTCGGCCGCGGCTCGGGGTGCATCAACACCGGCGGCGAGAAGGTGTTCCCGGAGGAGGTCGAGCAGGCGCTCAAGGCGCACCCGGCCGTCCACGACGCCCTGGTCGCGGGCGCCCCGGACGAGCGGTTCGGGCAGAAGGTCGCCGCGGTGGTCTCCTTCCGCGAGGGCATGTCCGCGGAGCCCGAGGAGCTCTCGGAGTTCCTGCGGCAGTCCCTGGCCAACTACAAGGTGCCCAAGGTGATCGTCGACGTGCCCGAGATCCGCCGGTCGCCCGCGGGCAAGGCCGACTACAAGTGGGCCAAGGAGCGGATCGCGTCCAACTGACGCGAGGTCCGGTCAGGCGGTCCCGAGGATGCGCTCGACGGCACCCATCGGGACCGCCACCCAGCCGGGCCGGTTGCGGGACTCGTACACCACCTCGTACACGGCCTTGTCGAGCACGTACGCCCGCAGCAGCGCGCCCGTCTCGCGCGGGTCGGCGTCGCTGACCTCGGCGTAGCCAGTGCAGAACGCGTCCACGTTGCGGTCCCGCCACTCCCGCGCCCGGAAGCGCAGCTGACGGTCGGTGACCCCCACGAGCGTGTGCTGCGCGGCGTAGTCGAGGCTGCGCAGGATCCCCGCCACGTCCCGGGCGGGGGAGTCGGGGACCCGGCGCTCCTCGAGCGGCGCCGCGGGCTCGCCCTCGAAGTCGATGACGATCCAGCGGTCCGGCGCGCGGAGGGTCTGGCCCAGGTGCAGGTCCCCGTGGATGCGGTGGACGGGCACCGGCCCGGAGCCGGCCACCTCGTCGAAGACGGCCCGGGCGGCGTCGGCGAACGGCGCGAGCCCGGGGACCTCGGCCACCGCCGCGTCGAGCCGCGCCCGCATGGACGCCACGATCTCGGTGCCGTCCCGGGTGGTGGTGCCGGTCGCGGCCGCGAGGTCGTCGTGGACCTGGGCGACGGCCGCCCCGAGCCGGCGGGACTCGTCGGCGAAATCGGTGCCCACCTCCTCGGCCAGCAGGTCGGCCTCGGCGAACAGGTCGCGGACGCTCGCCGTGGCCATCGCCCACCCGTCCGCGGCGCCCGCCATGAACTCCTGGGCCATGGCCAGGGTGGTGGGGCCGCCGCCTGGCTCGTCGTCGTCGTCCGCGCCGCCCAGTTCCACCCACCCCCGCAGCGCCGCGACGGCCGGGCAGTCCCGCCGGGCCAGCGCGGCGTGGAGTTCCACGTCGGGGTTGACGCCCGGCTGGACCAGGCGGAACACCTTGACCATGAGGTCGTCGCCGAACACCAGTGACGAGTTGGACTGCTCGCCCTCGAGGAGCCGCCCGCGGACGGGGGCCGGGGCCGGGGCGCCCTCGACCAGGCGGAACCTCAGCCCCCCCACCTCGTCCCTCCCGGCGAGGTGGGTCACGAGCGACTCGGTGCCCCGGGGGTCCCGGAGGCCGTCGTAGACCACCGGGTCGGCGCCCTCGGCGGTGAGCGGGAAGGCCCGCCGGTCGTCGGGCAGGGCGTGCGCGGTAGCCAGCGGCACCTGGTAGCGCTGCGGCAGGCCGCCCGCCAGGACGTCGACCAGCAGGTGTTCCACCAGCACCTCGGGGTGGTCGAGCAGCACGGCCCGCCGGGCGATCCGCACCCCGGACAGCTCCCGGCCCTTGCCCGCGAACCACCGCTGCTCGGGCAGCCAGGCCGCGAGGAGCGCGGTCAGGGTCGCCTCGTCCACGGCGGGGATGCCCGTCATTTCGGGGCCTCGTCCGGGGGGCGCAGTTCGAGCCAGTAGAAGCCGTACCCCGGCAGGGGCAGCTGGG